>NC_013124.1:924924-1233232 GCF_000023265.1 Acidimicrobium ferrooxidans DSM 10331
GAGCAGGGTGGATGCGCGAGGCAGATGAGGTTCGAGACGTCCTCCGGGTCGTCGGGCGTTACCTCAAGCAAGAGACCGTCGATCCGTTCCGCGCGATCGGTGCCATGGTCGTGTGGGGCCTCGTTGGGTCTGTGCTCGCTGCCGGCGGCTTCGTGCTGGCGGGGATCGGACTGTTGCGGCTGCTCCAGACCGAGACGGGAACGACCTTCGCCGGCCATCTGGACTGGCTCCCGTACGTGATCGTGGTCGTGGTGCTCGCAGTTGTGGTGGCGATCGCGGCAGCGCGCATTGGGCGCCGGGCGAAGGCGTAAGGCGGGAGGACACATGGCAACCGAAGGCCGGGTAACGCTCAGCGACGTCGAGGAGCGCATTCGCTCGCTGACTGAGCAGGCGTCTCGCTCCGCCAGTGCGGTGCGGCCTGCGGTCCCTGGCGTCGCCGGGATCGCGGTCGCCGCGGTCGTGGTCGTCGCGTTCGTGCTCGGTTACCGGCGGGGTCGTCGTTCGAGCGTCCTCGAGATCACTCGCCTGTGATGGCTGCATCCCGGCGCGTGCTGCGGTCGCTTCGACGACAGCGTTCCCGCCTCGTCGGTACCGTGCTGGGGCTCGGCGGGCCAGTGGCGGGCGTGGTGTGGGGCATCGTCGCGCTGCGTTGGATCGATCGACGCCTGGGTCGGCGTACGAGAACGGCGCGCATCGATCTCTCCCGTGGCCCGGTGACCTTGCGACTGCGCGAGCGTCGGTGAGCGGGGCATTCCAGGTCGGCGATTCGGTCTTGCTGGTCGACCATCGCGGTCGCGAGACCGTGGCCGAACTCACCGAGGCCGGCGTCGTGCGCACGGCCGTGGGTGAGGTCGCGATGGGTGATCTCGTCGGTCACGAGCCGGGTGAGGCGGTCGTGACCTCGAAGGGCAAGCGGATCCTCGCCGTACGTCCGACGCTCGCCGAGACGGTGGTCCACATGCCCCGGGGCGCACAGATCATCTACCCAAAGGACGCGCTGGCCATCCTCGGCGCGCTCGATGTCGCCCCTGGTCAGCGGGTCCTCGAGTGCGGTGTCGGGTCTGGGGGCCTGACGGTCTGGCTCGCTCGGCTCGGTGCGTCGGTCGTGGCGGTGGAGCGCAGGCCCGATTTTGCTCGACGTGCTGAGAAGAACGTGGCGCATCTCGGAGGCTCGGAGCGGGTCTCGATCATCGTTGGCGAACTCGCCGACGTGGCTCCGCCGGGGCCCTACGACCGGGTTGTGTTGGACATGGTCCATCCGTGGGAGGTCATCCCCTGGATCGGGGCAGAACTCGCCCCTGGGGGTCGCATCGTCGCCTACGTGACCAACGCGCTCCAGATTCACGAGACGGTGGAGGCGCTCGAGGCGAGCGGCTACGTCCGCATCGAGGTCCGGGAGCTCCTCGAGCGTCGTTGGGTGGCACGGGGCGAGATCGTTCGGCCGGAGCTGCGGATGGTGGCACACACCGGCTTCATCGTGTCGGCTCACATCACGCCTCGAGCGCGTCGGTTGGCCGCTGAACGGCCGCGCGAGATCAGCGTGTCGGGTGTCGTCGATGACGGCTCGCTCGACGAGAGCGCGGACGGCGACGTCGACGACGAGCTCATCCAAACGGAGGACCGACCCTAGGACTCACATCCTCGTCGGCGCGTTCTCTGCGCAGTCTCAGGCATGTCGTGAGGGGCCGGCGAGTCGTGCCGACGCGAGCGGCCAGACGGGTCGTACGCTGGGTCGACCCTGACGGTGGGTGGAGCAACCCTTGGCCCGAACGTCGACCTCGACGAGTTCGTTCGTCTCTCGGCCCGTATCCGTCCCGTATCCGCGCTGCCGGGGACCGCGTTCGCCGCGGGGGGCGAAGGTTGCGAGTTGTCGGGGTTCAGTCCGCCTCGATGAAGATGCACTCGCCGGGGCACTCTTCGCTGGCCTCGGTCACGGCGTCTTCGAGCTCGACCGGAACCGAGGCCATCTGGGCAGAGCCCCCAGGGTTGTTCAGGACCTCGCCGTTGTCCTTGACGTAGGCGAGGCCGTCGTCGAGGAGCGTGAAGACGGGAGGGCAGATCTCCTCGCAGAGGCCATCGCCCGTGCAGAGATCCTGGTCGATCCACACCTTCATCGAAACCCTCCATCGATTGACGTCGCCCACTTGAGACTAGTGGGTACTCACCCAGGGAATCACGGGAGCGCGGGACCGTTGACGGTGTCATGGTGTCGTGCCCATGCGGTAGTGTCGCGGTGGAGGGAGGTTAGCCATGCCACGCGATGAGACCCCGGAACGTGAGCACGCTGAGCAGCAGTCCCGCCAAGCGCTCGAGGAGGAGGTGCGCGAACTCCGCCGACGTGTCGAGGAGGCACCGAGTCGAGTTCGTGCCCTGGAGGAGAAGCTCCTCGAGGTGTCGGGAGCGTTGGCTCAGACCCAGGCGAAGAACGAGAAGCTGACCTTCACGCTGCAGCAGGCACGAGAGCACATCCAGAACCTGAGGGAAGAGGTCGAGAAGCTGACGCAGCCCCCGTCTGCGTACGGCGTCTACCTGGCGGCCAACCAGGATGGTACGGCGGATGTCTTCACCACGGGCCGCAAGATGCGCGTGGCCGTGCACCCCGAGATCGACCTGGCAGCGGTTCGCGTCGGTCAGGAAGTCGTCCTCAACGAGTCGTTCGCCATCGTGTCGGTGCGGGGGAGCGACGTGATCGGAGAGGTGGCGACGGTCAAGGATGTGCTCGACGACGGGAGTCGTGTGATCCTGCTCGGACGGGCGGACGAGGAGCGGGTGGCGCAGGTCGCTGGTCATCTGCAGCACCCGCCGCTGCGCGTCGGTGATTCGGTCATGGTGGATCCGCGTTCGGCGATGGTGCTCGAGCGACTGCCACGGCCCGAGGTCAGCGAACTCGCGCTCGAAGAGGTCCCTGACATCACCTATCACGACATCGGTGGGCTCGATCGGCAGATCGAGGAGATCCAGGACGCCGTCGAGTTGCCGTTCCTCTACCGCGAGCTGTTCGGCGACTATCGGCTCCCCGCCCCCAAGGGCATCCTCCTCTATGGCCCCCCAGGGTGCGGCAAGACGCTGATCGCCAAGGCGGTCGCCAACTCGCTCGCCAAGAAGGTCGAGCAGGTCTCGGGCCGGAGCGTGCGAAGCTACTTCTTGAACGTGAAGGGTCCCGAGCTCCTCAACAAGTACGTCGGTGAGACCGAGCGCCAGATCCGGTTGATCTTCCAACGCGCACGCGAGAAGGCCGAGGAAGGCGTTCCGGTCATCGTGTTCTTCGACGAGATGGACTCGCTGTTTCGCACACGAGGCTCCGGCATCAGCTCCGACATGGAGTCGACGGTGGTTCCCCAGCTGCTCGCGGAGATCGACGGCGTCGAAGCCTTGCGCAACGTGATCGTGATCGGCGCGTCCAACCGAGAGGATCTCATCGATCCGGCGATCTTGCGCCCGGGTCGTCTCGACGTGAAGATCAAGATCGAGCGGCCCGACGAGCAGGCCGCACGCGAGATCTTCGCGCGCTATCTCACGCCGGAGGTCCCGATCGATGCGGGCGAGGTCACGACCCTCGGCGGTGGCGATGCGGAGAAGGCCATCGCGGTGATGATCGAGCGGACCGTCGAGCGCATGTACGCCACATCGGACGAGAACCGCTTCCTCGAGGTCACCTACCAGAACGGCGAGAAGGAGATCCTCTACTTCAAGGACTTCTCGTCGGGTGCGATGATCGAGAACATCGTGCGACGGGCGAAGAAGCTCGCCATCAAGCGCGAGATCGCGGGCGGGTCGCGGGGCATCTGCCTCGATGACCTCCTCGCCTCCATCGCGAAGGAGTTCAAGGAGCACGAGGATCTCCCCAACACGACCAATCCCGATGACTGGGCGAAGATCTCCGGGCGCAAGGGCGAGCGGATCGTGTTCATGCGGATCCTCCTCCACGAGGAGGAGGGACAGACGGGTGGGCGCGCCATCGAGCGCGTCGCGACCGGTCAGTACCTGTAGGTACCGAGTAGGGAGGTGCGATGGCGGTCGCAAAGGTTCTCGGCATCGAAACCGAGTACGGCATCACCGTGCCGGGGGTGCCGGAGGCGAACCCCATCACCGCCTCCTCGAGTCTGATCAACGGCTACCTTGCCCAGCTCGCCGGGAGGACGAGCTGGGACTTCGTTGACGAGTCGCCTGGCCAAGACGCGAGGGGCTTCAGCGTGGATACCGGCGGCAACATCGAGCTCGAGACGCACCTCGTCAACGCGGTCCTCACGAACGGGGCTCGCCTCTACGTCGATCATGCGCACCCGGAGTATTCCTCGCCGGAGTGTCGCACACCGCGGGAGGCGACCCTCTACGACAAGGCTGGCGAGGAGGTGATGCGGCGAGCAATGGCTGGTGTCGCCGCACTGAACCCTCATGGACCAGCGATCGTGGTCTACAAGAACAACTCCGATCGCAAGGGCAACTCCTACGGTTGCCACGAGAACTACCTGATGGATCGTCAGGTTCCGTTCGGTCGGATCGTCACGGAGCTGGTCCCGTTCTTCGTGACGCGCCAGATCGTGGTCGGGGCCGGCAAGGTCGGGTCCGAAGCCCCGGGGGTGTCGATCCGCGAGGTTCCCTTCCAGCTCTCCCAGCGGGCCGACTTCTTCGAGGAAGAGGTCGGGCTCGAGACCACGCTGAAGCGTCCGATCATCAACACGCGCGACGAGCCACACTCGGACTCGCAGCGCTTCCGACGTTTGCACGTGATCCTCGGGGACGCGAACCTCAGCGAGGTGGCCACGTGGCTCAAGCTCGGGACCACGGCCATGGTGCTCGCCATGATCGAGGACGGTGAGCTCGAGGACCTCGGGATCTCCATCGTCGACCCGGTTGGCTCCCTACGGCGCCTGTCGTGGGACCCCACGCTCAAGGCCACCGTGACGTTGGCCGATGGGCGCACCATGCGTGGTCTCGACGTGCAGTGGGCCTATCGAGAGCGCGCAGAGCGCTGGCTCGATCGCTTCGGCGGCGAGGCCCTCGGTGGCGATGACGAGGCCCACGCGATCCTCGAGGAGTGGACGGATGTCCTCGGCACACTCGAGCGCGACCCCATGAGTCTTGCCGATCGTCTCGATTGGGTCGCGAAGTGGTCCCTCGTGCAGGGCTACATGGAGCGACACCACCTCGATATCACTGATGCCAGGATCGCCGCGCTGGATCTGCAGTACCACGATGTCCGCCCGGAGCGATCGCTGCAGCGCCGTCTTCGCATGCGAAGACTGACGACCGACGAGGAGGTCGCGCGCGCGACGACGGAGCCGCCGCCGAGCACTCGGGCCTACTTTCGCGGTCGGTGCCTCGCGCGGTTTCCGTCCCAGGTCGCAGCCGCGAACTGGGACTCGATGATCTTCGACGTCGGCAGCGATCCGCTTCGACGCGTGCCGATGATGGATCCACTGCGAGGGACGAAGGAACTCGTCGGAACGCTCCTCGAGTCGGTGGGCTCGGTGGACGAGCTACTCGAGGCGCTTGGGGCCTAACATACCTAGTGAGGTGATCATCGTGGCTGAGCGCGAACAGGTCAGACGGAGTGGGACGGAGCGCGAGGAGGAGGCCGAAGAGGTCTCGACGCAGAGCGCGGCGAGCTCTGACAAGCTCAAGGCCGAGATCGACGACATCCTCGACGAGATCGATGAGGTGCTCGAGGACAACGCCGAGGAGTTCGTCCGCAACTACGTCCAAAAGGGTGGCGAGTAGCGGTCGGGTGAACTGACGGGCTCGAGGGCCGACGACGGTCGGCCTGAGCACGGGGCCGACGACGGTCGGCCTGAGCATGAGGAAGGATGGAGCAAGGTTGGCGTTACCGCTCTTTGACCCTCGGCACGACCCGGGGCCGGATTTTGCCGCACTCGTCTCGCGGGACGCGGCTCGCACCGTGCCGACGTCGGGCGATGGTTCGCTCGGCGCTCAGGTGCCGCACGGGACCACCATCGCGGCACTGCGCTTTGCCGGCGGCGTCGTGATCGCTGGCGACCGTCGCGCGACCGAGGGGAACTTCATCGCCAATCGTACCATCGAGAAGGTCTTCCCGGCCGATCGCTTCTCGGGCGTCGGGATCGCCGGTGCCGCGGGTCCGGCCGTCGAGATGGTGCGGATCTTCCAAGTGCAACTCGAGCACTACGAGAAGGTCGAGGGCAAGGCGCTCTCGCTCGAGGGCAAGGCCAATCAGCTCGCCCAGATGATCCGCCAGAACCTCCCGCTCGCGATGCAGGGCCTCGTGGTGATGCCGTTGTTCGCGGGCTGGGACGCAGAGCGCAGCGAGGGTCGGATCTTCACCTTCGACGTCGCGGGGGGCCGCTACGAGGAGGTCGCCTACTACGCGATCGGGTCGGGGGGTCGTGATGCTCGCGCGACCTTGAAGCTCGGATGGCGGCCCGGCCTCGACGAGGCAGGGGCTGTCCACCTTGCGGTCCAGGCGCTGTACGAAGCAGCCCAGGAGGACGCCGCGACCGGTGGACCCGATGCGCTGCGGGGCATCTTCCCGGTGGTCGCGGTGATCGACCGCGAGGGTTACCGGCGCATCGACGACGCTCGCCTCGAGGAGATCGCGGTCGAACTCGACCAGGCCGTGAGGGAGCGAGGTGCGCGGCGATGAGCATGCCGTTCTACGTCGCGCCCGAACAGCTCATGAAGGATCGGGCGGACTATGCCCGCAAGGGCATCGCTCGGGGACGAGCGCTGATCGGCGCCGTCTGGGAAGGTGGCATCATTATCGTCGCCGAGAACCCGTCCAGATCGCTGCACAAGCTGTCGGAGATCTACGATCGCATCGCCTTCGGCGGCGTCGGCAAGTACAACGAGTTCGACCAGCTCCGCGTCGCTGGGATTCGTCACGCCGACCTCAAGGGCTACGCCTATGCACGAGAGGACGTCGACGCTCGCAGTCTCGCCAATCTCTACGCGCAGTACCTTGGCACGGTGTTCACGCACGAGATGAAGCCGCTCGAGGTCGAGATCCTCGTGGCGGAGCTCGGCAACGGACATCGGGAGTCGCAGCTGTTCCAGATCCTCTACGACGGCACCGTGATGGACGAGCGCGAGTTCGCTGTGCTCGGGGGCGATGCCGACGCGATCGCGGAGCGCTTCCGTGCGCTCTACGACGCGAGTGGTCCGAGGGAGCGGCTGCTCCAGAGCGCGCGAGACGCGCTCAGTGGGCAACGTCCTCCGATCGGGGCCGACGATCTCGAGGTCGTGGTGCTCGAGGATCGAGGCGAGCGTCGCTGCTTCCGACGCCTCGAGGTCGACGAGGTGCGCGAGGCGCTGGGCGATCAGCCGGAGGGGAGTGCCTGAGTGCCCCGCTTGGCACGGCGGATCTACGGCATCGAGAACGAGTACGGCATCACCTGCACCCAGCGTGGCCAGCGTCGCCTGAGTCCCGACGAGGTTGCTCGCTACCTGTTCCGGCGCGTCGTGAGCTGGGGCCGCTCCTCGAACGTGTTCCTCGAGAACGGCGCGCGGTTGTACCTGGACGTCGGCAGCCACCCGGAGTACGCGACCCCAGAGTGCGACTCCCTGAGCGATCTCGTCGCCCATGACAAGGCGGGGGAGCGGATCCTCGAGTCCTTGGCCCATTCTGCCGAGGCCAAGATGCGCGAAGAGGGCATCCGCGGTGACGTCTTCTTGTTGAAGAACAACACCGATTCGGCCGGCAACTCCTACGGCTGTCACGAGAACTACCTCACGGTCCGCGTCGACGACCTGACCCGGCTCGTCGAGGTCCTGATCCCGTTCCTCGTGTCGCGTCAGATCATCGCCGGCGCGGGCAAGGTGCTGCTCACCTCGCGCGGTCCGCTCTATGCGGTCTCGCAGCGAGCCGAGCACATCTGGGAGGGCGTGTCCTCGGCGACGACGCGGTCACGTCCGATCATCAACACGCGCGACGAGCCGCACGCAGATGCCGAGCGCTATCGACGGCTGCACGTGATCGTCGGGGACTCGAACATGTCGCAGTGGGCGACCTACCTCAAGGTCGGAGCCATGGCGATCGTGCTGCGTCTTCTCGAAGAGGAGGTCGTCCTCCGCGATCTCACGCTCGAGAATCCCATTCGGGCCATCCGAGAGATCGCCCACGACACCGAACTCGAGCGCACGGTTCGGCTCGTCAACGGTCGCGAACTCACAGGGCTCGAGATCCAAGAGGCCTACTTCGAGCGGGCGGAGCGCTACCACGAGCGGATCGGTCTGCCTGCGGACGAGGCGCGCGCACTCGACATGTGGCGCGAGGCGCTGAAGGCGCTGCGCGCGAACGATCACGAGGCGCTCTTTGGCAAGGTGGACTGGGTCACCAAGCTCACCTTGATCGAGGCCTTTCGGGCGCGTCATCAGCTCCCGCTGTCGCATCCGCAGGTGTCGCTGCTGGACCTGCAGTATCACGACATCAGCCGCGAGCGAGGCCTCTTTGCTCGGCTCGAGGCCAAGGGTCGGGTTCCGCGGATCGTCGACGACGAGACCATCGAGCGTGCCGTCGACGAACCTCCGGCGACGACGCGGGCGGCGCTGCGGGGGCGCTTCATTCGTGCAGCGAAGGAGGCGCACCGCGACTACACGGTCGACTGGGTGCACCTCAAGCTGAACGACCAGGCGCAGCGAACGGTGATGCTGAAGGATCCGTTCGCGTCCGAGGACGAGCGCGTGGATCGGTTGCTGACCTCGATCTGATGGCTCGCCGTCGCCGAGCGGGCTGGCTCGCACTGGCGCTCCTCGTCGTGGCGGCCGTGCTGGCGGTGCGCGCATGGGTGCTCACGCCGTTCGTCGTCCCCACCGGTTCGATGCGACCGACCATCCGTCCCGGGTCGTGGATCCTCGTCGATCGACTCGCCTTCGACACACACCCCATCGAGGTCGGTGACGTCGTGGTGCTTCGGCGACCGGCCGACGATCCGGGGGAGGCGAACTCGGACTACCTCGTCAAGCGGGTGATCGGCCTGCCCGGTCAGACGATCGCCAGCCGCGGGGGGCACGTCGTGGTCGACGGACGGGTCCTCGCGGAGCCCTATCTGCCTCGCGGCGATCGGACGGAGGGCATCGTGCCCCAGACGATCCCGCGGGGCGAATACTTCGTGCTCGGTGACGATCGCGGCGATTCGGTGGATTCGCGCATCTTTGGACCCGTGCCAGCCTCCAGCATCGTGGGCGAGGTCGTCGCGGTGGTATGGCCGCCGAGCCAAGCACACGTCGTTCGGTCGTAGCTGTGCCCGGGCGTCAGGCGTTCCCGCGTTCGCCGGCGATGCCCTTGCGAAGGAAGTCCACCCAACCGGGCGTCTCGAGGGCGTCGCGCAGCGATGCCGCATCGTGTTCGTCGAGTGGGGGGCCGTCGTGGTGTTCGGAGAGCTCCTCGGGCAGCCGCCAGAACTGCAGCCGTACGCCGGCTGCGACCAGCACCTCGACGATGCGCCGTTCGACCGGTTTGGCGACGATGAACCCGCAGCTCGGACAGCGGAACGTGTACGAGGCTTCGCCGTTCGAGGAGCAGAGCATGATCTTGACACGCCCGGGCGCGACCTCGACGTCCCCGCACTCTGGGCACGAGGCCTTGATGATCGGCATGGGCGACTCCCTTCGCAACCGCGCGTCCGTGACAGAGGGTCTATCGGCACGCGCGGCGCCGGTGTTGAGTGCTGCGGCCGTCGACCTCGACGCGACTCCAAGAGAATGTGCCGTGTGCAGGTAGACTCACGCCGGTGACGCAGTCTCTGCGAGCGAACCGTGTGCTCTCGGGCGTGCAGCCCACCGGCGTGGGTCATCTCGGCACGCTGCTGGGTGCGTTCATGAACTTTCTCGCCGACCAGGAGCGGGCGGAGTGCATCTTCCTCGTCGCGGATCTGCACAGCCTCACCGTCGACCAGGACCCTGCGGCGCTTCGGCGCCAGCGTTACGAGCTGGTGGCGACCTTCCTTGCGGTGGGCATCGACCCTTTGAAGTCGACCATCGTGATGCAGAGTGAGGTGCCCGAGCATGCCGAACTCGCCTGGGTGATGGAGTCGACCGCGACCTATGGCGAGCTCGCACGGATGACGCAGTTCAAGGACAAGTCCGCTCGCCAGACGAAGGTGCGCGCGTCGCTGTTCACCTACCCCGCGCTGATGGCGGCGGACATCTTGCTCTATCAGGCCGATGTCGTGCCGGTGGGCGAGGACCAGCTCCAGCATCTCGAGCTGACGCGGACCCTCGCCGAGCGCTTCAACGGCGCCTATGGCCCGACCTTCACGGTTCCGAAGGGTCAGCTTCCGACCCATGCCGCACGCGTGATGGACCTCGCCGAGCCGACGTCGAAGATGAGCAAGTCCTCCTCCTCGCAAGCGGGCATCGTGTTCCTGACCGACGACGACGCGACGATTCGGCGCAAGTTCCTCCGCGCTCGTACGGATTCGTTCGCCGAGGTCGTCTGGAAGCCAGACGACCCGTCCCGTGCCGGTGTGACCAACCTCGTCGAGATCCTCGCCGCGCTCGAGGGCACCGACGCATCCAGCGTCGCTGCTCGCTTCGATCGCTACGGACCGTTGAAGGAAGCGGTCGCGGAGGCGGCGGTGGCCGCCATCGCCCCGGTGAGAGAGCGCTTCATGGCCCTGCGCGACGACGAGGCGACCCTGCGGGGCGTGCTCGACCAGGGGCGTGAGCGCGCCCGGGACATCGCCCGCACGACGATGGCCGTGGTGCGCGATCGCCTGGGCCTGACCTGACGAGGCGTGGAGGGACCAGCGTGGATCCGGCCAAGGTGCTGTTCATCGCCGTCGCGGCGCTCATCGTGCTCGGGCCCGAGCGCCTACCGGCGGTCGCGCGGCGTGCGGGCGAGCTGTGGTCGCTCGCACGGTCGCCGACGGAGTGGGTCGCGAAGCATCTCGGCGAGGTCGCGCACGCAGCCGGGATCCCCGAGGACGTGCTGCGCATCGGTTTGCCAGGAGGCCTGGATCGCTGGCTGATGGCTTCGGGCCCCGCCACGAGTGCGTCGGCCCAAGGCCCCGCGGCTCCGGCGTCGCCCCCTCCTGGCCAGGCCTCCTCGGCGACGCCGACGGGCGCCGCATCGATCGTGGCGGGACCCTGGGAGCTGAACTAGTGGCGCTGCGGCGGCCACGACGGCGCCGTCTCGACCCCAACGCGATGACCACCGTGGAGCACCTGCGGGAGCTGCGACGTCGCCTGATTCGCGCCATCGTCGCGGTCACCATCGGCGCCATCGCGGCCTATGCGGTCTACCCGCACCTGTTGTCGGTCCTGACCGAACCGTTGTGTACGGTCGAGCACGAACCGCACTGCGTGCTGTACGTGACCGGACCGATCGATGGGTTCGCGATCCGTCTCAAGGTGGCCGCGGTGGCGGGGCTGTTCCTCGCCTCCCCGATCGTGCTCTGGGAGCTGTGGCGCTTCGTCGCTCCCGGCCTCAAGCGGGGCGAGCGACGCCTGACGCTGGGGTTTCTCGTGTCGTCGGTCGCGCTGTTCGTGGCGGGCGGCGTGGTGGCGTGGTTGGTCTATCCACGCGCCCTCGGGTTCTTCCAGTCGGCCGCGGGCGCCCAGGTGCACGCGATCTACACGCCGCAGAGCTACCTGTCGCTGTTGCTGATCCTCATGATCGCCTTCGGCGTCGCCTTCTTGTTCCCGGTCGTGCTGGTCGGCCTCGAACTCGCTGGCGTGGTGAGTCCGGCCGCGTTGCGGCGGCACCGGCGTCCCGCGTGGCTCGGGATCATCGTGGTGGTGGCGATCCTCATCCCCAGTAACGATCCCTACTCCTTGACCGCGATGACGGTGCCGCTCCTCGTGTTCTACGAGCTGTCGATCGTGGTCGGTTCGGCGCTCACCAAGCGGCGGGCACGCGTCGCCGACGCCGGAGGCTAAGCTCGTCCTCGACGGGGAGGCTCCGCTGGTATCTACCTTCCGCAGCCGATTCGCCGAAACGCTCGGCTTGGTCATGGATCGGTTCCAGGACGAGGCCCTCGAGGCGCTCGACGAAGGGTCTTCCGTCCTCGTCAGCGCTCCCACCGGTTCCGGCAAGACCATCGTCGCGCTCTATGGCATGGCCCAGGCCCTTCGACAGGGACGGCGAGCCTTCTACACGTCCCCGCTCAAGGCGCTGTCCAACCAGAAGTACCACGAGCTCGCCCGTTTCTTCGGTCCTCAGCACGTCGGGTTGCTCACTGGGGACACCACGCTGAACCCGGACGCGCCTGCCGTCGTGATGACGACCGAGGTGCTGCGGAACATGATCTACGCCTCGCCAGCCGCGATCGACGACGTCGACGTCGTGGTGCTCGACGAGGTCCACTACCTCCAGAACCCGTACCGGGGATCGGTGTGGGAGGAGGTCATCATCCACTTGCCGCGCCGCGTCCGCCTCGTCTCGTTGTCGGCGACGGTGTCGAACGTGGCGGAGTTCGCTGGCTGGTTGGCCGCCGTTCGAGGTACGACGCGCGTCGTGGAGGCGACCCACCGCCCCGTCCCGCTCGAGCATCGCTACCTCTACACGCCGCGGCGTTCGGAGACGCCGGTCGCGATACCGGTCCTCGTCGGTGGGAGGGAGAACCCCCAGGGGGCACAGCTCGATCCACCCTGGCTCGCGCGCAGTCGTTACCGAGACGGGCTTCGGGCTCGGACGGTCCATCGGATCGAGCTCGTCGAGTTCCTCGCTCACGAGGGCGATCTGCCTGCCATCGTGTTCATCTTCTCCCGTGCTGGGTGCGAGCGCGCCCGCGATGAGGTGGTCGCCTCCGGCATTCGACTCACCACCGCGGCCGAGCGGGTCGCGATCAGGCGCATCGTCGACGAGCGTCTCGACGGGTTGGCCGAGCGCGACCTCGCGGCCGTCGGGTTCGCGCCGTTCCTCGCGGGACTCGAGGCGGGCATCGCGCCCCACCACGCGGGCATGATCCCGCCGTTTCGCGAGGTCGTCGAGGCGTGCTTCGAGCGCGCGCTCGTCAAGGTGGTGTTCGCGACCGAGACGCTCTCGCTGGGGATCAACATGCCGGCCCGATCGGTCGTCATCGAGCGCCTGGTCAAGTTCGACGGGGAGTCCCACCAGCTGCTCAAGCCCGGCGAATACACGCAGTTCGCTGGACGGGCAGGGCGTCGGGGGATCGACGAGCGCGGCACCAGCTACGTCGTGTGGGGTCCGCAGGTCGCCTTCAGCGACGTCGCGCACGTCGTCCGGGCGGACTTCTACCCGATCACGAGTTCGTTCCGTCCCACCTACAACATGGCGGCGAACCTCGTGAAGCGCTACACGCCCGAGCGCGCAGCTGAGCTGCTCGATCTCTCATTCGCGCAGTACCAGCGAGACGCCGAGGTCGTCCGGCGCCAGGCGCGGTTGCGAGCAGGCAACGAGGATGTCGTCGCGGCGACGACGCAGCCGGAGCGCGCTGAGTGGATCGAGCCGGGTCGGGTGGTGAGCGTCCCGAGCGAGCGCGGCGGTGCCGAGCGAGCGCTGCTGCTCATCACGCGGGTGTCCCAGCGGCGCGGTGGCGGGCTTCGGATCAGTGCGTCCTCGGAGTCGGGCAGGGTGTATCGCCTCGACGAGGGGCACGTCGCCTCGATGCGACCCAAGGGCAAGGTGCGCCTCCGTGCGGTGCACGGCTCCCGGGACCAGGGGATCGCCATGGCCTGGGCACGGATCCGGGCGCGGCGTCAGCAGGCGCGGGAGCTCGGCGAACCGTCGAAGGCATTCCTCGACGAGCGTGCGCGTGGTCGTCGCACCGACGCGCCAGCGCCGTCGCCCCGTTCGCGTGAGTTGCTCTCGGAACAGCTCGAGCGTGTGCGCACGGTGCTCGAGCGCTTCGGCTTCGCCGAGGGGTGGAGCCTGACGCAGCGAGGCGAGCGACTGACGAAGGTCTACGTCGAGACGGACCTCGCGGTCGTCAGGTTCCTCCACGACGCCGAGATCGACGGCGTCGGCCCGGCGGAGTTCGCCGCGATCGCCTCGTGGTTCGTGTTCGAACCACGACCTCATTCGCCCCGATCCGGTCCGTGGCCAGCGAGCGCGGCCATGGCGCGGCTCTACGAGCGGGCCGAGGCGCTCATGCAGGAGCAGTGGGCGGCGGAGTCGTCGCTCAGACTGCCTCGATCGCGCGGTCCAGAGCCCGGGATCTCTCGCGCCCTCTGGCGGTGGGCGCGGGGAGAGCCGCTGGGGGCAGTGCTCGCGACCGACGAGATGGCACCAGGGGACTTTGTTCGCGTGGTCAAACAGGTCGCGGACTTGCTTCGCCAGATCGCGGTCGCCTGGGACGACGATGTGGTCTCGTCGCTCGCTCGGCGAGCCGAGGCGGCGGTCGTTCGCGGCGTGGTGGCGCTGTCGTCGGAGGTCGTCGCCGAGGATCCCGAGCGCATGCCCCACGGAGTGCTCGAGCTCGACGAGCGGCCGGCGTAGGCTGGCCCGCTGTGGCGAGCTACCTTCCTGAGCAGTTCGACGAGGCGGAGCGGGCGCGGCTCGCTCCTTTCGTCACCGACGTCGACGGTCGTGTGTTCGGTCTGGTGGGCCTCGACGAGGAGGTCGTCGCAGCCCTGTTCGCACGCTACTCGCGCACGTCCAGGTCGCTTCGGCGGACGCTGCTGGAGGAGTTCGCGCCGAGGGTCGAGGACGCGGTGCGAGCGGGCGTCGGTCGTGAGCGCACCGAGGCTCTCCTTGCCCGCGTGATCGGCGAGTACGGCGACGACTCGGTCGCCCAACTCGCGGTCGTGCACTTCGCGATCGAGCAGATCCCGGCCTTGCTCGCGCGCCGCATCGAGCGCGGCCGTCTTGCGGCCTATCTCGAGCAATCCACTCGCTACGTGCCGCTCGCGACTCGCCGTTCGGATGGGAGTTGGCCAGCTTACGTCCCCGACGGCCTCGCGCCGCGGGCGGCGCGTGCCTACGACGAGGCCATCGAGGCGAGCTTTCGTGCCTATGCGGCGGTCCTCGAGGCGGTCGAAGACCATCTCGCGAAGCTCGATCCACCGGCCGATGCGCCGGCTCGTCGTGCGCAGCGGGCCGCCGCACTGGATGCAGCGCGCGGGTTGCTGCCGCTCGCCGTCTTGACCAACGTCGGTGTCGTCGCCAGCGCGCAGGCGGCCGAGCGCTTGGTGTGGCGGCTCCGGGCCGACGCCACGCCTGGGGCGAGCGAGGTTGCCGACGAGATCGCCCGGGTCCTCGGAGTGCTCGTACCGGGCCTCACCCAGCGCATGGACCGCCCCGACCGCGGTGGGCGGATGGTCGAGTATCTGCGCGAGACGCGGGGCGGCGTCGAGGTTCCGTGGCACTGGAACACGGCGATCGTCGAACCCTCCGTTCGGATCGTCCGAGCCGACGAGGATGCGGAGCGCCGCGTCGCTGCATGGATGCTGTTCGAGCGTGGCGAGGTGGACTCGGTCGACCAGGGCCTTGCCGCGGTGGAGGCGCGGGGCGAGGAGGGCCTCGATGCGCTGTTCGTGGCCGGCGTCGGCCATCGGGCCAATCGCCGCCACCTGCCCGGGCGCCCCTTCGAGGCTGCGGTGTACGAGCTCGAGATCACCTGCGACATCGGAGCCTTTCGCGACCTCGCCCGCCATCGCATCTTGACCCTGCTCGAGCCACCGCTCGTGCCGGGTCGTGGGTTCGCGCTCTCCGATCTCGTCGTCGACGCAGGCGTCGCACCGCTCGTGCTCGAGCATTGGGAGCGACTCGGCCCGCTGGTCGCGAGCGTGGTCGCCGAGGCCGGACCGTCGGTGGGTCGGTTGCTCTTGCCGTTCGCGACGCAGATCCGCTTCGCGGTCGTGGTGAACGCGCGGGAGCTGATGCACCTCGTCGAGCTGCGATCGCAGCCGCAGGGTCACCCGGTCTATCGCCGCATCGCGATCGAGGCCTGGCGCGCGCTCGAGGCGGTCGGGCATCGCCGGATCGCAGGGGCCATGGAGTTCGTGGACACAGAGGGCTACACTGTGGGCCGCCTCGCCGCCGAGCGACGGAGCGAGGTGCGATCGATGCAGTCGGGAAGGATCAGCGGGGCTGATCCGTTGAGCTAGCCGAGCTGGTGCGCGACCGGCTCCGTGCGAGGAGGACGAGGACGAGTATGCCGAGACGCAAGGGCGACGAGTCGGCATCGGAACCGGAGGTTCCACACGACGACGAGCTCGACGAGGAGCTGGTGGGCTTCGACGACGATCTCGATGGTGACCTCGACGACGACGTCGACGAGGAACTCGAAGATCTCGACGAAGAGATCGAGGAAGAGGGCCTCGAGGTTGGCGATCTCGAGGATCTCGAGGCCGATGATCTCGGCGAGGCCGACGACATCGTCGACGATGGTGTCGACGACACCGAGGACGGCGAGGTCGCCGTTGTCGACGAGGAGGACGACGATCTCGAGGGCGACGAGGACGTCGAGTCGGCCCTCGACGAGATTCTGAGGGAGCGCTTCGTCGGCGGTGACGTCGAAGAAGATGTCGAGGCCGAGTCGGACGAAGACACGCCCGATGGTCTCGCCCCGGTACGGCCTCGCCAACCCGGCGAGTTCGTGTGCCAGTCGTGCTTCCTTGTCAAGAGCATGTCGCAGCTGGCAGACTCCGAGAAGATGCTGTGCCGCGATTGCGTCTAGACGGATCGGTGGCACCGTAAGCTTGAGGTTGGCCCCAAAGGAGGCGCTATGGCAGAGCAGCAACGTCGACAGCTGTTCGATGATGTCCTCGATCGCTTCGTGTTCGGCCCGGTCGGTGTCGCCGCTGCGGTGGCACGGGTGCTACCGAGCGCGGCGGAGGAGGGTCGCAAGGTCCTGCAGGGACCGATCCAGACTGCGCAGTTCGTCTCCCAGATGGCCGCTGGGGTCGTACGGGCACGCTACGGCGAGCAGTTGCGGGGAGTCGAGGAGCGTCTCGGCGACGTGAGCGAGCGCGTCTCGGCACTGCGTTCGATGGTCGAGCAGGTTGGCGGCGGGATCGTGCGCACCGTCCAGCAGACCGTGCCCCGGCCGGGTGCGGGCCCACGCGATGCGGCTCCCGATGCCGAAGCCGCATCGGCCGCCACGCGCGAGGCGAGGCCGTCGGATGCGCACGCAACTGGGGAGGACCACGCCGGCAGTGTCGGTGGGATCGATGCCTACGCGACCCTGTCGGCCGCCGAGGTGATCGAGCGGCTCGGATCCTTGAGCGCGGAGCAGCTCGCCGAGGTCGAGCTGTTCGAGCTCGATCACCGGCGCCGCCGCACGGTGCTCGCGCGCATCGCGAAGCTCCGTGAGGAGCGTGGCTAGGCCGCCTCAGGCATTGAGAGGTGCCTCAGGCGATGAGGCCGAGGCGCTCGAGGAGCGAGCGCACGCCCGGAGCCAGGGGGCGAAGGTGACGAAGGTCGTCTGGCCCGAACCAGCCGAGAGCATCGGCGTCTGAACGCGCATTCCCACGCGCTCGCCCCCGCGGTGTCGCGAGCACGGTCCAGAGCACGTACGCGCCGCGATCGGCGAGCACCTCGGCAACCTGGAGGACGCGCACTGGCGCGGCGTGGACGCCGGTCTCCTCCGCCAGTTCGCGGATCGCCGCGGCGACCGGGTCCTCCCCCGGGTCGACGTGCCCACCGGGTGGGGCCCAGGTCCCGTTCGCGTCCGGAGAGCCGCGCCGCACGAGCAGCACGCGCCCATCGAGGACGAGGAGCGTCGAGGCACCGCGCTGGACGGGGAGGGCGAGGCGCGCCACGACAGCGGGCCTAGGCGAGGCTTCGAGCGAGCCGGAGCTCCACCGTTCGAAGTCCAGCCTCCTCGAAGAGGGCCTTCGTTGCCCGGTCGCCGGGTGCGCAACTTGCGCTGAGGACGGTGGCGCCGTGCCGGCGAGCGAGTTCCGCGCAGGCTTCGAGGAGCTCGCCGGCCAAGCCCAACCTCTCGAAGCCGGGCATCGTGACGATCGCGCGCACGATGGCCTCGGGGCCGTTGCGCTCCACGATGGCGATCGCTCCGACTACTCCGTCGACCTCGGCATCGACGCGCCAGGCGTGGTCGGGCCGAAGTTCCTCGGCGACGAGCACACTGGCCATGGGAGCCTCAGTCGTGGGTCGGCGTCGCCTCGGCGGCGGAGACGTCGGAAGGGTCATCGCCGGGCACCGCCTCGTCGATGTGCGACGGTGCTGCCGCTTCGGGTTCGCCGATGGTGTGGTCCTCGACGTCTCGAACGGCGTCGGCTGCCGCGAGCTCGTCGTGTGGTCCTGCGGGGTGAGGGGATGGAGCAGAGACGGTCTCGTCGACGGCGACGGTCGTCGCAGGGTCGATGTCGCGGGTCGATGTGTCCGGCTCCGCGTCAGCCGGCTCGGGCTGGGCGCCGACGAGGGTGTCGTCGGGAGTCGCCAACGATTGGGGCTCGGCCTGACGAGCGCCCGTTGCAGCGCCGGCGTCCGTGGACTCGGCGTGGCCCCGCCCGGCATCGTCACGTTGCGTGGAGCCCTGGCGGGGTTTGCGCGAAGTCTTGGGAACCCGAGCGAGGATCTCTGGCTTCGGGGGCGCCGGCATCGTGACCCCGAGCAGGCGTCCGAGCGACGGGATGCGGCCGGCCTGTTCCTTGGCGAGTTCGACGAGTTCGGCAGGCGCGGCCTCCGGCAGACCGGTCGCGGTGACGGCTCGGCGGATCGGCGAGTTCGCGATCGCATCGATCAGGACCATCCAGCGCTCTGGCGGGGTGTCGGGGATCAGTTCGCGATCGACGGCCTCGACGAGGGCGCGCTCGACGTCGTCGGGGATGCGTGCACTCGGATCAGGCAGGCGACTCGCCAGCCGCAGCGCTCGCACGGTACGGCCGGACTCGACGGCCTCGCGGAGTTCGGCATGCCAGCGCTCGATGCTCTCGGCGATGCGGCGGTTCAGCACCTCGCGGAGCGTGGTGGCCTTGTCGAGGACGCTCGGGTCCTTCGACGACGGATCGACGGAGGCCACCACGCTGCGCAGATCGCGAAGGGCGACGGTGTTGGCGATGGCGAGTGCGGCGTCGGCCCGATCGAGCCAGGTCGCCGTGCGCACCCGAGGCAGGAGATCCTCGGCGATCTTGAGCGTGGCCTCCTCAGGCGCTGGCGCGCGGCCCTCATGAGCGGCGGCCTCGCGATCGCGCGCGATGGCTGCGCGAACCTCGGGCATGCCGCCGCGCACCAGTGCCTCTGCGATCGGCCGGTGCTCGGGGATGACGCTCTCGAGGAATGCGCGTCGGTGGGTGTCGCGTGGCCGAAGGCGTGGTGCCGCTGGTGCTTCGGGCTGAGCGGGCCGTGCGTCGCGGCGGCGAGAACGCTGAGGGGTCGCTCCCTCCGCGCGCGCGCTTTGGTCGTGCTGGTCGTGCTGGTCGCGATTGCTGCCTGGACGTCCACGGCGCTCGGCGCGACGGTCCTGACGCGGCCGACCGTCGCGGTCGTGGGTGCCTCGAGCACCCGGCCGTCGCTCTCGGCGGACGGTCTGGATGGTGACGGGAGGTTCCGCGCGTCCCGACCCCACGATGTCGATGCGGTCGGTGCGAGGCGGCGCGACGTCGGGCCGAGCCAGGCTGAGGATCTCGATGCCGTCGAGGCGGCGCGCGATCTCGGCCCGCGCGACATCGCCGACGCTCGCACCCTCCCACACGAGCGAAGCCGGTACCGTGCCGCGCGGATGTCGTGCGCCGACGGCGCGCCAGGTCCACTCGCCACGCGCTGCGTCGTGGCTCGTGAGCTCGACCTCGATCCTCGATGCCATGTCCCAAGAACCCTTCTTGCTCACCCGATGCTCGGCATGTCGCCGGTGCCTGCGCCATCCTAGTGTGCGCGCTCGTGGGCGTCGGAGGGTCACTGGGGGCGCTCGGGTGCCCTCGGAAGGGGCCCCACGGCGCCCGTGGATTCGCCGCCCCGAGGGGCCGGTCGTGGGCGCCGGCTCCTCGGATCGGAGCCTGTCAATCTCTAGTCAATCTCTAAGAGGCACCCCGGGCTCGATGTTCACTGTGTCGTCGCTGCCTCCTCCGGCGGGTTGATCCGGACCGCTGCACGGAGCCGGGGTGGCTCGGGCCGCCTCTGCACGAGGCGTTCGGGGTGGGCACGCAAGGCAGCCGCGAGCACCTCGGCCCGGTGTGCTCGGAGCTCCTCGGCACGGCCGTCGACGTCTGCCGGGGTGTGGAGTCCGATTCCAGAATGACGGTGCTCGTGGTTGTACCAGCGGAAGAAGCGCTCGCACCAGGCTCTCGCGTCCTCGTAGCAGCCGAAGCGCCGGGGGTCGTCAGGTCGGTACTTCATGGTCTTGAACTGAGACTCGCTCCTACGGGTTGTCGTTGGAGGTGTGGGGCGGCTATGGCTCCGCGTCACCCCGAGGTGCGAGAGCAGGTGTGCGACGGGCCCCGCGATCATGGGACCTCCTCTGTCTGCGTGGATGGTGAGCTGCCCTGGTCGGATGCCCTGGCTGGCCACGGTCTCTCCCAAGAGAGCGACCGCCAGGCTGGCGTGCTCCGCGCGGGCGAGCATCCAGCCCACGACGCAAGCGGCTGTCGATGTCGATCACGGTGGAGAGGTAGTAGTGGATCCACGTGGCAGGGCCGTGCAGCTTCGTAATGTCCCACGAGTAGACCTGGTTCCTTCTCGTGGCCACGAGCTCGGGCTTGAGGCTCGGGGGATGGGTCGCATGGCGTCGCCGGTCTCCGAGCGCCCGTGGGCGCGCAGTATGCGATCCATCGAGGACACGGAGGCGAGGTAGATCCCCTCGTCGAGGAGCTTCGCGTACACCGTGGCCGGGGCCTCATCCACGTACTCCGGGCTGTTCAGGACGCGGCGCACCTCCTCGCGCTCGCGCGGTGAGAGTGCCCGTGGGTGAGGGACACGTGCACGCTTCGGCCGGGGTGGCCGGGGGCTCGCAGGGTGCCGTCGGTCGTAGCGGGCACGGGGCTCGCCGAGGGCCGAGCAGGCTGCGCGTACCCCGACCGTTGGCGCCAGTTCGCTGATGGCCTCGTCGATCACGTGGTCTCGCCGTGGGTCGCGGGCGCGCCGTCGGTGGCGAGCTGCTGCAGGCGCGCGGAGAGTTTTCCCTGCACCTCGATCACCTTGTGGGCCTTGGCGAGGTCGGCCTCGAGGCGCTCGGCGCGGCGCCTGAGGCGTGCGATCTCCTGGTCGCGGGGATCAGCGGGTTGGCGTCCTGGTGGACGTGCGAGTGCCTCCTCGGTGGCAAGGTCGCGTTGGCGTCGCCACTCGGTGATGAGTGAGGAGTGCAAGCCCTCTCTCCGGAGCAGGGCTCCCTTCTCGGCCTTTGCAAAGGGAGTCGTAGTCGGCGAAGATCCGTGCCTTGTAGGCCGCGGAGAAGCGTCTCGGCCCTCGGGCCCGCTCGGGGACCTGCGGATCGGAGTTGCTGGGCATGCCCCCAGTCTGGTAGGGACTCGTCGTGGCGTCGGTCGTCATGGTGGTGGCAAGCTCCTTCCTCGGCCGCCCTCTCGATCCAACGATGGGGTCAGGAGGAGTGGTCTCACCCAAGATTGACACGGAGGGTAACCCCGAACCGCTGGCGGTGCCGAGGTCAGCGGATTCCCCCGGCCAGCTCCTCAGCGCACGTCGCTGTCGAGGGGGCGCTCTGCCACCAGCTGCTTGGCGCGCTGGGGCTGGCCTCGAGCGCCTTCAGCCTCTTTACCTCGGGCCCCGTGCCTGCCGCCGTCGGTCTGCTTCCAGCCGCTGTCAGGTCGTCTCGGTGACGTGCGAAGGCTCGGGCGACCTCGGCGACCGTGGCGCCTGTGGTGCGCAGCCGTCCCCCTCGGCCAGCCTCCGGAGGAGGCTGCTGGTGGGGTGTGGCGCTGCCTGCCCTTCATGTGGTCTCTTCCTCCCACTCGTCCATGCTGGTCGGGGTGCTCATGGAACGGGTGGTCTCGTTGCAGGAGGGCCGGCCAGGGTACTCGATGATCGCGAGGTGGTCGACGCGGTCTGTGGAGGTGCAGGCTTGCCGACGACGCTGGGTGCACCAGCCGCACCAGCGCTCGGCGGCGTGGCGCTGTGGCTTGGTGGCCACGAGATCGTCGTGGAGGGGGTACGGAGGCCCAGCTACGGCGTGGACGACGCAGCTGGTAGTGCCGTCGTGACGGCGTCGGCTCCGCCCAGGCGCTCCTGGACGCCTGTTGAAGGCTACTTCACGGTCACGTTGCAGCCAACCCAAGGGCACCACCGCCGTCCGGCTCAGCTCCCTCCCCTGCCAGATGACAACCGCCGGGACAACAACTTGTCATCTTTTCGTCCGGGTCGTGAGGCTGAGGCTATACTCCGCTCAGGCGCCTCCGCAAAGGTCGTACGGCTCGAGGGCTCTCGGGGCTCATCGCTGCGCGTCTCCTCCGAAGGGAGCCGAGATATGCACCCGTCTAAGCAGATGACCTTCTTGCGCAAGGAACTCGCCCTTGGCACGATCCTGACGTCTGCGCTGGCCTTCTTACTTTTCTCACCCTTGGGTACAACCAGCGTGGCTGCGTCGAAAACGGCAGTCGCCCCGATGCCCGCACCATCAGGCGACCCTTCTCAGCCTGCCGGTATTTGTTGCAGTACCCAGAACTTGGGATCCACCATCGGTGAAGGCACTGTTCTCAATCCCGGCGACTATCTACTCTCAAGTTCTGGACAATACCAGCTCATCATGCAAGGCGACGGCAACTTTGTCCTCTACAACTTGTACAACGGTCAAGCATTGTGGGCGACTGGTACTGAAGAGCACTCTGGCGCCTACGCAGTGTTTCAGAACGACGGCAACCTTGTTGTTTACTTCAATGGGACTGCGCTGTGGGATAGCCATACGTATACCTACTCTGGTCTGACACTGACAATGCAGAACGATGGCAACGCAGTCATCTATCAAGGTACCCAGCCGCTATGGGCAACGGATACAGCTGCGAACGAGTTGGACTGTTGGCCTTCCAACAACTGCACACCCGGCTTGTTCATCTATGCCTATCTTCAATTCCCGCCAACAGCGCCGTTGCAGGGAGTGAACGCACCGACAACGGGTGCCAACACGTTTGCGATGTCCAAGTGGGAACAACAAGAAGACAGCGTCATTCAGTCAAACCCTCTCGACACGACGCAAAAGGAGCCTGGCTCCTACACCCTGAAGGGCAACTCTGCCAACGTTCAAGTGTATACGAATTCTGATGGTGAGTCCGCTGATTACTGGGGCATTGACGCATTTGATCAGACTATTTCTTACCTTCCATATTATGGGCCGATTATCTCGGTTCTTAGAAATCCAGTGAACAGTCCCTACCAGCAATGCGTCAATCTCGCGAATGCTGTAAGCAGCACCCTTTGGGGGACGATTAATTTCTCAGATCTGTGTTAGCTTCCTACTGCAAAGATGAGGAGGTGTGATGTCCACTGCATGGAACCGCACGGTGAAGATTGGCGGGGTTGTCAGTTCGTGTCTTGCCTTAGTGGCTCTTGCTGCTGTTGCTGGCCGAGTCGAGGATGGCCACGCCGCTCAACACCGCGGACATCAGCAGTCACCCGTTGCGAGAACAGCTACGGCGCCCTCAGTACAGGTGGCTACTGGGCAAAGAGCAGGGCAGTCAAAGGATGCTGCTGCCGCAGGTGATCCAAGCTACTTTACCCCCACGCTATCAGGTGTTGAAACGGGTGATCCTGCCTTGCCAGTTGGCCACTACTGGGAATACGTGCCAGCGGTAGTGCCCGGCGTTCCGGAGAGACCATCGTACATGTTGACGATCACACAAAGTGGGAGTGATGGACAGATCGCGGGCATGGTCTATATCTTCTACGAGGATGGGAAGCTTGATACCGTGTTTCCGTTCTCTGGCCTCGTGGATGCGACGACTGGCAAGGGTAGTATCACAGTGAGTGGCGCTCCAACTGTGGTGTCATACAACGGCGTGATCTTCTACGATCAATCTACGGTGCAATCTGGTCAGCAGCTGCCAGTGGTCGTCAGCCATGGCGACATCACGTTCCCTGGGTGTTCGAACTATCTGCACTGGCTGATGGCCGGGAGTTCAGCATCACCTGCTCTGCTCGCGGCAATAGCAAGTGATCCGAATGTGTGCACGTTCTACCCGACTGGTGGCGAGGCCTACCCAAGCGAGTCGCAGATACCCGTTACCCCTTAGGGGATCGGTGCGTGGGAAGCGGAGGGCGGAGAGCATCTTGGCGCCTCGTGTTAGTTGGTGTCTCAGTACCCTCGGCCGGCTCTCCTGACCGGCCCCCCGCACCGAGTCCACCTTCACCGTGAGACCCAGCGTCGTCATGCCAGCGCTCGTTGATTCCACTGAGCGCCGATGACGCCGAGCGGGCAGCACCTCTGACCCCTCGCGGAGGCCTCGAGGATCCGTCGCTGGGTGGCGACGTCGAGGCGGGCGAACCGGGCGGGGCTGCGGTCCCCCGGCGATCTGGGCGTCCGCGTCGTGCTGGGGGGTGCCGGTCGTGCTCGAGGAGCTGCCTGGCCTCGCGAACGCCAGGCGACGCGCTCCCCATCGAGCACCTCCTCGCGGACCTGGGCACCCAGCGATGCGCACACCCCGTTCTGCCACGGCGAGCCCGGGTCCTGGACACCTGGGCAGCCGAGCTCGGCTGCCCAGGTGGTCATGCACGCGGCCACGCACGCCGGGCCGTCCTCGACCCGGAGGACGCCTAGGGTTCCTCGCTCGGCGAGGAGGCCATCGAGGGTGGCGACACGTCGTGCGCGTCAATCGAGCGCTTCACCACGCACAGCCAGCTCCTCCGTCGTGGGGGCGTCCACCACGGCGAGCACCCAGGGCGCCCTCCCGTCGTCGGTCGCGTCGAACCGGCTCCAGTGCCCAGGTCGCGTTCGTCTGGATGGGCAGGTGAGCGCCCATGGGCACCCCAGGTCGTGGTTGGCGCCGTCTCGTGCGTGACTGGGGACCCGGAGCCCTGCCGTGCGCCAGAGCCGGTGCACCCATTTGAGGTTCACCTGGTAGCCAGCCTCCCTCACCGCTCGGTAGGCCTTGCGATAGCCCTGGCGGGAGTTGGCTAGGGCGAAGGTGCGCAGGACCTCATGCTGGCCGCATCCAAGCTGGACTCGGGCTTCGTCGGCACCCGACGCTGGGTGGAGCGAGGCTGGGCCGTCAGCCGGCACGCTCGTCGCTCGTGCACCCCGAACCGCCGGCGGTGCCGGGGTCAGCAGGTTCCCTCGGCCAGCCTCCGGAGGAGGCTGCTACCTGGGTGGCACGCTGCCTGCCCTTCATGCGCTCTCCCTCCCGCTCGTCCATGCTGGTCGGGGTGCTCACGGAGGGGGTGGTCTCGTTGCAGGGGGGCCGGCCAAGATCACCTCGTATCGGTGCCGGTGCCACCAGGCGTATGGCACCAGCGAGCGGTGATCCTCGTAAGGCGGTCAGGTAAGTCCAGGTCAGAGCTGCTATGGTTGAGGGTCGGTAGCAACGACCCCTCGGGGTCGTCCTCGTTGGAGCAGGGCGTCCCAGAAGACCGGATCGTCGGCATTCACCACGTGGCAACGACCCCGAGCGGTCGTCCTCGTTGGAGCTTCGATGACACCCCGCTCACCATGTAGCGGCGGCTCAAGTAGCAACGAGCCCGCGGGGTCGTCCTCGTTGGAGCTCGGCGACGCAGGGCCCAGCCCCCGACCCGTGACCGCGGCTACGCCGTGTGCTGGAACACGGCCTGCTCGAGCCGACGGAGGCGCTCGGCAACGCTCAGCTCGCCCCCTCCTCCTCGGCGCGGAGCCGATCGAGTGCCCAGATTCGGATCAACGTGGAGACTGGCAGGTGCTCCTTGGCGGCAGCGCGTTGCAGCCGGGCGTGCTCGTCAGCGGACAACCGCACCGACACCACGGTCGGGCGAGTGAGGTTGGGTCGTGCGACCGTGACGCCTGCGGGCACGGTGTCGGCGAGGTCGTGCTGCTCCGCCGCCGCTCCCTCCTCGGCCACGTGGAGCATGACGCTTGCCGCCCTTCAGGTCGGCGCCCTCCTACGAGTCCCTGCTCGTCGGGACCGCCGCAGGCCGAGTGCAAGGATGTAGCGTGAACAGCGAGAGGAAGGACCCCATGCCCCGCCGTACCACCAAGGACTGCATCCTCGCCTACCTCGCCGCCCGCCCGAACGAGGTGGCCTTCGTGCGCTCCGAGTTCGCTCAGTGCGCGAAGAGTCGCTCGGCCGTGGACCGAGCGCTGCGCGCCCTCATCGACGAGGAGGTGCTCGTGCGCGGCGGCTGGGGCATCTACGTGCGGGCCAAGCGTGTCGAGTTCCTTGGTCGTGAGTACGTCGGCACTGTCACTGGCTTCGACTATTGGTACCCCGAGGTGCTCGCCAAGCTCGGCGTCACCTGGGAGGCCGACAGCGCGCGCAAGGCGTACAACGAGGGCCACACCACCCAGGTCCCCGCCTGGACCGCAGTCAACGTCGGCCGCCAGCGCATCACCAGGCGGATCGCGTTCGGAAAGCGAGTGTTGCAGTATGAGCGAACCACGGGGGCTCGACGACGCAAGGTTCGGCCTACTTCAGCGAGCCGACGACAGCGGGCAACTTCCACTCCCTCCTGAGTTCTTCGAAAAGGACCTGCTCGTCGCCGAGGCGGTGCGCGTCATCGCCCAGGTAGGTCGTGAGCGAGGTGTCTCGCTCATCTTCTGCGGTGGCACCGCGCTCGCGCAGGCCCACCAGGTGATCGAGCGCATGAGCGAGGACGTCGACTTCCGGGTGGTGCTGCCGGACCTGCCCAGCACCAACCAGCGCCGCAAGTTCCTCTCGGCGCTCAAGGCCGACCTCGTCGCGGCGGAGCCTGTCAATCTTTGAGAGACACCCCGGGCTCGATGTTCACTGTGTCGTCGCTGCCTCCTCTGGCGGGTTGATCCGGACCGCTGCAGGGAGCCGGGGCGGCTCGGGCCGCTTGCGCACGAAGCGTTCGGGGTGGGCACGCCAGGCAGCCGCGAGCACCTCGGCCCGGTGAGCTCGGAGCGCTTCGGCACGTCCGTGGTGCACATCGGCCGGGGTGTGGAGTCCGATGCCGCACGTGGCGGCGCTCGTGGTTAAACCAGCGGAAGAAGCGCTCGCACCAGGCTCGGGCGTCCTCGTAGCAGCCGAAGCGCCGGAGGTCGTCAGGTCGGTACTTCATGGTCGTGAACTGGGCCTCGCTCCGACGGGTTGTCGTTGGAGGTGTGGGGGCGGCTGTGGCTCTGCTTCACCCCGCGGTCGGCGAGCAGGTGGGCGACGGACTTCGCGATCATCGGACCTCCCCGGTCCGAGTGGACGGTGAGCTCCCCCGGTCGGACGCCCTGACTGGCCATAGTCTCCTCCAGCAGGGCGACGGGGTGGC
This sequence comes from Acidimicrobium ferrooxidans DSM 10331, assembly GCF_000023265.1. GTDB lineage: Bacteria > Actinomycetota > Acidimicrobiia > Acidimicrobiales > Acidimicrobiaceae > Acidimicrobium > Acidimicrobium ferrooxidans. Next base: position 952,115 of record NC_013124.1, read on the forward strand.
TGGCGTGCTCGGTGCGGGCGAGCATCCAGCCCACGACGCAAGCGGCTGTCGATGTCGATGACGGTGGAGAGGTAGTAGTGGGTCCACCTGGCAGGGCCGAGGAGCTTGGTGATGTCCGAGCTCGTGACTTCGTTCGGTCTCGTGGCCACGAGCTCGGGTTTGACCGTCGGGGGTGGGTTGCGTGGCGTGCCGGTCCCCGAGCGCCCGTGGGCACGCAGGATGCGGTACATCGTCGACACGGAGGCAGGGAGATTTCCTCGTCGAGGAGCTTGGTGTACACCAAGGCCGGGGCCTCGTCCATGTGCTCGGGGCTGTTGTAGCACCCGGCGCACTGGCCCTCGTTCCTCGTCCGAGAGGGCCCGTGGCTGGGGAGCCTTGGCTAGCTTGGGGCTTCTTCGGTGCCGTCGGTAGGAGCGAGCACGGGGCTCACCGAGAGCCGAGCAGGCGGTGCGTACCCCGACGGTTGGCGCGAGTTCACCGATGGCCTCGCCGATCACGTGATCTCGTCATGGGCGCCGGGCGGCGTATGCGCGCGGCTCAAGGGTCCTTGCGGACGCGAGGTCGCTGCCGCACGCGCGTGCACGGGAGCGGTTCGCGTGCTCCGGGCCACTCGGGTCAGTTCGCAGCCGAGAACGGTAGCCTTGGCCGTGGGGACGCTTGCTCCGAGGGAGGTTACAGGGGGATGACGCGTCGGTACCGCTGCACGAACTGCGGGAACGTCACACGGTTTGACGTCACCATGTCGGTTCGTGCACGTTCCTATTTCCACTATTCCATCGCGGGTGAGCTGTCGGTCGAGGACACCGAGGAGCTGTCGCGCGTCGTCGAGGAGGTGTCGTGTCGGTGGTGCGGCACGAGCCGATTCGTGGAGGTCCTCGAGGCGACCCCAGCGACGGTGGAGCGGACGTGAGCCCCCGCGCTGGTGACCGCCCTCGTCGGCCGGCGCCGCAGTGGGCGCTCGCTCGTGTCGTGGAGCTCCTCGACGAGACGCCGGACACGAAGAGCCTTCGTCTCGAGCTCGACGAACCCCAGCAGTACTTGCCGGGGCAGTACTACAACATCCGTATCCCGGTCGAGGGACGACCACGACCGATCCAGCGCGCCTATTCCCTCGGGTCCTCACCGATCCCGGAAGGCCGCGTGATCGAGGTCGGCGTCAAGGCGGTGCCGGGAGGACTGGTGTCACCGCGACTCGTGTTCGAGACGCACGTGGGTGACGAACTCGAGGTTCGTGGCCCCTACGGGACGTTCACCTGGACCGAGGAGGACGGGGGCCCGGTCCTGCTCGTTGGTGCGGGATCGGGCATCGTGCCCCTCATGGCCATGATCCGCTACCAGGCCGCTCGTGGGACGGCGATCCCGATGCACCTGCTCTACTCGTCTCGGCGTCGCGACGAGGTGATCTACCTCACCGCGCTCGAGTCCCTCCGGAGCGAGCACGAGTGGCTTCGCGTCAGCCACACCTTCACCCGTGATCTCGATGATCCGCTCGCCAGGTTCCATCGTCGTATCGACAAGGAGATGGTGCAGCTGGTGGCGCGCGAGGCCGAAGCGCAGCTCGCCTACATCTGTGGACCTCCAGAACTCGTCGACGACGTCGAACGGACGCTGATCGAGTCCGGTATGGATGAGCAACGCATCAAGACCGAGAAGTACGACTGACGACGGTGCGCTCGCTCGCCGCGTCGAGGCGTGCCTCCGAGACGCCGGTGTCGTCGCGGCAGGGTGGGTCCCGAGAGAGCAGCGTGCCTGGCGCGAGAGCACCTGGGCCCAGCTGGCTGTCGCGCGCGGCTGGATGCGTGAGCCACGGTTCACCTTTCGGCGTCCGCAGCCTGCGGCCGACCCTTGGGCCCCGCTGTCGTGGGCCCGCGGTGCGATCGTGGTCGCGGTCGCGGCAGCGCCGTCCGTGCCCGCGGCGAACCATCTCGGTGTCGCTGGCTACGCAGCAGGCGATGCGTACGCGCAGGTGCGCGACGCACTCGAGCGTGTCCGGCGCCTCCTCGTCGACGTCGGTGGCCGTGGTGTCGTCGTGGCCGACTCCAACCTCGCTTTCGATCGCGCCCTCGCGCGCCGAGCGCGGCTCGGATGGGTCGGACGCCACACCCTCGTGATGGTGCCCGGCTACGGCGGGGCCGTCGTCCTCGGGTCCTTGATCGTCGATCGGGTCGTCGAGGTGCGTCTCGGACGGACCCCGACTGGGGATCCGTGTCGCAACTGCCGTCGTTGCGTGGATGCGTGTCCGACGGGCGCGCTCGGCGACGGGGTCCTCGAGCCGCTGCGGTGTCGCTCGTGGCGCCAGCAGGAGCGACACCTCGAGCCGTCGTGGCGCGAGACGTGGGGCCCCTGGCTGTATGGGTGTGACGAGTGCGTGACGGCGTGTCCGCTCTCGGCACGGCAGAAGAAGGTCGGGGGCGAGCGCGTCGCGTCCATCTTGTCGGCGAGCGATGCAGCGCTCGCCGAGCGCGTCCGGAGTTGGTACATACCGGATCGAACGCTGGCGTGGGTGCGGCGCAACGCGATCGTCGCGGCTCGGTCCCTCGCGACGAGCCCCGACGACGAGCAGGCGATCTGGCGCCAGCTGGTCGCCGGAGCAGCGCCGGTGCGAGCCGAGGCGGTACGCTGGGTGCTTCGTCGAGGTGGGTGGGGAGGTGTCGATGCGTCACGTGCTCGTCACCAACGACTTTCCCCCGAAGATCGGCGGTATTCAGCACTACCTCGGGGAGATCTACCGTCGGCTCGACCCGACGAGCTTCGTCGTCGTCACGCGTGACGAGGCGGGCGCCGAGGCCTTCGATCGCGCCTTCGGGGCGCGCGTCGTGCGAGTGCGCGGACCGCTTCTGCCCACTCGGGCCCTGGCCGCCCGAGTTCGCGGGCTCGCACGCGAGATCGACGCGGACCTCGTGGTGATCGACCCGATCTGGCCGCTCGGTGAGGTCGCGGCGAGCCTAGGGCTGGGGTGGGTTGGTGTCGCACACGGTGCGGAGCTCACGTTGCCGCTTCGACTGTGGCCGACGGCCGGTCGAATCCGAAGTGTGCTCGCGGGGGCGCTCGGCGTGGTGGCAGCGGGAGGTTTCGTCGCGCGCGCGCTCGATGGGGTGGTGCCGGCCGATGCGATCGCGACGGTGCCGCCGGGGGTGGATCTCGAACGCTTCTGCGTCGGCGATCGCGAGCGTGCGCGCAAGGACCTCATGGTGGACCCGGAGCGATCGCTCGTGCTGTTCGTCTCCCGTCTCGTCCCGCGTAAGGGCGCCCACATCGTCATCGACGCGGTTGCCCAGCTGCATCGGCCGGTGGAGCTGCACGTGGTCGGTGACGGGCGAAGCCGCAGTGCTCTCGAGCAGCGAGCGCGCCGTCGGGGAATCCTCGCGGTGTTCGAGGGGCGTGTGGCGCTGGATCGGCTGGTGGCGAGCTACCAGGCCGCCGACGTCGTCGCCTTTCCTGCGCACGATCGTTGGTTCGGTCTCGAGGAGGAGGGTTTCGGCATCGTCGCGCTCGAGGCGCAGGCCTGCGGCGTTCCCGTCGTGGTCGGCGTGAGCGGCGGGACCGCGGAGGCCGTCGATCCTGCGAGTGGACGGCTCGTCGCGAGTCGCCGTCCGAGGGCCTGGGCCGAGGCGATCGAGGAGCGTCTCGCTCACACGAGCCCTCCGGTCGCCGACGCGCGTGGCTTCGTGGAGCGTCATCACGGCTACGACCGGTTGGCCGACGAGTGGCATGCGGGACTCGAGCGCCTCGCGAGCCGTGGACGTACGGCCGGAAGCGGCTAACCTGCACACATCATGGAGGCCACAGCTGAGTCGCGCGAGGTTCCTGCGCCGGTCGAGGCGCTGTTCGACGTCGTCGTCGACGTCGAACGCTATCCAGAGTGGGCCTCGGACATCCGAAGCGTGAGCGTGCTCGAGCGCGACGAGCATGGTCGGCCGCGTCGCGTCCACTTCCGTGCCGGCGCGTTCGGCCGGAGCGCGTCCTACACGCTGGTCTACGATGCGTCCAAAGCGCCGAACGAGCTGTCGTGGACGCAGGAGGAAGGCGACGTCACCGCGCGGCTCGATGGCCGGTATCAGTTCGAGCCGTTGGGGGACGACGTCACGCGTGTCACCTATGAGCTGGCTGCCGACCTCGTCGTTCCGCTCCCCGGGTTCTTGAAGCGTCGGGCAGAGATGAAGATCGTGCACGCCGCGCTCGAGGATCTGGCGCAACGGGTTCGCCAGCTCGGCTCCGCCGACGGATCGGCGGCGCGCACACCCGATCGCTCGCATTGATCGGTCGTGACGCACTCGCTTCACCACTGAATCCATCGTCCCTGACCTTCGGCGTCCCTCACGACAGGGACGGCCATCGGCGCACGTCAGATGCACTACGCTGGGGTTCACAGCGACGCTGTGCGTCGGGTGTGGGGGAGCGGAGCCGTCTGGGGGTGCGGAATCCATGGCGAGATGTCGAGGATCTCGACCGATGAGCCGATCGGGGTCGACACACGGTTCGCAGCCCCGACGTCGGCGACTCGCGCAGGTGTCGAGCGCGGTGCGCGCATGATCGGCTGTGGGGGGCCCGCGCTGGGCGAGATGATCGATCTGGGCTTCGGCAACCCCGACCTGCCTCCGCCTCAAGAGGCGCTGGCGGCGATCGCGGCCGAGCTCGCGCGGTCGCATCCTGCACGCTACGGCGACAGCGCTGGGACCGTCGCGTATCGTGCCGGCGTCGCAGCCCTCTACGAGCGGCGTTGGGGCGTCAGCCTCGATCCCGACGCGGAGGTCACCCAGGTGCTCGGCGCCAAGGAGGGTCTGCACCACGTGCTGGCGGTGCTCCCTCCGGGTCCTGTCGGGGTGCCGATGCCGAGCTACCCGACGCACCACGAGGCAGTGCTCGTCGCGGGGAGGCCCCTCGTCGGACTCGAGCTCGATCCCGACGATCGAGACGGGCGACACTTCATCGAGCGGGCCGCGGACTTGGCCCGCGCCGGCCGCGTTCGCGCGATCGTGCTGTCGTTCCCGCACAACCCCACGGGGGTCACGACGACGCGCGCGATGCTCGAGGAGTTGGTGGCCGCCGCGGTGGAGGCAGGGGTGACCCTCGTGCACGACTTCGCCTACTGGGCCACGGTGCTGGAGGAGCGCCCGAGCGTGAGCCTGCTCGAGATCCCCGAGGCGCGGTCGGTCGCGGTCGAGCTGGTGAGCCTGTCCAAGTCGCACTCGATGGCGGGATTTCGTGCGGGTGCGCTCGCTGGTTCTGGCGCTATCGTGCAGCGGGTACGCGCGCGCAAGCGCGCCTTCGACCACGGTCTGTCCCAACCGGTAGAGGCAGGAGCCCTGTGGGCGCTGCACGATGGCGACCGAGCGGCCGACGAGCTCGCACGTCGGTATCGGGTGCGGCGCGACGTGCTGGTGGCGGGCCTTCGCCGGCTCGGGTGGGGGCGGGTCGCGAATCCGGCCGGATCGATGTTCGTGTGGGCACAGCCTCGGGGCGGACTGGACGACGCCGGCGTGACGCGCCACCTCGTCGACGAGCACGGCGTCCTTCTCGGTGCGGGACGCGACTTCGGCGCCACGGAGGCGGGGTGGCTTCGCTTCTCGCTCATCGCCGAGCCCGAGGTGCTCGACGAGGCCGTTCGTCGTCTCGGCCAGTGCGCGCTGCTCGGGTCGGCGTCAGCGCCCGAGGGCTCGCTCGCGTCGTGAGGCCGTGGTATCGAGGCGCGCTCGCTCGAGGTAGGCGAGCACCTCGTCGAAGTCGTGGTGGGGCTCGGCCAGCGTGATGCGCACGGCGCCGGCGAACGACGAGGCGAGGGTGAAGGCGGCGCCTGGCACGGTGCGCACGCCGTGGGCGGCGAGCTCGAGGGCGATGAGCGCCTCGGGATCGGGCGGGAGCCATGCGTTGACGCCGTCTCCCGTCAGGTTGCGACCCAGCGCATCGGCGAGGCGCTCCCGTCGGGCTGCGTAGGTGGCACGGGCGTGCTCGAGGCGCTCCGTCTCCTCGGGGGCCTCGAGCATCGCGGCGAGCAGCGCCTGGAGGAGTTTCGGCGACCACGACGGGCCGAGGCTGCGCGCGTGCTCGAGCGCGTCGCGTCGGTCGGCATCGGTGATGATCGCGGCGAGGCGCAGGTCGGGCCCGTGGGACTTCGAGAAGCTGAGCACGTACGCACTCGCGGGATGGAGCCCTGCGAGGCTCGCCAACAGCGTCGAGGCGACGAGCCCGGAGTGATCGTCCTCGATCACGAGGACGTCGGGGCGTGGGGCGAGGGCTGCTGCCAGCGCATCGCGACGCTCGCCGCTCACCGTCGCGCCGGTCGGGTTGTGCGCGCGGGGCTGGATGATCACCGCGCCAAGCTCGGGGCGTGCGGCGAGTCGCGCAAGGTCGCTCGGGTCGGGGCCCTCGGCGTCGATCGGGAGGGGCCAGACGCTCAAGCCGTGGGCCTCGACGAGGTCGAAGAGCGCGGGAAAGCTCGGATCCTCCACGGCGACGGCGGTCGCGCTGGGAGCGACGGTGCCGAGGAGTCGGTCGATCGCCTCGAGGGCGCCATCGACGATCGTGGTGCCGGTGTCCGCTCGGAGCTGGAGGGCGGGTGGCAGCAAGGGGACGAGGACGTCGACGAGGGGTCCGAACACCGGTGGGTCCGCGTACGTCGCGGGAGCGAGCGGGGCGATGCGTGGGAGATAGGACACGGGGTCGGGGAGCAGGCGCGGATCGGGAGCGCCGGTGCCGAGGTCATAGCGTGCGGGCTGGGGCGGCGTCTGCTGCCATCGCCGAGGCCGACGGCGCGGTGGTGAGGCGACGAAGGTACCACGGCGGCCCTGGGCCGCGACGAGCCCCAAGCTGGCGAGCTGTGCCCAAGCAGCCGCCACCGTCGTCGGCGAGATCCCAAGGTCCGCGGCGAGCTGGCGAACAGGGGGCAAGCGCGTGCCTTCGGGAAGCTCACCGGCGCGAATCATGGTCGCGACCGTCGAGGCAACGGTGCGCACGCCGATCGTGCCGACGCTGCGACGGCGCAGCGCTGCCACCAGGGCGTCTGCCGCTGCGTCGTGCCCGAGATGCTCCATGGCCCCAGCGTAGCAAGGAGCGCGCTCGTGATTTTCGTTTGTGTGGCACAACCCTGTGTCGCGTGCCAGTACAACGAAGTGCTACCATGCCGGAAACGGTCCGGATGCTCGGAGGAAGTGGAGGCGGCGATGGACCTCATCGAACGGCATCGGCGGGTGCTCCCGTCATGGCTCAGTCTGTACTACGACGAGCCGATCGAACTCGATCGGGGCGAAGGATGCTGGGTGTGGGACGCGCACGGTGAGCGCTACCTCGACTGCTTCGGCGGCATCTTGACGACGAGCGTCGGTCACAACGTTCCCGAGATCGTGAGCGCGATCAGCGACCAGGCCGCTCGGGTGATCCACTCGTCGACCCTGTATCTGAACCGGCCCATGATCGAGCTCGCCGAGCGTCTCGCCAAGGCGTCGGGCATTCCTGATGCCAAGGTGTTCTTCACGACCTCGGGCACCGAGGCGAACGACGCAGCCCTGCTCTTGGCGACGGCCGCCCTCGGGTCGAACCAGGTGTTCGCGCTGCGCAACTCGTACCACGGTCGCTCCTTCACGGAGATCGCGGTGACCGGGAACCGAACCTGGTCGCCGACGTCGTACTCGCCGCTCAGCGTCAGCTGGTTGCAGGGGGGTTCGAGGCTGCGCGGGCCGCTCGCGGGTCTCTCGGACGCCGAGTACGTCGCGCGTGGGGTCGCCGACTTGGAGGATGCGCTGCTGACGACGACGGCCGGACGGGTGGCTGCCCTCATCGCCGAGCCGATCCAGGGAGTCGGCGGGTTCTGTCTCCCGCCGGATGGGTACTTCGGTGAGCTGTGGAGGGTGACCCAGCGCGAGGGGATTCTGTGGATCTCCGACGAGGTCCAGACCGGGTTCGGGCGTACCGGCGAGCATTTCTGGGGCTACGAGGCGCACGGGATCACGCCTGATCTCATCACGTTCGCCAAGGGTGTCGGCAACGGCATGTCGCTCGCTGGCGTGATCGGGCGAGCGGAGGTGATGGACGCGCTCGGGACCAACTCCATCTCGACCTTTGGCGGTTCGCCGATCACGGCGGCGGCGGGCGTGGCGACGTTCGACTACATCATCGACCACGATCTCATGGCCAACGCGCGTGCGCGCGGCGCCGAGCTTCGCGAGGGGCTCGACGCGATCGCTCGATCGACGCCCGCGATCGGAGAGGTGCGCGGCAAGGGCCTCATGCAGGGGGTCGAGCTCGTCTGGCCCGGTACGGTCGAGCCGGCGCCCGAGCTTGCCACACGCGCGCTCGAAGCGGCACGTCGCGAAGGCGTCCTGATCGGCAAGGGTGGTCTGCACGGCAACGTCCTGCGCATCGCACCGCCCATGACCATCTCGGCCGAGCAGATCGAGCACGCACTCGAGGCGTTCCGGCGGTCCTTCGCCGACCAGGCATTCCATGTGAAGGAGCAGTGATGGAGACGATCGCGCACCTGATCGACGGCGAGCGGGTCGAAGCGGCCCCGCTCGGATCCCAGCCGGTCCTCAACCCGGCGACCGGTGAGGCCATCCGGAGCGTCGGACTCGGCGATGCGGGCCTCGTGGATCGGGCCGTCGCCAGCGCGGCGGCGGCACAGCAGGACTGGGCCGAGCAGTCGCTCGCCGCGCGCCAGCGCGTCTTCTTCCGCTATCGCGAGTTGCTCGTCGCTCACACCGACGAGCTGTGCACCTTGATCAGTGAGGAGCACGGCAAGGTGCTCGGGGATGCCCGTGGCGAGTTCGCCCGAGGGGTCGAGGTCGTCGAGTTCGCGACCGCGCTCCCGCAGCTGCTCAAGGGTCAGTTCTCCGACAGCGTCTCGCGCAGCGTGGACGTTCGCAGTCTGCGCCAACCGCTCGGGGTCGCCGCTGGCATCACGCCCTTCAACTTCCCGGCCATGGTGCCCATGTGGATGTTCCCGATCGCTCTCGCCGTAGGCAACGGATTCGTCCTCAAGCCGTCGGAGCGCGATCCCTCGGCGTCGGTGCGACTCGCCGAGCTGTTCGTCGAGGCGGGTGGTCCTCCGGGCTTGCTGAACGTGGTGCACGGGGGTCCAGCGACGGTGGATGCGATCCTTGCCCACCCTGGCATCCGAGCGGTGTCGTTCGTCGGCTCGACCCCGATCGCACGCCACGTCTACGAGAGCGCCGCTCGTTCGGGTAAGCGGGTGCAGGCACTCGGCGGCGCGAAGAACCACATGGTGGTCCTCCCCGATGCCGATCGCGAACAGGTCGTCGACGCTGCGATCGCGGCCGCGTTCGGCAGCTCGGGTGAGCGGTGCATGGCGATCGCGGTGCTCGTGGTGGTGGGCGAGCAGCCGGGCCTCGTCGACGAGATCGCGGCTCGGATGGGCTCGGTACGCGTCGGGCCCGCGACGGACCCGACTGCGGAGATGGGCCCGCTCATCACCGAAGCGCATCGCGACCGCGTGGCCCGCCTCATCGAGGAGGCGGTGTCGAAGGGGGCGAAGGCGATCGTCGACGGACGAGCACACCCGGCTGCGGCAGGTCCGGGCTTCTTCCTCGGCCCCACGCTGCTCGACCAGGTGGACGTCGCGATGGACGCCTACAAAGAAGAGATCTTCGGCCCGGTGCTCCTCGTCCAGCACGCGGACGACCTCGACGAGGCCGTGGCGCTCGTGAACCGCAACCCGTACGCGAACGGCGCGGCGATCTTCACGCGCGATGGCGGCGCTGCTCGGCGCTTCGTGCGCTCCATCGACGCCGGCATGGTCGGGGTCAACGTGCCGATCCCGGTTCCGGTGGCCTACCACTCGTTCGGCGGCTTCAAGCTGTCGCTCTTCGGCGACACCCACGTCCATGGCGAGGAGGGCGTGCGCTTCTACACGCGCGGCAAGGTCGTGACGGAGCGCTGGCCCGACGAGGCGTCCGAGGCGCGCTCGCTGCACTTCGTGACCAACCGGTGAGGTCGCGCTTCGGTGCCGGCTCACCGAAGCGCTAGGCTCGGCGCCTCGTGAAGCGGGAGGAGTCATCGGCGGCCGACGCTCCGGCGGCCAGCGAGCGCGACATGGCACGCGGCCGAGGCGCGCGAGAAGCGTGGCAGGTGCCCGCGCTCTCGGTCGATGCGTTCGACTACGACCTGCCGGCCGAGGCCATCGCGCACGATCCCATCGAGCCCCGTCGTGCTGCGCGTCTGCTGGTGGCCCGTCGCGGGGCTCCCGTGGCCCATGCGAGGGTTGCCGATCTCGCTCGGCTCCTCGAGCCGGGCGACCTCGTCGTCGTCAACGAGTCTGCCGTGGTGCCCGCTCGGCTGCACCTGCAGCGGAGCAGCGGAGGCGCCGTCGAAGTACTCCTGCTCCGGCAGCTTCCCGATGGGACCGCCGAGGCGCTCGTGCGGCCCAATCGTAGGGTTCGCGCCGGTGAGCGCCTTCTCGCCGACGGCGTGGAGGTCGTCGAGGTGGGAGGCGCCCTCGAGGCCGTCGAGGGCATGACGATCCGAGCGGTGCGCGTGCTCGATCCGGAGCGCGTCGCCTCGATCGGGGTGGCACCGCTCCCGCCCTATCTCGGGCGCCAGGACATCCCCCTCGAGCGCTACCAGACCGTGTTCGCGCGGCGCCCAGGGTCGGTCGCGGCACCGACCGCGGGACTGCACCTCGACGAGGTCGTGCTCGCCGACCTCGCGGCGCGCGGGATCGACGTCGTGCGCATCGTGCTCCATGTCGGGCTCGGCACGTTCTGGCCGGTGACGGCGGCGACGCTCGCCGGCCATCCGATGCACGCGGAGTCCTACGAGGTCGACCCGGCCACGTGGGCGCGCATCGAGGGCGCGAAGCGTGTCGTCGCCATCGGCACGACCGTGGTGCGCACGCTCGAGACCGTGGCGCTGACAGGTGAGTTGGCGGGCGAGTCTCGGCTGCTCATCGCGCCAGGGTTTCGCCTGCAGGTCGTCGACACGGTGCTCACCAACTTCCACCAACCGCGCTCGACGCTGATTGCGCTGGTCGCGGCGATGGTGGGGGATCGCTGGCGCGAGCTCTACTCGGTGGCCCTCGCCGAGGGGTACCGCTTCCTCTCCTTCGGTGATGCGATGCTCGTCGACGTCGAGGGGCGTCGGTGAGGCCGTCGTTCCGGATCGACGCGACGGACGGCACGGCTCGTGCGGGGACGCTCACCCTACGCCATGGTCTGGTACCGACGCCCGTGTTCATGCCGGTCGCGACGCGTGGGATGGTTCGACTCGTCCCCCCGGCGACCCTGCACGAGCTCGGGGTCTCGCTGCTCCTTGCGAACACCTACCATCTCGCCCTCCGCCCCGGTGCCGATGTGGTGGCGGCGCTCGGGGGTCTCAGCGCTTTCACCGGCTTCGGAGGGCCCATGCTCACCGACTCCGGCGGATTCCAAGTGATGTCGCTCGGAGGCACGGTCGATGACGACGGAGTCACGTTCCGATCCACCTATGACGGGCGCCGGGTCCGTCTGACCCCGGAGGGCGTCGTCGAGCTCGAGGAGCGCTTCGGCGTGGACATCGCGATGGTGCTCGATGTGTGCACCATGTTGCCGGCGGAGCGAGCAGCGCTGCAGGTGGCGATGGTTCGCACCACCGAGTGGGCGCGCCGGGCAGCAGCGGCGCGTCGAGACGAGGCCCAAGCGCTCTTCGGCATCGTCCAGGGTGGGTCGGAGGAGGATCTGCGGCGTGAGCACGCGAGCCAGATCGCCGAGATCGGTTTCGACGGCTACGGCATCGGAGGCCTCGCCGTCGGGGAGTCGGCGCCCGCCACGCTCGCGGCCGTGGCAGCCGCCCTCGAGCGGCTGCCGGCGGATCGGCCGCGCTATCTCATGGGCGTGGGGGATCCCTACCTCATCGCCCACGCCGTCGAGCTCGGAGTCGATGCCTTCGACTGTGTGGCACCCACGCGGCTTGCTCGCCACGGCATCGCGCTGACCAGCCAGGGTCGGCTCGCGCTGCGGCCGAGTCGCTGGTTGGGCTCGGACGAGCCCGTCGATCCTCGTTGCGGGTGCTCGACGTGTCGGACGGTCCCTCGAGGGCTCGTCGCGCACCTGTTGCGTGTCGATGCGCACAGCGCCGGCGCGCTCCTCAGCGTGCACAACCTGTCGTTTCAGCTCGGACTCCTTCGCGACCTGCGTGCTGCGATCCGTGCCGGCACGCTCGCGGGCCTGGTACGCGCCCTCGACGAGGTCTGGGCGCCGAGCTGGCGAAGCGCTCGGACCGAGGCCGCGCCGGATCGCTAGGCTCCTTGATGAGTGCACGTCGGAGGGGTATGAGCAAGACGCGTTGGCTGTGGTCGGTGGTGCTGTCGGCGCTGGTCGCGGTGGCGGCATTCATCGGTGTCGTCGAGCTCGCTCACGATGGGCCGATCCTCGGACTCGACCTCCAAGGCGGGGCGAGCGTCGTCTACCGGCCTGCTCGACCGGTGTCGACGGCCATCTTGAACGAGACGATCGGCATCTTGCGCAACCGGGTCGATGGACTCGGGATCGCCGATCCGTCCATCGGTCAGCAGGGCAACGACATCGTCGTGGAGCTGCCAGGAGTTCGCGATCCGCGCCAGGCCTTGGCGCTGATCGGACAGACGGCGGTGCTGCAGTTCCGACCGGTCGAGTGTACGTGGGCTGCGTACGCCCCGACGAAGGGACAGCACGTCTCGGCCACTCGGCCACCGACGTCGTGCCCGACGAGCGCAGCCGGACTCGCCGCCGAGGCCGCGGTGCCGACGACGCCGACGCAGGTCGCCCTCCACAGCCAGACGGCGGTGCTCGATCTTCGTCAGGGAACCCAGGTCGTCGGACGCTACCTCGTGGGGCCAGCCTTGCTCGACGGCAACGCCATCAAGAGCGTGTACGCGGCGCCCGACACCACCTCCTCGACCGGGTCATGGCTCGTCGACTTCACCCTGACGCCGAAGGCCTCGCCGCTGTTCAATCAGATCGCGAAGACGTTCTACCAACGCCAGCTCGCGATCGTGCTCGATGGCACGGTGATCTCAGCCCCGCAGATCACCTCGACGTCGTTCAACGGACAAGGACAGATCACCGGCAACTTCACCGAGGCGCAGGCCAACAACCTTGCGCTCGTGCTGCGCTATGGCGCCCTCCCGGTGCAGCTGGTCCAGCAGACGGTGCAGACCGTCTCGCCGACCCTTGGTGCGAGCGCGCTCCGTGCGGGCCTCGTCGCCGGCGTCGTCGGCCTCATCGCCGTGTTGCTCTACACCATCGTCTACTACCGAGTCCTCGGCGTCGTGGTCCTCGCAGGTCTCGTGGTGACGGCCGCGGCGGTCTGGGCGGTCGTCGCCTACCTGGGGAGGGCGGCGCAGCTCACGCTCGATCTGTCGGGCGTGACCGGTCTCATCGTGTCCATCGGCCTCATCACCGACTCCTACATCGTCTTCTTCGAACGGCTCAAAGACGAGATCCGTGAGGGGTCATCGATCGGGTATGCGGTCAAGGCGGGGTTCCAGAAGGCGTTTCGCACCATCATCGCGGCCGACCTCGTCTCGTTCATCGGCGCCGCCCTGCTGTGGTACTTCTCGATCGGTCAGGTGCGAGGGTTCGCGTTCTTCCTGGGGCTCGCGACGGTGGCCGACGTCGCCTCCGCCTGGTTCTTCACCCGACCGCTGGTCCTCATCGTCGGCGACGCCCTCGGCAAGACGCATCCCCGATGGCTCGGTGTGGGCCCGGTGCAGCTGCGCGAACAGGCACCCGAGACGGCCATCTTGCGGCCACGGGCCAGAGTGAGTGGAAGTGAATCATGAGTCAGGTTCGCATCGTCGAAGATGCCTCACAGCTCAGCTGGTGGCGGCGTGTCGGGGCGGGCGCGACGCGCATTCGCTTCGTCGAACGGGCGCGGTGGTTCTGGGCGGTCTCGCTGGTCGTGATCGCGGTCGGCGCGGCGGCGCTCGGGATTCGCGGCCTGAACTTCGGTATCGATTTTCGTGGAGGCCTCGCCTGGCAGGTGAGTGCGCCGACGCTCAGCGTCACCCAGGCTCGTAGCGCCCTTGCCGGGCTCCCGCTCTCTGGCACCACGGTCGTCAGCTTGGGGACCGGTCAGCACCGAACCATCGAGGTGGAGGCGGATCTGCCGACCTCGGGTGCGCGAGCCCATGCGCTCGAGAACGAGGTCGCCGCTCGACTGGCTGCCGCAGCTCACCAGCCTTCGTCGGCGGTGGCGATCAACTACGTCGGTCCCACGTGGGGATCGCAGATCACCGACGCCTCCCTGAAGGCGCTCGTGGCCTTCTTCGTCGGCATCACGCTCTACATCTCGTTGCGCTTCGAGTGGAAGATGGCCCTGGCGGCGCTGATCGCGGTGATCCATGATCTCGTCGTCACGGTCGGGATCTATGCGCTCTCGGGGTTCCAGATCACGCCATCGACGGTGATCGCGGTGCTCACCGTGCTCGGTTATTCGCTCTATGACACCATCGTCATCTTCGATCGCATCAAGGAGAACGTCGCGACGCACGTCGATCAGGCGGGGGAGATGACCTACTCGGAGGTGGTGGACCGCTCCGTCAATCAGATGCTCGCGCGGTCGATCAACACGAGCGTCGTCGCGGTGATACCGATCCTGTCCGTCTTGGTGGTGGGGGCCTACCTCCTCGGTGCGACGACCCTGCGCAACTTCGGCCTCGCCCTCGTGGTCGGCCTGACCAGCGGCGCGTACTCCTCGATCGCCATCGCATCGCCGATCCTCGCGTTCCTCAAGGAGCGAGAGCCCAGGTACCGACAGCTCAAGCGACGGATTGCCGCGCGTCGTATCGCACCTGCGACCGAGGCGGCGGGTACCATCGATACGTAGGAGGGGGCGATGCTCGACGAGCGGTGGTTAGCGGAGCGCTACGCCGACAACCCGCTCGTGCTCGACGCCCTCGCGCTCGCGACGAAGGCGCACCACGGCCAGCTGCGCCGGTCTGGGGAGCCCTACATCGTGCATCCCCTCGCGGTGGCCCGTCGCGTCGCCGAACTGCGCGCCGACCCGATCACCGTCGCCGCGGCCTTGCTCCACGACACGGTGGAGGATACCTCGATCTCCCTGGAGGAACTCGAGCAGCGTTTCGGCGCGGAGGTTGCCGCACTCGTAGACGGAGCGACGAAGCTCGACCGGCTCTCGTTCGACTCCAAGGAGGTCGCGCAAGCCGCCACGATGCGCAAGATGCTCATCGCGATGGCGCGTGACGTGCGCGTGTTGGTGATCAAGCTCGCCGATCGCCTGCACAACATGCAGACGATCGGCGCTCTCGGGCGCGAGAAGCAGCGCCGGATCGCGCACGAGACCATGGACATCTATGCGCCACTCGCCCATCGCCTCGGCATCGAGGAGGTGAAGTGGCAGCTCGAGGATCATGCGTTCGCGGTCCTGCATCCTCGGCGCTACGCCGAGATGGAGCACCTCGTCAGTCAGCGGGCTCCGGAGCGCGAGGCGCGGCTCCAGGCGGTCAGCGAACAGCTCGCTGCCAAGCTCGCCCAAGTCGGGATCGTCGCCGAGGTCACGGCGCGCCCCAAGCACGTCTGGAGCATCTACGAGAAGATGGTGCTGCGGGGCAAGGAGTTCGACGCGATCTACGACATCCTCGGGGTCCGCATCATCACACACGAGGAGCGTGACTGCTGGGCAGCGCTTGGCGTCATCCACTCGCTGTGGGCGCCGATCCCCGGGCGGTTCAAGGACTACATCAACGCTCCGAAGTTCAACCTCTACCAGTCGCTCCACACCACCGTCGTCCTCGAGGGCGGGAGCCCGCTCGAGGTCCAGGTGCGCACCCGTGAGATGCATCTGCGCGCCGAGTATGGCGTCGCCGCTCACTGGGGCTACAAGGAGGGTTCTGATGCGGCCGAGCTCGCCTGGCTCGGTCGGCTCATCGACCTCGACGAAGAGACGCACGATCCGGTCGAGTTCCTCGAGCACCTCAAGCTCGATCTCGGGACCGACGAGATCTACGTGTTCACGCCCAAGGGCAAGGTCATCACCCTCCCGACGGGCGCGACGCCGCTCGACTTCGCCTATGCCATCCATACCGAGGTGGGGCACCGGTGCGTCGGTGCCAAGGTGAACGGTCGGCTGGTCGCGCTCGAGACGGAGCTGCGCTCGGGCGACACCGTCGAGGTGGTGACGAGTCGCTCCGCCACGGCGGGTCCGTCGCGTGACTGGCTCGCGATCGTGCGCACCCCGAGGGCGCGCTCGAAGATCCGCCAGTGGTTCTCGCGAGAGCGTCGGGAGGAGTCGATCGACGCAGGTCGCGAGGAGCTCGCTCGTGAGCTGCGTCGCGAGGGGTTGTCGGTGACCAAGCACCTCTCGGGACCGGGTCTTGCGCGCCTGGCCGAGCAGGCCGGCTATCGAGAGGCCGAGACCCTGCTCGCGGCCATCGGTGAGGGCCACGTCTCGGCCCGGAGCGTGCTCGCCAAGGTGCAGCGAGCCGAGCTCGAGCACGACGGGTTCGAGCCGGCGGTCGCGACGCCGCAGCGGCGGCGCCGTGGAGGCGGGGGACCGTCGATCTGGGTCGAGGGTCTCGACGACGTGCTCGTGCGGCTCGCACGCTGCTGCAACCCGCTGCCGGGCGATGCGATCGTCGGCTTCATCACCCAGGGCCGTGGGGTCGCCATCCACCGAGAGGACTGCCCGAACGTCGAGGCGTTGCTCGCCCAAGGGCCCGAGCGCATGGTCGAGGTCGACTGGGCGGGTGAGCACGGCTCCGGCTTCCAGATGGCGATCGAGATCGAAGCCCTCGACCGGCCGCGTCTGCTCGCCGACGTGTCCCGTGTGCTCGCCGAGCACCACGTGAACATTCTCGCCTCCTCGTCGGGGCGCGGGAGTGATCTTGTCGCGGCGATGCGTTTCGAGTTCGAGCTCGCCGATCCGAGCCACCTGTCGTCGATCCTGGCGGGCATTCGCCAGCTCGACGGTGTCTTCAACGCTGCCCGAGTCGTTCCCGGGCGACGTCGCCCACGGACCGCGACCCAGCACGACGGCCGCTGAGTCGGTCGCCGAGGCGACCGTGTGTCGCGGATTCGTCATGGATTTGGTCCTACGACGCAGCATTACGGCGTCCGTGACGGGATATTGTTGGGCCACCGACGCATGGGGAGCGTCGGAGGAACGGGCGTGAGCCCGTCCATTGCTACGACAAGGGGGATTGCTGGATGCAACAGCAGGCAGTAGAGGGCGGATCCCTTCGCAGGGAGATGTCCTTCGTTGATCTGGTGATGGCCTGTCTCGGTGCCATCATCGGATCGGGTTGGCTCTTCGGCGTGCTCTATGCCGCCAACGCAGCCGGGCCTGCAGCGATCGTCAGCTCGCTCATCGGGGGCATTGCGGTGATCTTCATCGCCCTCGTGTACGCCGAGCTCTCAGGGATGCTCCCGGAGGCGGGCGGGATCGCTCGCTACCCGGAGTTCACCCACGGTCCGCTGGTAGGGTTCGTCGGCTCGTGGGGCGCGTTCCTCGCCTACGCTTCGGTGCCCGCCATCGAAGCCGAGGCGGTGGTGCAGTACGCCGAGCACTACATTCCGAAGCTGACCGGGAACACCGCACTCGACTTCGTCATCGAGGCGGTGCTGTTGATCATCTTCTTCGCCATCAACGTCTACGGCGTCAAGGCGTTCGCGAAGGTGAACACGGTCATCACGTTCTTGAAGTTCGTCGCACCGACGCTCACGGTCATCGCGTTCTTGTTCGCCGTCGGCCACTGGAGCAACTACACGGCGACCTCGACCGGAGGTTTCATGCCGGAGGGTAGCGCGGGTATCCTCGGCGCCGTGGCGACCTCGGGCATCGTGTTCTCGTACCTCGGGTTCCGCCAGGCAGTGGAGCTCGCTGGTGAGTCGCGCAACCCACAGCGTGACGTGCCTCGCGCGATCATCACGGCCGTGTTGCTCGCGGTCGCGCTCTACACGCTGCTGCAGGTGGTCTTCATCGCCGCGATTCCTCACTCCGCGCTCGCCAAGGGCTGGGCGGGCCTGTCGCTGACGTCGCCGTTCGCGCAGGTCGCGTCCATTATCGGGCTGGGCTGGCTGGCGGCGATCCTGTACGCCGACGCGGTGCTGTCGCCCTCGGGCACGGGGCTCATCTACCTCGGCTCGACGGGGCGCGTCGTCCTCGGATCGGCGCGCAACCGCTACCTCGGTCAGCTGTTCCGTCGGATCTCGGACGCGGGTGTGCCGCTCTACGCGATGATCGCGACCCTTGTCGCCTCGATCATCTTCTTGCTGCCGTTCCCGACCTGGCAGAGCCTGGTGGGCGTGATCTCGTCGGCGACGGTCTTCACCTACATGATGGGTCCGGTGTCGCTGGGTGTCTTGCGCAAGCACTACGCAGAGGCGCATCGTCCCTATCGCTTGCCTGCGGCCTCGGTGCTCTCGCCGATCGCCTTCGTGGTGGGCACGCTCATCATCTACTGGACCGGTTGGGCGACGGACTGGAAGCTCGCCGTCGGCCTGCTCGGCGGCGTTGTCGTGTACCTGATCGCCTCGAGTGCTGGTCAGGGGGTCAAGAAGATCGACGGGGCGGCGATCCGTCACGGTGCGTGGGTGATCGTCTATATCGTCGCGATGCTCGCCATGGCCTACTTCGGTGCGCACCGCTTCGGCGCGCCGTTCGATCACGGCAAGGGGCTCATCCATTATCCGCTCGATCTCGTCGTCGACATCGTCCTTGCCCTCGTCTTCTACTACTGGGCAGTGGCGTCGGGTCGTCCGAGCACGGATACGGAGGAGGCCATCCAGCGTGCTGCCGAGCTGCGTCGTCAGACCGCGGCTGGCGGTTCCGCAGCCATGAGCGGTTGAGCCTCAGCTCGCCATTGCGAGAGGGGGTCGGGCTCTGCCCGACCCCCTTCGTGCGTTGGCGGGCCAGCACCAGCCGGGGCGGCGGCATGGCCCCTCGGTAGTATGGGCGCCGTGGAGGTCTCCCGGTGAGCGTGCTCACCGTCATCGTGCTGGTCCTCGCCGTCGTCGTGGCGGTGCTCTTGGTGCTTGGCCTCTGGCAGGTGAGCATGCTGCGTCGCCAGATGGAGGCGTTTGCGAGCGAGTGGCGCGAGGAGATGGTCCGCATGGTGCGCACCTCGACCCAACTCATCGAGGAGGCCTCGGCCGCTCAGCGGCGGGCGCGCGATCTCGTCGAGGAGGCCGAGGCCGATGTCGACGGGCTCGACTGGGCGCTGCGTGCGGTCGTCGAGCCTGCGCGGAGCGTTCGGCGCCTGGGTCTTGGGGTTCGGCGCGCTCGCGCCGTCTTTCGGGAGCGTCGTGGTGGTGAGGTGCGCCGCGCATGAGGCGGGTGGTGTGGCTCGGTATCGGGGCGACCCTCGGGGCCATCGGGGCCCGCCGGTTGGGGCGTCTTGGCGCCTCATCGGTGGATGCGCGGGTGCGGCGTGAGACGCGCCGACTGCGCCGGGATCTCGCGGCCGCCATCGAGGCGGGTCGCCACGAGGTGCGCGTCGCCACGGCGAACGAGCGGAGCCGGCGCCGCGGCTCGAGGAGGAGCGGGTAGTGGATTCGAATGACCTGAGACGTGCGTTTCGGGAGTACTTCGTCGAGCGAGGACACGTTCCCGTTCCCTCGGCGTCGCTCGTGCCGCACGATCCGACGCTGCTCTTCACGGTCGCGGGCATGGTGCCGTTCAAGCCCTACTTCTTGGGCGAGGAGGTCCCGCCGTATCGTCGGGCGACCAGCATCCAAAAGTGCATGCGCGCCGGTGGCAAGCACAACGATCTCGATCAGGTGGGGACCACGGCCCGACACCTCACCTTCTTCGAGATGCTGGGCAACTTCTCCTTCGGCGACTACTTCAAGGAGGGTGCGATTCCCTACGCGTGGGGTCTCGTCACCGAGGTGCTCGGACTCGATCCAGACCGGCTCTGGATCACGGTGCACACGAGCGACGACGAGGCGGAGCGCATCTGGATCGAGGCCTGTGGGGTCCGCCCGGAGCGCATCCAACGACTCGACGAGGACAACTGGTGGCAGATGGGGGAGACAGGGCCGTGCGGTCCGTGCTCTGAGATCTACTACGACAAGGGCGAGTCCTACGGCGCGGGCGGTGGGCCGGCGGTCGGGTCCGACGAGCGCTTCCTCGAGATCTGGAACCTCGTGTTCATGCAGTACGACCGCCACCCGGACGGTTCGTTGACGCCGCTGCCGGCACCCTGCATCGACACCGGTGCCGGGCTCGAGCGGATCGTGCCGGTGCTCCAGGGGCACGACTCGGTCTTCGAGACCGATCTCATGTGGCCGCTCATGGAGGAGGCACAGTCGCTGACGGGCCGACGCTACGGCGGTCGCTTCGGTGCGGACGCCGGTGGCGACGTCGGGCTGCGGATCATGGCCGATCACGCTCGGGCGACGACGTTCTTGCTCGCTGACGGGGTCGTGCCGACGAACGAGGGGCGTGGGTACGTGCTGCGTCGTATCATCCGGCGTCTCGTGGCGCGCGCGCAGCTGTTGGGCGCGAAGGGTCCGGTCGTCGAGCCGATGGTGCGCATGACCGCCGCCGTGATGGGCGAGGCCTACCCCGAGGTGGCGCGCGAGCTCGAGACGATCGTGCAGCACGCAGCGCGCGAGGAGGAGCGGTTCGCGGCGACGCTGGCGCTGGGGCGCCCGCTGCTCGACGCGGCCCTCGAGGGCGGCTCGGTTCCCGGCGCGCTCGCGTTCAAGCTCCACGACACCTACGGTTTGCCGATCGAGCTCACGATGGAGCTGGCGGCCGAGCGGGGGGTGAGCGTCGATCGTGCCGGTTTCGAGGAGGCCATGGCCGCACAGCGCGAGCGGGCCCGCCAGGCCGGGCTCGGTACCGAGGCCGTGGAGCACCCGGTGAGCGCCGAGGTGCTGCGCGAGCACGGCCGGAGCGAGTTCACGGGCTACGAGGCCACCGAGGACGAGGGGCGCCTGCTCGCACTCGCCTCCGAAGGCGACGTGCTCGTCGCCGTCCTCGATCGAACGCCCTTCTATCCCGAAGGTGGTGGCCAGCTCGGTGATACCGGCACGATCGAGGGGGATGGCTTTCGCCTCACCATCATCGACACCGACCAGCCCGTCGCGGGGGTGATCCGCCACCACGTCGGAGCGGTCGAGGGCGAGCCGGTGATCGGGGCGTTGGTGCGGGCCGTCGTCGACGCGGAGCGGCGCGAGGGTCTTCGGGTCCACCACACGGCGACGCACCTGCTGCACTGGGCGCTTCGCGAGGTGCTCGGTCCGCACGTCAAGCAACAAGGCTCCCTGGTCGCACCGGATCACCTGCGCTTCGACTTCACGCACTGGGGACCGCTCACGCCCGACGAGATCGAGGAGATCGAGCGGCGGGTCGCGGCCGAGATCATCCGCGACTCGGTCGTCACGGTGGAGCTCATGGATCGCGACGAGGCGATCCGTCGCGGTGCGGTCGCCTTCTTCGGCGATCGCTACGGCGACGTCGTTCGCGTGGTGCACGCCGGTGAGTCGTCGGTGGAGCTGTGCGGTGGGACGCACCTCGACCGACTCGGCCGCATCGGCCACCTGCGCATCACGTCCGAGAGCTCGATCGGCGCCAACACGCGCCGGGTCGAAGCCGTCGTGCAGCTCGCCGCCCTCGAGGTGGCACACCGCGATCGGCGACTCCTCGACGAGCTCGAGCGGATCGTCCCGGGCGGACGCGATGGGATCGGCGAGCGCGTCGATCGCATCGTCGAGCGTGCCAAGCGCGCCGAATCCGAGCTCGCGCGTGAGCGCACGCGCACCTTGGCTGAGCGCGCCCGCGCGCTCGCCGAGACCCGGGGGGCCGACGGACTCGTGGTGGCGCGCGTGGACGGTCTTGACCAGCGGGGGGTTCGGGAGCTCGCGATGCTGGTTCGTGACCACGAGGGCGTGCTGGGCGTCGTGATCGGGGGCGTCGCCAACGGCGTGGTCGCACTCGCCGCCGCGGTGCGCGAGGGCGCTCCCTGGCGTGCCGACGAGCTGCTGCGCCCCGTCGCGCAGGCGGTCGGTGGGGGCGTCGGTCGAGCCGAGGTGGTGGCGGTCTCCGGTGGGCGCCGTGCCGAAGCCCTTGACGCGGCGCTCGAGGCGGTGCGGACGGCTTCGTGAGCGAGGGGTTCGGCGGCCGCGCTCTCGGCGTGGACCTTGGGACGAAGCGCATCGGCGTTGCGGTTGCAGAGGGCTCGCTCGCGCTGCCGCTCGAGGTCATCGACGCGCGGGGGCCGTGGCGTGCGAGGCTCGCCGAGCTGGTCGCGTCGGTCGGTGCGAGCGTCGTGGTCGTCGGTCTTCCGATCGGCCTCGATGGATCGGAGGGTCGGGCGGCCGCCCGGGTGCGCCAGTGGTCGGAAGGCCTCGCGGAGCACCTCGAGGTTCCGGTCGTGTTCGTCGACGAGCGCTTGTCGTCGCAGGCCGCCGAGCGTCGTCTCGGGGCCGCCGGTGTCGACGCCAGGTCGCGGCGCGGTGCGGTGGACGCCTTTGCCGCGACCGAGATCCTCGAGCGGTGGCTGGTGACGCAGCGGTGAGAGGGTGGCCGAAGCGGCTCGTCGCTCTCGCGCTCGTGGTGGTGCTCGCGCTCGGGGCGATCGGGGTCGCGTATCTCGCCGAGGCGGCGCCGAGCTCGTCGGGTCACGAGGTTGCGGTACTCATCGAGCCCGGGACGTCGCTCGAGGGGGTGTCTTCCCTCCTCGCGCGCGAGGGCGTCGTGCGCAACGGCACGTTGTTCGACCTCTACCTGCGCCTTCGCGGATCGCCGACGGTGGATGCGGGGGTGTACTTCTTGCGCACCGGGGAGGGCTACGCCGGCGCACTGTCGGCCCTGACGGCGGGGCCAGCAACGGTACGGCTCGTGGTGGTGCCGGGGATGACGATCGCTCAGATCGCAGCCAGGCTCGCCGCACTGCCGGAGGCCGGTCACAACGGGGGTGCGTTCGTCGCGGCAGCGTCTGCCGTGCACAGCTACCACAATCCCTTCCTGCGCGGCGCGAGGTCGCTCGAGGGCTTCCTCTACCCCGACACCTACTTCGTCGATCCGGCCCAGACGCCGCACGAGCTGATCCAGGAGATGGTGGATCGCTTCACCCAGGAGGCCCTCGGCGTGGGTCTCGAGCCGGGGGGGACCTACCACGGTCTGAGCGCCTACCAAGTGGTCATCGCGGCGTCCATCGTGACCAAGGAGGCCACGGCCGCGTCCGATGCCCCCAAGGTGGCCCGCGTGATCCTCAATCGACTGGCCGCGGACATGCCGCTCGACATGGACTCGACCGTGCGCTTTGCGACCGGCAACGAGAACGCGCCGCTGACGGCGGCCGAACTCGCCTCGCCCTCGCCGTGGAACACCTACACCCATCGAGGGTTGCCGCCGACCCCGATCGGTCAGCCGTCCGTGGCCGCCATCGACGCGGTGCTCCATCCCGCCACCGGACCGTGGCTGTACTTCGTCGCGCTCCGCGGGCATCGGACCGAGTCGTTCTTCACGACCTATGCCGCGCAGCAAGCGGCGATCGCGCGCTACGGAGAGGCCGGGTGAGGCGCGCGGATCCCGAACTCCTCGGGGTGATCGGCCATCCGATCGCCCACAGCCTCTCACCAGCGATCCACGCCGCAGCGGCCCGCGCCGAGGGTCGTCGCTTCGCCTACCACGCCTTCGACGTCGAGCCCGCTGCGCTCGCGGCAGCGATCGGGGGGCTTGTCGTGCTGGGAGCGCGCGGGGTCAACGTCACGGTGCCGCACAAGGTTGCCGCTGCTGCGCTCGTGGATCGACTCGAGCCGGAGGCTCGGGCGACGCGGTCGGTGAACACGATCACGATCGAGGACGACGGCACGCTCACCGGTGCGACGAGCGACGTCGAGGGCGTCCTCACGTCCGTGCGCGACGATCTCGGTCTCGAGGTCGGCGGGTTGCGCGTCGTGGTCGTCGGGGCAGGAGGTGCGGCGCGCGCGACGGTCTATGCGCTCCTCCAGGCGGGTGCGGCCTCGGTCGGCATCCTCGCGCGCGATGTGGCGCGCGCGGCCGAGCTCGCTCGGAGCCTTGGCGGTTCCGTCGTCACCGCCCATGACGACGGGGCGGCGGCAGATCTCGTGGTCCAGGCCACCAGCGTGGGCATGGCGGGCGGCCCCGATCCCGCGGGATCTGCGGTGCCGGACTGGCTCCTCGATCGTGCCGGCGCGGTGCTGGATCTCGTCTATCGCCCGAGCGTGACGCCGCTTCTCGAGGCCGCACGCCGGCGCGGACTTCCGGCGGCCAACGGGTTGACGATGCTCGCGGCGCAGGCGCGTGGGTCCTATCGGCGTTGGTTCGGCGACGCACCGAGCCTGTCGGTCTTCGTCGGCGCGGCCCGCGAGGCCGCCGCCGAGGGCTGAGGCGATCGGCGCGAGCCGCGAACGGGCTCGCCGAGGCTGCCCGGGCACGACCGGTTCTGGCCGTGCGCGCCTCGCGTGATGTCACAGTCGCCCCAGCTGCGCGGAGCGCCTCGACTGCCCTGTCAGCGGGTCAGCGTCGCCGAGCCCTGCGGTGCTCAGTCGTTCGTCGATGCGTCCTGGTTGGCGTCGTCCGAGACGAGTGCCTTGGCCTCGTCGAGGGTGGTGTCGGGTGCGGGGACGACGACCTCGGCCGTCACGGCGGGATCGTCGGTCGGCGTGCCGTTCGTCCGGACGAGCTCGATGACCTGTGCGAGCAGTCGCGTGAACCCGTCGGCGTCGTCGTGATCGAGGGCCTGGTCGAGCGCGTCGTCGAGTCCGTCGAGCGCCGGTCGGAGCGAGGCAGGCACGAGGTAGACGTGGTCCGACAAGATGCGCACCGCCACCGTGGCGGCCGACGTCCCGGGCGCCGGGGGTGTCGCGGGCGCCGGAGGTGTCGTGGCCTGTGCCGGCTCGCTGGCCGCGATCGCCGCGGGCGCTGGCGGTGCTCCGATGGCGTTCGTCTGGTCCGCAGGGGCGGCAAGCTCCGCCTTGATCTGGGCGAGCTGCAGATCGACGTCGTTGCCCTGGTTGCCGGCCGCGAGGGCTGCCTCGATGTCGTCCCCACCACCGCCGAGCGCTGGTGAGTCGAGGACCCCGGAGTCCGCCAGTTCGCCGACGGCGGCGGAGCGCGCTTGCATCTCGGAGATCTTGTCCTTCGCGCGATCCATCATCATGGTCACGTCGGTCATCTGATCCGACAGGCCGGTGAGGCCCTCGAGCGCAGCGGTGGACGCCTTGGCGGCGGTGTACTGCGCCTTCATGGTGTCGCGTTGGGCGCGAAACGCCTCGATCTTGGCGTTGAGTTGCCGTCCGGTCTCCTCGAGCGCGGCCTCCTGCTTGGCCAGCTGCTCGATCTGGGGCGTGAGCTGGTCGATCTGGGGCTTGATGGTGCTCGCGCGCTCGAGGGCGAGCCTTGCCACCTGCTCCTGGCCCTGCTGCACGGCCTGGCGCGCCTGTCCTTGCAGCTTGTCGTACTGGGCCTGGAGCTGGGCGCGCTGAGCCTCGAGTCGCTTCTGGGACGTGAGGACGTCGGCGATCGACTTACGAACCTGCTGGAGGTTCTCGAGCATCTTCTGGTAGGACAGGTCGAGCGCCTGGGTTGGGTCCTCGACCTTGTTGAGCAGTGCGTTCGACTTCTGCTGGAACACCTGGCTCACACGCTTGAGCAGGCCCATTGGCATCTCCTTCGATGAGACCCACCCGCGCGCCACGGTTCGAGGCGCGCTAGGCTCCACAGAGCATGGTAGCAGCAGCGACGCAGCGTTCGTGGGCCGTGCGCTTAGCGTTCTCGGTGCCTGCTTGCGTTGCAACGCCCAAGGCCTGAGGAGGTGCTCTCCATGGCGACATCGCTCGCCCCCAGATCCCGCGGGACGACGTGGGCGCGCCTTCGCAGCTACGACGCGCTCCTGTGGTTGCTCGCCGCGGCCGTGGGCGTCTTCGGTGTCGTGATGGTGTACTCGGCGACCCGGAACCAACTGGAACTTGCTGGCCTCTCGCCGCACTACTACCTCGATCGTCAGGCGATCTTCTGGGTGCTCGGGCTGATCGTGATGAGCGTCGTCGCCGCGCTCGATCTCGAGTGGCTCGGTCGTCTCGGCTACTGGATCTACGGTGCGGTGCTGCTCGGCCTCGTGGCCGTGTTGTCGCCGGTCGGGTCGTCGGCGCTCGGGTCCCAGCGGTGGTTCCAGCTCGGCCCGATCCAGGTGCAGCCGTCGGAGTTCGCACCCATCGGCGTGATGTTCGGTATCGCGGCCTATCTCTCGGGACGCGATGGACCGCGGACGTGGCGCGAGGTGGCCGTGGTCCTCGCGCTCGGGGGTGTGCCGGCACTGCTCGTGGTGAAGCAGCCGGACCTCGGCACCGGCATCGTGGTCGGTATCGTCACCATGGTGCTCCTCGTCATGGGTGGCGCCACCGGTCGTCAGCTCCTCGTGATCCTGGTTGCCGGGGTGCTCGGGATCATCGCCGTCGTGCACCTCGGTCTGCTGAAGCACTACCAGCTCGAGCGGCTCCTCTCGTTCGTGAACCCGCAGTCGGCGACCCAGACCTACGGCTACAACCTGGTCCAGTCGAAGATCGCCATCGGTTCGGGGCACATCTTCGGCACCGGCCTCTTCAAGGGGAGCCAAACGAACCTCGCCTACGTTCCCGAGCAGCAGACCGACTTCATCTTCACGGCGGTGGGCGAACAGCTCGGCTTCATCGGTGCCGGTTCGCTCGTGCTGGTGTACGGCATCATGCTGGCCAGGTCGTATCGGGTGCTGCGTTCGGCGGCGGATCGAGTCTCCATGCTGCTCGTCGCCGGCGCGATCGCGTGGATCGGATTCTCGGTGTTCCAGAACATCGGCATGACGATCGGCATCATGCCCATCACCGGGATCCCGTTGCCGTTCGTCTCCTACGGCGGCTCGGCGATGCTCGGCTTCTCCTCGGCGGTGGGCATCGTGCTCTCTGCCGGGTCGAGGCGACTGCGACGTGCCAGCTGAGGAGCCGCCGCAGACCGAAGGCGCGCCCCTCGTCGTCTGCGACGTTGCGAGGGTGCACGTCGCCCTCCCGGAGCCGTTCGCGCGGATCGAGCTCGTGTCCCGTCAGGCCGAGCACCCGGGTCGGTTGTCGTTGCCGGTGAGCGTCGAGCAAGGTCGTGCCGTCGCGCTCGCCCTTGCGCGCCGACGCGCACCGCGGCCGTTCACCCACGAACTCGCCTCCGAGATCGCCCACGCCGTCGGGGCCAGCGTGTTGCGCGCGACGCTCCACGGCTCCCCAGAGGGGGGCGAGTCCACCTTCGCAGCGACGCTCGAGCTCATGGGGGCCGATGGTTGTCGGCACCCGATCGACGCGCGACCGTCGGACGCCATCGTTTTGTGTCTGCTCGAGGCCGTCCCAGCCCCCATCCTCGTCGAGGCACCGCTCCTGGCCGGCCCACCCACCGACGGCTGACGTCGACGGTTAGGACGCCGGCCAGTCGAGCCCGAGATCCAGGCTCGGTGCCGAGTGCGTGATCCACCCGACAGCGAGGTAGTCCACACCGGTGAGGGCGACCTCGCGGAGCCGGCCCGGACGCAGGCCGCCGGAGGACTCGAGCTTGGCCCGCCCTCCGTTCAGACGAACGGCGTCGCGCGTGGCCTCCAGGGTGAAGTTGTCCAGGAGCACCATCGGCACGTCGAGCGCGAGTGCCTCCTCGAGGCCGTCGAGGTCGTCCACCTCTACCTCGATGGGAAGGTCGCCGAAGCGCTGACGTGCGGCGGCGACGAGGTGCTCGAGGGGTGCCTGGGCGAGGTGGTTGTCCTTGAGCAAGATGGCGTCGTCGAGACTGAACCGGTGGTTCTCGCCACCCCCCGCACGGACGGCGGCCTTCTCGAGCCCACGCATGCCGGGGAGGGTCTTTCTGGTGTCGCGGAGCCGGCAGCGGGTGTCGGCGATCTCGGCGACGGCCCGGGCGGTCGTCGTGGCGACCCCGGAGAGATGGGTGAGCAGGTTGAGCATGGTGCGCTCGGCTGCGAGCAGGACACGGTTCGATCCGGCGAGCTCGGCGATGAGCTGCCCGGGCTCGAGCGCGTCGGCGTCGTGTGCGGACCACTCGATGGTGGGCGCGGCCGCACCGAGGCGCGCGGCGGTGGCTCGGAGCACCACCTCGGCGGTGTTGGACCCGGCGAGGACGCCCTCGTCGCGGGCCCGGAGCTCGAGTCGGACGGTCCGTTCGGGCACCAAGGAGCCGGTGATGTCGCCACGCTCGCCGAGGTCCTCGTCGAGGGCGAGCGCGACGAGGCGTTCCAGGCTGGAGGCGCGGAGCGCCGTCATGGGCGCAGCTCCCGGGTGACGCGGTGGTCGGCGTCGACCGCGAGCTGGTAGTGGGGATCCTCGTCGATCGCGTCGCGACGGGCATGCGCGCCCACGCTGCCGCGACGGGCCGCCGCCCCAGCCAGCATCGCACCGACGAGCCACGTCGCCCCAGCCTCGCTGGGATCGCCGCTCGACTCGCCAGTGAGGCCGGCGGTCTTGATCGTCCGGTACGCCGCGGCGAGCGTGTCCCCGTCGCGCAGCGGACCGAGGGCGAGGGCGGCAAGGGCGCGCAGACGCGCGAGTGGGAGTGCGGGACGGCGCACGGGGCGTGGTAGAGCCGTCGGCAGGGGTGTCGGGCGCGGCAGGTCGCCCTCCGTGATGGCTTCGCCGACACGCCGTCCCATGACGACGGCCTCGAGGAGCGAGTTCGAGGCGAGCCGGTTGGCGCCGTGGAGTCCCGTGACGGCGCACTCGCCGACGGCGAAGAGGCCCGGGAGGCTGGTCGCGCCCAGCTCATCGGTCGCGATGCCGCCCATGGTGTAGTGCGCCGCGGGACGCACCGGGACGAGCTCGCGGAGCGGGTCGAGGCCGAGCGTGCGAGCCGCGGCGACGAAGCTCGGGAAGCGATCGACGAGCGATGGCCCGATGGGCCGCGCGTCGAGGAAGGCCGGGGTGGCGTGCACGCTGAGGTGCAAGGCGAGCTGGTCGCGGGTGGTGAGTTCGCGCGCCGGGAGGTCGTCGACGAGGGACGTACCGTCGGCATCGACGAGGAGGGCGCCGGCCCCACGGAGGGCTTCGGTGGCGAGCGCGAAGGGCGCACGTGGGCCCCCGATGGCGGTCGGGTGGAACTGCACGAACTCGAGGTCGACCACCCTGGCACCCGCCCAGGCGGCCGCGGCGATGCCCGTGCCGAGATTGGTCGGGGGGCAGGTGAAGGCGTCGAAGAGCGCGCCGGCCCCTCCGGTCGCGAGCACGACGCGACGAGCGGCGATGGCGTCGAGGCGTCCGTCGGCGGTGCGGACCCAGGCGCCGACGACGCGGCCATCGAGCGTGATGAGCTCGACGAGCGTGCCGTCGAGGCGCGTGATGGAGCCGAGCCGAGGGCGGAGCGCCGCCATGACGGCCGCACCGGTGGCGTCGCCGGCCGCGTGGCGGATCCGTGCGCGCCGGTGACCGGCTTCAAGGCCATAGTCGGGTGCGAAGGCCACGCCCTGGTCGCCAAGCCAGCGAATCGCGCTCGGTCCGTCGGCGAGGATGCTCTTCGCGGCGCGCTCGTCGACCAGGTGGGCGCCGGCGTCGATGGTGTCGGCGAGATGGTCGCCGATGTCGGGGCCGTCGACGGGGGCTGCGATGCCGCCCTTCGCCCAGTCGCTTGAGGTCGCTGCGCCTCGAGGTGCGACGATGGCGACGCGGAGCGTGGGCGCCACGCTGAGGGCCACCGAGGCTGCAGCGAGGCCGTCGCCTATGATCACGACGTCGAAGCTGCTCACCATGGTCGCACCGTGGGATCGAGCATCGCGAGTACGGGTCGGCGTGCGGCCTCGGCGACGGCCGGATCGAGTGTGACCTCGCCCTCGTTGCGCTCGAGGGCGCCGAGGAGCAGCTCTGGCGTCACCCGCTGCATGTAGGGGCACGTGGCGTCGGCGCGCAGCGGTTCGAAGCTGATCGAGTTCTCGCGCCGGAGCTGGTGGAGCACGCCCGTCTCGGTGGCGACGATGACGCGGCGGTGCTGCTCGGCGCGGGCCGCCTCGATCATCTGCGTGGTCGACAGGAGGCGCACCCGTTGGCGCCACGGGTCGTCGACGAGCAGGGCGCTGGTGGTGCAGCCGCACTCGGGGTGGACGTAGACGACCGCCTCGGGGTCGTCGGCGAGCGCGGTCTCGAGGGCGCCGGGCTCGAGCGCGGCGTGTACGTGACACTCGCCGTGCCAGACGTGCATGCGTTCTCGGCCGAGCGTACGCTTGACCCACGAGCCGAGGAAGACGTCAGGGAGGAAGAGGACCTCGCGGAGGGTGGGGATGGAGGCGACCACCTCGAGCGCGTTCGCGCTCGTGACGCAGACGTCGGCGAGCGCCTTCACCTCGGCCGAGGTGTTGACGTAGGCGACGACGATGGCGTCGGGATGGGCGCTGCGCCACTGCCGCAGGTCGTCGGCGGTGATGGCCTCGGCGAGGGAGCAGCCCGCATCGTGTGCCGGCAGGAGCACGGTCTTCGTCGGCGACAGGAGCTTGGCGGTCTCGGCCATGAAGCGCACGCCCGCGAAGACGATCCGCCGTGCCGGATGCTCGGCCGCGATGCGGGAGAGCTGGAGTGAGTCCCCGGTGACGTCCGCGAGGTCCTGGACCCACGGTGGCTGGTAGTTGTGTGCGATCAGGAGTGCGTCGGTGGCGAGGGCCTTCGCGGCACGGAGGCGCTCGAGGACCTCGGCCGAGGGAGTGGGCCCGCCGACACCGAGGGTTGGCTTCGTCGCGGTCGATGCGGAACTACTTAGTCTCATCAAGAGACAAAGTTAGTGGGTGACGCCATCGCCACAGCTCGGCTGGTCGGCCGGTACCGGTACGGATCCGAAGTCCGACGGGCTCGATCAGCGTGGACTCGACGAGGCGCCTGCGCGCGTTGGGCGCGTGGACCTGTTCCCCGGTGAGGGCCTCGATGCGCCCGATGAGCGCGGGGAGAGTGAAGGTGGCGGCGAGGAGCGGGGCGAGGACGCTCGTTCGATCGAGGAGGTCGCGGAGGAGGAGCAGGCCACGGCCGACGAGGGCGAGTTCGTCGGCGGTGAGCGTGCTGGGCCGCGGGCTGCGGGCGCTGCGATGGTCGAGGGCCGGCATGAGGTCATAGACCCGGAGGCGGTCGACGCCCGAGGCGTTCGAGGCGAGCGAGGCGAGGAGGCCGACCTCGGCGTAGCGGATGGTGCTGGGATCGGCGGCTGAAGCCGTGAGGGCATGCGTCGGCCCGGGATCGAGACCGACACGAGCGTGGAACCAGTCGTGCAGCGCATCCGTGAGATCGGCGCACGGAGGTGCGAGGGTCGTCGTGGGGAGGTGGCCGTCGAGGGTCAGGACCACGGGATCCTCGCCCTCGACGGTGAGCGCGATCAGGGTGGCTTCGAGGCGCCAGCAGGGCGTCTCGTTCATGGTTGTGGCAATTCCTGCAATTTGCTTGACAATAGCGCCGGGCTGTGGCATGCTCCATATGCGCAGGTGCGCATATGGCAATGCTCCGAGCGTCCGGTGGAGGAACCGGGGCGAGGAGCGGAGCCGGCGGGGACGGTCGACATCGGGGCTGGGAACCTCCCGATGAGGTGCCGTCGTCGGTGTCGTACCTCGCGCAGGCACCGGGGGGTGCATGGATCGCAAGATCCGAGGTGCGTGTTGTGACAAGGGGGGACTCGTGGACGAACCAGCAGTGGTCTTGGACTGCACCGGCCTGCAGTGTCCGATGCCGGTGATCAAGACGTCGAAGGCGATCAAGGACGTCGAGGTAGGGGCGGTGCTCGAGCTGCTCGCGACCGATCCTGGCGTCGAGCCGGACATGCAGGCCTGGACGACCCGTACGGGCAACGAGCTGCTCAAGGTCGACCGTCAAGGTGACGTGTTCCACGTCTTGATTCGTCGCGCCAAGTAGCGCTGCGCGGTCGGTCGCGGTCCGAGCGACCACGTGGCGGGCACGAGCCGTGTGGCGCGAAAGGCTGCGTACGGTCTCGCTCCGCGCGTGATCGGTGCTCACGCGACGGCGAGCTGCGATGGTGGCGTCTCTTGCTGGGCGTGCGCGACCACCATGACGGGTTCGCGTCCATGGAGGTGGCTGGCCCTCACAA
The DNA here is from genome assembly GCF_000023265.1 of Acidimicrobium ferrooxidans DSM 10331. Lineage (GTDB taxonomy): Bacteria > Actinomycetota > Acidimicrobiia > Acidimicrobiales > Acidimicrobiaceae > Acidimicrobium > Acidimicrobium ferrooxidans. The sequence continues at coordinate 984,098 of NC_013124.1, forward strand.
TTTCCGTCAGTTCCGTCAGTCGAGTCGCTGCCCGCGAGGCGGGCCAGGTGGTGAGGAGGCAGGCATGTGGACCAACGAGGGTGAAGGAAAGATCGTCTACGTCCAGACGCACGGGATCAACGATCCAGGGCGCTCGGCGACGCCGTTCTTCCTCGCTGCCTCGGCCGCGGCGATGGAGGTGGAGGTCGGCATCTACTTCACGATGTACGGTCCGCAGCTGCTGCGCAGGGACATCGTGGACAAGATCGGACCGAAGGGCGATCGCGGGCAGCCGCTCTCGTACTTCATTCGGCAGGCGACCGATCTCGGCGTGCGTCTGTGGGTCTGTCAGCCTTCGCTGGACCTGAACGACCTCACCCTCGAGGAGCTCATCGACGGTGTCGAGATGATCGGCGGGGCGGCCTTCAACAACCTGGCCATGACCGCTGACGCGGTGGTGTCGTTCTGATGCCCACGTTGAGTGCCGACCCCTACCTGAAGCGTTCCGACGCCACCGGCTATGGCGAGGTCGATCGTGCGACCAAGGAACGCCTCATCGGCGAGGTGTTCGAGGATCCGCGGTTTCCGCACTACCTCTACGGGTGCTACGAGTGCGGGATCTGCGTGGCGGCGTGTCCGTCGGCCAGGTTCTACGACTTCTCGCCACGGCGCATCGCGCAAGCTGCGGCCAGGCGTGACGTGGAGCTGCTCTATCAGCAGCTCGAGGAGGACGTCTGGGAGTGCTCGCAGTGTTTCTCCTGCCTGCGCTGCCCGCGAGGCAACAACCCTGGAGGCATCGTGACGATCATGCGCGAGGTGGCGGTCCGTGAGGGCCTGGCGTCGGCCAAGGAGGCGCTCGCGGGCTACTCCCGGATCATCTACAAGATCATGTCGACGGGCACGCAGGTCTCGCCCGACATGCTCCAGCCCGACGCCTTCCCCGACTGGGGACCGGAGGTCAAGGACGTCTCGGTCAACCTCGACCTGTGGCGTCGGATGCTGCCGCCCGAGACGATGCACACCACCACCACTGGGTGGCAGGTCGCCGATCGGACGCTCGTCGAGCTGTACGTCATCTGGTTGGAAACGGGGGCGCTCGACATGATCGCCCAGGTCGACAAGGGGATCCACATGATCCTCGCCGAACTCATGGAGGAGCGACTCGAAGAGGAGGGCATCGAGCTATGACCACGAGCGCTGTCAACGTCATCCTGTCGCGCAAGGAGCGGTTCGAGCGAGAGCCCGATCGCCGCTCCGAGGACTTCCACCATCACCTGTTCGAGCTCGAAGCCGAGGGCGAACTGGTCGTCCAGCGCGTCGCCGGGGAGGTCGTCGAGGTCCCGACCAAGTACGGGATCGCCAAGCGGATCCCGAAGGCTCACCTCTGGCATCACAAGTCGTGCGGCCAGTGCGGGCACATCCCGGGCTACTCGACGTCGATCTTTTGGATCATGCGCAAGCTGGGCTACGACTACCTCGATCCCGAGGATCAGACGAGCTGCACGGCCTGGAACTACTACGCCTCGGCGACCTCGAACCAGGCCGCCCAGGCCGCCGTCGCCGTGCGCAACTTCGCTGCGGCGTACGAGACCGGGTTCTTCCCACTGATCCACTGCGGCACCAGCTACGGCCACTACAAGGAGGTTCGCTCCGAGCTCCTGCACGACGCGGCGCTGCGTGCCCAGGTGCGCAAGGTCATGGAGCGACTCGGCAAGCAGCTCGTGCTGCCCGAGGAGATCGTGCACTACTCGGAGTGGCTGTACGCGGTGCGAGACGAGATCGCCCAGCGGGCGGTTCGGGACGTGTGCAACGTCGCCGTTACGGTGCATCCGGCGTGCCACTACTACAAGCTGGTCGAGGGCGACGCCATCTACGACCCGGATGTCTACCACGGTCAGCGCACGGCGGCGGTGTCAGGCCTCGTGCAAGCCCTGGGGGCCGACCTTCGGAGCTACTCGACGTTCTTCGACTGCTGTGGGTTCGGCTTTCGCCACATCCTGGTGCAGCGCGACTTCACGCGGTCGTTCTCGACGCTGCGCAAGATCGAGGTGATGCGAGCGGAGGCCGACCCCGACGTCGTGCTCACCCACGACACCGGCTGCGTCACGGCCCTCGACAAGAGTCAGTTCGCAGCCCAGGCGCACGAGCGCAACGTGGGCGTGCCGGTGATGAGCGAGGCGCAGTTCGCCGCGCTCGCCATGGGCGCCCATCCGTTCAAGGTGTGCCAGCTGCACTGGCACTCGACCAACTATCGACCACTGCTGGAGAAGATGGGGATCGACTGGCGGGCCGCGTGGGCCGAGTTCGAGGAGGACGCCAAGCGCCTCTCGGACGGTCGTCAGCAGTTCCTGACCTGGGCCGACGTGGATGCGTGAGGGGGGTACATGGATCGAATTGTCGTGATCGGTGGTGGCCCGGCGGGCCTGTCGGCGGGGATCGCCGCGGCGGAGCTGGGTGCACCCGTGACGCTGGTCGAGCGCAACGCCTTCCTCGGTGGACGGCCGGTCGAGGAGAACTACGCCTCTATCACGCCCTATCTCGAGGACGCGGCGATGGTGATGGGGCGGATGGAGGAGCGGCTCCGGGCCGCCGGTGACGTCGAGGTGCTCTTGTCGTCCGAGGTGGTGCACGCGGCCGGTGACGGACCCTACGGGCTCACCATCCGTACACCCGATGGCGAACGAGTCCAAGAGGCCTCGGCCGTCGTGGTGGCGACGGGCTTCACCCACTTCGATCCGGGCCGCGAGACGCAGCTCTATGGCTACTACGAGTTCCCAGACGTGATCGCGCTCCAGGACCTCGAGGCCATGCTGAAGGAGCACCACGTCGTGCGCCCCTCGAACGGGGAGGCCCCGCGGCGCGTGTGCTTCATCCAGTGCGTCGGCAGCCGCGATCGCCAGATCGGCAACGAGTACTGCTCGAAGGTGTGCTGCGGTGTGGCCTCGAAGGAGGCGATCGAGGTTCGCCAGCTCCTGCCGGATTCGGAAGTGTTCATCTTCTACATCGACATGCGCATGTACGGCTACTGGGAGCGCCAGCTCTACTGGCCGGCCCAGGAAGAGCACCACGTCCAGTACGTCAAGGGCATCGTGACCGAGGTCCTGCCGAAGGACGGGCGCCTGCTCGTGCGGGGCGAGGACACCACCATGGGTCGGCCGATGGAGACGCTCATGGATCTCGTGGTCCTGTCGGTGGGCATGGAGCCCTCCCCGGGAACCCGCAAGATCGCCGGGATCTTGGGGCTCGCACAGAACAAGTTCGGCTTCATCGAGGCCCAGCAGCCCCCGCTCGACACGGTCGGGACGTCGCGTCCCGGTGTGTTCGCTGCCGGTGCGGCTCTCGGACCGAGCGATCTCGAGGACTGTGCCTCCTCGGGTGGCCTCGCTGCGGCACGCGCCGTCGCGCTGTGGCGTCAGCACCAGACCGTCGGCGCGCGATGAGTGTCGTGAGCTCGCAGCTGTGCGACCTCGAGAGCGTGCGTGCGTTCTTGGAGGCTTTCGACGAGCAAGCCGGGAGCGCGACCCGCGCTCGGCTCCTCGAGCGGGCGCACGAGCGTCGAGCACGGGTACGTCGAGCGCTCGAGCTCGGTGACGCCGATCTCGTGCTCGAGACCCAAGTGGCGAGTCGGCGGCGACGGCGGACGCTCGCTGGGCTGCTTGCACGAGACGAGCTCGAAGCGCTCTGTCGCGATGTCGCAGCCGGTATGGGCGAGGCACGCGCGCTCGAGGACGATCCTCGGCGCGAGGTTGTCGAGTTCGTTCGCGAGCTCGTGCACCTGTGGGACCCTGCGAAGGTCGCGCTCTGGACGTCGTGGGTCTGGGCCCCCGACGACGAGACCGGCGCGCTCGCGCTCATGGTGGAGGACCCAGCGGCGCTCCTCGGTGCCGACGATGCCGAGGTGGCCGCGCGGGTGGGCGAGGCGAGTCGCTACCTCGCCGCCGTGCTCGAGGCGGCGGGGCTCGGTGTCGACGCTGCCGATCCGTTGAGCTTCGACGTGGCGGCCGCTGCCGTCTGGGCCACCTACGCGGTGACGGTGGTGCGCCTGCGCATGACCAAGGAGTTCACACAGCTCCTTCCGCCGGCCGCTGGCTTTGCGGAACGAGCACTGGGACTAGCGAGGGAGGGCTGATGCCGGTCGGAGGGCGCAAGGTGGCGCCTCAGGTGGTCGAACTCGAGGAGGCCAGGGTCACCTCGACCATCTCAGGCAGGGAGTGGGACGTCTCGGGCGGCCCGAGTCGCATGCTGATGCCGCGGGTGCTCACCGACTACACCCAGCGCGGCTTCGAGGCGATCCGTGCGCTCGCCGGTGGCGAGAGCCTCGAGTGGTGCTACGGCTGTGGCAAGTGCGTACCGGTGTGCCCGGTCGATCTCGTGGGCGAGTACGGGCCGCGCAAGCTCCACCGCATGGTCCAGACCGGGACGAACCTCTTCGAGGCCGATCAGCTCTGGATGTGCACGACGTGCGGCAACTGCCTGCGCGTGTGCCCGAAGCAGGTCAACATGATCCAGATCATGCCGGCGGTACGCGAAGTGGCGGTCGCCGACGGGACCATCCCGACCGAGCTCCAAGGGGTCATGGAGAAGACCTTCCGCTACGGGAACGCCTTGGGCGAGAATCCCCGGCGGCGCCATGCCTGGACGAAGGGCGCGGGCGTCCCGGTGCGGGTGCTCTCGCAGGATCCGAGCCCGGTGGACGTGTTGTTCTACGTCGAGGACTACTGGAGCTACCACCCGCGCGGACAGCAGGCGGCACAGGCGTTCGCGCGTGTGCTGAACGCGGCTGGGGTCGACTTTGCGATCCTCGGCGCCGAGGAGAAGACCATCGGCGACTCGCAGCGGCTCGCCGGCGAGAAGGGGCTGTTCGAGGCCCTGATGGAGGACGTCGTGGCGACGCTCGAGCGCTACGAGTTCCGACGCATCGTCACGCCGGACCCGCACGGCTTCAACGCGCTCGTGAAGGTGTACCCCTCGTATGGGCATCACTACGAGGTGCTCCACTACACGCAGCTCCTCGCGCCGCTCATGTCGTCACTCGAGCTGACGAACCCGATCGACGCGAAGGTGACGTTCCACGATCCGTGCTACCTCGGGCGTCACAACGGCGTCTACGACGCCCCTCGCGAGGTGCTGCGAGCGATCCCGGGGCTCGAGCTGATCGAGATGGGTCGGTGCCGTGAGAACTCGTACTGCTGCGGTGGCGGTGGCGGCGGCATGTGGCTCGACGGCTTCAACGGCAACCACCTCTCGGAGCGCCTGTCGGAGCGACGGGTGCGCGAAGCCGCGGCGACCGGTGCGGACATCTTGGCTGTGTGCTGCCCGTACGAGGTGTCGCGCTTCGAGGACGCCGCCAAGTCGACCGGGAACGAACATCTCCGCGTGCTCGACATCGCCGAACTCGTGGACATGGCAATGGCGCCGGCGCTCGCTGGCCAGGTTGGGTGAAGGAGGGGGGATGGACATCGTCGTCGTGGTCCGTCAGCTGGCGGACCTCGTGGAGGAACTCGAGGTCAACGACGAGGGCACGGATATCGACCGTGACTTCGTGAAGTTCGTCGCGAACGAGTGGGACGAGGCCGCGCTCGAGGAGGCGCTGTGTCTCAAGGAAGCGGTCGGGGGGACCGTCACCGTGGTGGCCCTCGACGAGCCGGACGTCGACCAGACGCTCTATGCCGCCGCGGCCAAGGGGGCCGACCGGGTCGTCAAGCTGACCGGGCACGATCCCGACGGCTGGGTGCGCACGCGCGAGCGAGCCGCTCGGGTCGCTACCTGGCTCCGTGATCAGCATCCGGACGTGGTCCTGACGGGCGTCCAGGCGGCCGACGACCTCGACGGGCAGATGGCGGGCGTGGTGGCTGCGTATCTCGGATGGCCGCACGCCGCCGTCGTGGTGGTGGTCGAACCCGCCGGCAACGAGCTCACCGTGACCCAGGAGCTCGGCGGTGGCACGGTGGCGACCTCGACGCTCGCCATGCCGGCGGTGCTCGGGATCCAGGCGGCGCGCCAGGCACCGCGCTACGCGCCCATCTCGAGGATCCGCCAGGCGCAGCAGTCGACGACCATCGAGGAGGTCGAGATCGACGAGCCGGCGATCGGCGCCGTCGCATCCGTGCGTCGTCTGTTCCCGCCACCGTCGCGCGGTGGCGCTGAGATGCTGGAGGGGTCGGCGGCCGAGGTCGCCGACAAGATCGTGGAGATCTTGCGGGCCCGCGGGCTCGTGCGCGCGTAAGGGGGGTTCAGATGTCGGTGGCAGTGTTGGTGGTGAGCGAGCGGGTCGTCGGCGAGGTTCCCGACGTCACGTTCGAGCTGCTCGGCAAGGGCCGTGAGATCGCCTCGGCACTCGGTGGCGAGCTCGCCATCGCGGTGCTCGGGCACCAGGTCGGCGAGCTCCCGTTCGGGGCAGCCGACGTCGCCTACGTGGTCGACGATCCTGCGCTTGCGAACTACGCGGCGAGCGCGGTCGAGGCAGCGCTCGCTGCCGTCGTCGAGGCCGCGTCGCCAAAGGTCGTGCTGATGAGTACGGGCACGGTCGGGCTCGATCTCGCCGCGTCGCTGGCGGCTCGGCTCGGCGCGCCGATGGCGTCCTATGCGGTCGACGTCGCGACGGAAGGCGACACGGTGGTCGCGACGAGTCAGCTCTACGGCGGCAAGCTTCTCGCAGAGGTCGCCCTCGAGGGCTCGCCGGCCGTCGTGAGCGTGATCCCCGGCAGCTTCGCGGCCGATGCGGGTCGCGTCGGGGGTGCGCCGCGCATCGAGACCATCGCCGTGTCCCTCGATGGTGCTGGTGCACGAGGCGAGGGTGTGCGCGAGCCCGAGGCGAGTGGCGTCGACATCACCGCAGCGGATCTGTTGGTGTCCGTCGGTCGGGGCATCGGCTCCAAGGAGAACCTCGAGCTGGTCCAAGAGCTCGCCGATGCACTCAAGGTGCCGCTCGCGGCCTCCCGGCCCATCATCGACCAGGGCTGGCTCCCCAAGCCGCATCAGGTCGGCAAGTCGGGCAAGAAGGTCAAGCCGCAGGTCTACCTCGCGCTCGGCATCTCAGGGGCGCCCGAACACCTCGAAGGTATGCGCTCTGCCGGGACCATCATCGCGTGCAACACCGATCCGAAGGCGCCTATCTTCGAGGTCGCACACTACGGCACGACGGTGGATCTGTTCGATCTCGTGCCGGAGCTGACCGAGCGGCTCTAAGGGTGAGCATGGTCGCGCTGGTTGAGACGAGGCCGATCTTCGGCGGAGAGACGGAGACGGCCAAGCTCGTGTTCTACGCGCTGGCGCTCATCGTCATCGTGGTCTTCTTCTGGGGGCTCGCTCGGCGAGTGCGGGCATGGTCGCGGGGTCGCCGGCCCGCCGGTTGGCACTGGCTCCGTCGGCGAGACCCTGCCGACATCGCCGACGTCACCGAGCGTCCGAAGGTCGCGTCGTCGGTCGCGGTGATCGCAGCCAACAAGACGGTCACGAAGACGAAGCACTCGGTGGGGATGGCGCACCTGTTGGTGTTCTGGGGCTTCATCGGCCTCTTCGTCGCCACGTCGATCCTGTCGGTCGACTACGACATCCTCGGCAACCTGTCGCGGCTGATCGTCGGCCACACCGTGAGCTTCTTCCAAGGTCCGTTCTACCTGGGCTACAACGCGGTCTTCGATCTTGCGGGCCTCGCGGCGATCGTCGGGACGCTCCTGCTCGCGCTGCGACGCTGGTTCAGCCCGGAGATCCAACTCGACCTGCACCGCGCCGAGCAGCCCGAGGGAGGCTACTCGCGCGCGAAGATCGCCCTCGGCGACCAGGTGTTCATCGTCGGGCTCTTGCTGATCCTCCTCACCGGTGTGGCCATCCAGGCGCTCCGCATCGATGGCGAGGGCTTTCCGAGTTTCGAGCGCTGGACCTGGCTCGGGTGGCTGGTGGCGAAGCTCTTCGTGAGCCTGGGTGTCGGTCGGGTTGCGGCTCGTCACATCCACGCCTGGCTCTGGTGGGTGCACGTCGGGATGGCACTGGCGTTCATCGCCTACATCCCGTTCTCGAAGGCCCTGCACATGCTGTCGGCCCCTGCCAATCTCATCGTGCGCGATCCCAAGCAGGTTCGCCAGCTGCCGCCACCGCCCGAGGGCAAGGTGGGCTACAGCGAGCTCGGCGACTTCACGCCCGCCGAATTGCTCTCGCTGGACGCGTGCACCAAATGCGGCCGCTGCCATGGCGTGTGCCCGGCGCGGACCGCCGGCGCGCCCCTCTCACCCCGTGACCTGGTGCTGGATCTGCGTTCCTGGCTCGATCGGGCCCAAGGCATCGAGCTCCTGCTCGACTCGGAGGATCGGCCCACCCCGACCGGCCCACGGGCCCCATCGGGGCCGCTCGCAGGCAACGTCGTGGCCGAGCGCGTGCTCTGGTCGTGCACGACGTGCATGGCGTGCGTCGAGGTGTGTCCGGTGGGCATCGAGCACGTTCCGCTCATCGTCCAACTGCGCCGCCCCCTCGTCGACGCTGGCCAGATGGACCCGACGCTTCAGAGCGCGCTCCAGAACATCGCCCAGCAAGGCAACTCCTTCGGCAAGTCCTCGCGTATGCGGGCGCGCTGGACCAAGGGGCTCGAGACGCCGATCCCCGATGCGCGCAAGGAGCCGGTGGAGTACCTGTGGTTCGTGGGTGACTACGCCTCCTTCGACGAGCGAGTCGCGGAGCTCTCACGGACCTTCGCTCGGATCTTGCAGGGAGCGGGCGTCTCCTTCGGCATCCTCTACGAGGGTGAGCGCAACGCCGGCAACGACGTGCGGCGCGTGGGTGAAGAGGGCCTGTTCGAGATGCTCGTCGAATCGAACTTGCAGGCGCTCTCGCAGGCGACGTTCGAGACGATCGTCACGACGGACCCGCACAGCTTGAACACCTTGCGCAATGAGTACCCCGCCTTCGGTCTCGACAAGCCGGTGCTGCACTACTCGGAGCTGCTCGCGAAGCTGATCTATCAGGGAACGGTGGAGCCGAGGCAGCTGGGGTTGCGGGTGACCTACCACGACCCGTGCTATCTCGGTCGTTACAACCGTGTCTTCGATGCGCCGCGTGCCGTCATCGGCGGTCTCGGCTGCGACCTCGTCGAGATGCCGCGCAACCGACAGGGATCGTTCTGCTGCGGAGCGGGCGGCGGGCGTATCTGGATGGACGATTCCTTCTTGGCCGAGCGCCCGAGCGTGAACCGCATCAAGGAGGCCCTTGCGCTCGGCGTCGACGTCTTCGTCGTTGCGTGCCCGAAGGACTACGCGATGTTCTCCGATGCCGTGAAGAGCGTCGGTGCCGAAGGGACGTTGCGCGTCATGGACATCACCGAGCTCTTTGCCGAGGCCGTGCTCGGGGCGCCTGCGCTCGAAGGGGCGAGTGAGTGAGCGATGGCGGCGAGTTCATCCTCACGTGCTTCGTGTGCGGCGAGCAGGGGAGCTACCGGAGCCTGCACGCGCACCTTGTCGACGCACACCCGGAACTCGTCGTCATCGAATCGGGTCCGCGACCGAGCTATGCGCTTCGCTGTCCGGTGTGCGGCGAGGCCTACCGTCAGGCGATCAAGCGCGGGCGGGCCGATCGCGACTTCGTCGCCGCGTTCGAACGCGACGTGCGGGTGGTCGGCATGGACATCATGCTCCAGCACGTCATCGGCGAGCATCCCGATGCAGTCGGCGTCGACCTCGACGCGTTGGCGACGGATGCCGATGAGCCGGAGGAGTGAGGGGAGCGAGCCCCCGCGCGCTCGTGGAGCGATCGTCGTCGCGGGACCGCAGCGAGAGCGCAGAACCGAGTCTCCAAGAGAGGAAAGGATGGATTGGCATGGCTGAGGTGCGATCGTGCAACCTCCCCGAGGACCTGTACTACCTCGTCGACCGGCACGTCTGGGTTCGCCCGGAGGGTGACGTGTTGGTGGTGGGGCTCACCGATGTGGCCCAGAACCTGGCGAAGACGATCATCTCGGTGTCGCTGAAGCCTGCGGGCAAGCCGGTGAAGGCTGGACGCTCGCTCGCGACCGTGGAGAGTGGGAAGTGGGTCGGCCCGGTGCCCGCACCGGTGGACGGCGAGGTGGTCGAGGTCAATGGTGCCCTTGCGACCCATCCTGGCCTCTTGAACGACGATCCCTACGGCGAGGGCTGGGTCGCGAAGCTGCGAGCAGACGCCTTCGATCCGGCTGCTGCCGGTCTCGTCACCGGCGATGAGGGCATTGCGCGCTACAGCGCCTTCCTCGAAGAGCAGGGGATCAGCTGCGGCTGAGGTGGCGCGATGAGTGAGACCTGGGCGGGCTGCGAGGTCCCGCCGGAGCTGCGCTACGACTTGGATGCCGACGTGTGGGTTCGCTTCGAGGGCGAGCTCGTGCGACTCGGCATGACCGATGTGGCGCAGTCGCGCATGGGCAAGCTCGTTCAGCTGTCGTGGAAGCGCGTCGGGCGGACGATCACGCGGGGACGACCCCTCTCGGTGCTCGAGAGTGCCAAGTGGGTCGGACCGATGGTCTCACCGCTGACGGGCACCATCGTCGCGACGAACGAAGCCGCATTCGGTCGGGACGTCGCGATCGCAAACCGAGATCCCTATGGCGACGGTTGGCTCTATGTCGTCGAGCCAACGGTGCCTGCTGAGTTCGACGCCTTGGTCGACGGACGAACCGCGTTCGAGCACTACCGACGTGTGATCGACGAGTCCGGATTGCGCTGTTTCCGCTGTGAGGACCCGGTGATATTCGTGGATGAAGATCCTTGAATGATCCCTGATCATGGCGTAGACTCACCAGGTGAACACCGCGGGGGATTTGGTGTTCACCTGGAGGGTGATCGCGTTGGACGAGCGGTTCAGAGTCGGTGCGGTCGTCGCACGCTGATCGAGTAGGGGCATGGAGGCTCAGTCAACGACACAAGGGTGACAGAGGGGCATCGAGGCGTCGCGGGCGTGGCGCGCGTGGCGCGCGACCCGGAGGAGCCGTTGCGGTTGAATCCGACGACCACGACGGTAGCCCTCCCGAAGAGCCGATCACTACGGCGCATGCCGCAGCGGAACGGTTCGGCATCACAGAGACAGGTACGGGTTGTACGAAGGGGGAACCATGGCAAAGGATGACGGCACCCAGTCGATGGCGATGATCTGCTGGAGTTCCGATCTCGATCGGGTCTGGCCGGTCTTGATCCTCGCGACCACGGCAGCCGCTTCCGGGCTCGAAGTGGACGTGTTCTTCACGTTCTGGGGTCTGCGAGTCCTGCAGCGGTCGGACGTTCGCATCACGGGTGAGAACTGGAAGCAGAAGCTCGAGTCATTGATGGATCCGGGCTCGACCGATCGCCTTCGACTCGGGAAGTTGAACATGGGTGGCATGGGCACGAAGATGATCAAGATGCTGGCGGACGAGCACAAGGTGTCGTCGCCCACCGAGCTCTTGGAGATGGCGCTCGATCTCGGCGTGCGCTTGCATCCGTGCCAGATGACGATGGAGCTCTACGGCCTGTCGAAGGACGACTTCATCGAGGGCCTGCAGCCTCCCATTGGAGCGGCAAGCTTCATCAATATGGCTGCCGAAGCCGACATCACCCTGTTCATCTAGTGCTGAGCGTCGCCGTCGTCGGTGACGAAGGGGTGGTCGCGCGCGTAGTGCGCGCCGCCTCCCCATTCGGCTGGGAGGTAACGAGCGACCTTGGGGCTGCCGATGTCGTGGTCGTGCCGGCCGGCGACCCCGAGGCACTTCGAGCGGTCGGTGCTCGCCGTGCCCGAGGCGAGGCGATCGTCGCGATCGCCTATGTCGCCGAGCCAGATCAGCTGGCCTGGCGCGCAGCCGAGCGCGGCGGTGCGGATCGCGTCGTCAACGTCGGTGCGTTGACGAAGACGCTTCGCGAGGTGCTCGGGGATCCCTCGCGAGGCGTCAGGCGCCTCGTCGTGGGGCACGTCGAGGACGTGGCGGGGCGGTTGGGCCTCGTGGGCGAGGTCGAGATCGACGGCGCTTCGTTCATGGTCCTGCGCGTCGAGGGACGATGGGTCTGCCTCGAGGCGACCTGTCCGCATCAGGGAGCGCGTCTTGCCGGGGTCCCGTGCGAGGAGGGTGTGCTGACGTGTCCGGCGCACGGCTCGCAGTTCTCGTGCGAGAGCGGGGAGCGCGTGCGTGGTCCGGCTGACCGGGCACTCCGTTCGCTCGCTGTGGTGGTGGAAGGATCGGAGCTGGTCGTACGTGGGGGAGGGGTTGGCTGACTCACGAGGGGTCGGTACCCAGGCGCGGTATTCGGCTGGATGGTCCCCAGTGGTCCCGGGCCGGTCAGCGGAACCACTTCTGTCGTATGTTGCCCCGTGCGGCTTGTGAATCGATTGACATCCAAAGGGGCAGCGAGACTCGCAAGGCGTCCATGGCAATGGGACTCCCATTGGGCAGCGGCTCCCGGTGACAAGGTTCCGCTTGCCCCGGAGGTCATGGTGCAGGGAGGTGATGCCGAGCACCACGATCTGGGGAGCTAGTCCCTATAGCTGTGTCGCGGGTGGGTCACTTCTGACCGGTGATCCCGGGTCAAAAGAAGGCCGGTGCCTACACACCCCCGCCTGCGCGGGGAGCACCTCGCCAGCAACGTCACGGACCACACCGAGGTCGGATCACCCCCGCCTGCGCGGGGAGCACCGAAATCCAGTTGAGCCAGGCGCAAGTTCAGGCGGATCACCCCCGCCTGCGCGGGGAGCACCCCAACGCACTCCTCGTCCGCACGCCCGAGGAGGGATCACCCCCGCCTGCGCGGGGAGCACTCAGTCAACGCGGCCAGCCGCGCGCAAGTACGGGGATCACCCCCGCCTGCGCGGGGAGCACTCGACGGTGATCCCCTCAATCTCGGTCTGGCCGGGATCACCCCCGCCTGCGCGGGGAGCACCAGAACCTGGCCATCCAGCAGTCGAGCGTCGCCGGATCACCCCCGCCTGCGCGGGGAGCACTCCGTCATCGCGTCCTTTCTTGAGTCCTGCTGAGGATCACCCCCGCCTGCGCGGGGAGCACCCCGCCGCGACCGACAGCCGCAGGCGATCTTCGGGATCACCCCCGCCTGCGCGGGGAGCACGACGTGGGTGCCCCTCACCGACGCGAGCGGGTCGGATCACCCCCGCCTGCGCGGGGAGCACTATCTATCCACCGAACCTGGCGAGCGCCCAGGTGGATCACCCCCGCCTGCGCGGGGAGCACAGCTTGCCCTCAATCTCCAGCAATCCACGTACCGGATCACCCCCGCCTGCGCGGGGAGCACAGATCCCACACAAGGACGCCCTCGGGGAGCTGGGGATCACCCCCGCCTGCGCGGGGAGCACACGCGGGGTGGTACGGATCCATCCTCAACGCGCGGATCACCCCCGCCTGCGCGGGGAGCACACGACCACCACCACGTCGTCGGGCTTCGGCTTCGGATCACCCCCGCCTGCGCGGGGAGCACCACGCGCGGATTGCTCATGTAACGCCACGCGGCGGATCACCCCCGCCTGCGCGGGGAGCACCGACCATCAGAAGCTTCGGTTGGCGACCGAGAAGGATCACCCCCGCCTGCGCGGGGAGCACCGCTTTGCAGCGGCGTGAGGCCGAAGGTACTGCGGATCACCCCCGCCTGCGCGGGGAGCACAAAAGCCCGACGGGGAGTATTGCATGCGACGCCGGATCACCCCCGCCTGCGCGGGGAGCACACCCGTGAAGAGATGCGCTCGTGGGTAGAGCGCGGATCACCCCCGCCTGCGCGGGGAGCACCGGTAATGCCCACTTCTGTCTCCTTTCTGCTCACGGATCACCCCCGCCTGCGCGGGGAGCACCTCACCTGCGCGGCGCGCTGAGCCAGGAATGTCGGATCACCCCCGCCTGCGCGGGGAGCACTTGGGCAGCTCAGGACAGTAGACCTCCGCTGCGGGATCACCCCCGCCTGCGCGGGGAGCACATCGCCCTTGGCCTTGGCCTTGGCTGCCTCAGCGGATCACCCCCGCCTGCGCGGGGAGCACTCGGCGTCCTTCGCCACCCAGTTCGGGAGGTGCGGATCACCCCCGCCTGCGCGGGGAGCACACGGTGGCCTGGGGGCTGTCGCCGGGCTGGATCGGATCACCCCCGCCTGCGCGGGGAGCACTACTTGACCACCATGTGCAGCACACAGATACCAGGATCACCCCCGCCTGCGCGGGGAGCACGGGTCGCCAGCGCGGAGGGCGTCGAGGATCGGGGGATCACCCCCGCCTGCGCGGGGAGCACACGTGGGACCTCCAGATCGCCGGACAGACGACCGGTGGGCTTCCCCCCATTTGCTTGACAGTCTGAATTTAGGCCACGGCCACCTCCCGGCAGGCCCAGGAGAGCTCGTACTCGACGGGCGGTAGGTACCCGAGGCTTGAGTGCAGGCGGACCGTGTTGTAACGGTGAATCCAGCTAGCGATGGCAGAGCGAGCCCCTGAGAGGTTCGCGAAGCGGTAGCGAGCCACCAGCTCGCGCTTCAAGCTCCCGAAGAAGGACTCGGCCACGGCGTTGTCGTAGCAGGTCGCGACCCTCCCCACCGACTGGCGAATGCCAAGGGTCGCGAGCAGGCTCCGTACCTTCCGGGAGAGGTACTGGCTGCCGCGATCGCTGTGAAAGATCGCCCCAGCCAGGCTGCCCCGAGTCCCGAGTGCTTCGCGGATCGCCTCGACCACCAGGTCATCGGGCATGTGACGCCCAAGTGACCAGCCCACGATGCGCCTCGAGCCAAGATCTGCCACCGTGGCGAGATAGCAGAACCCCTCATCGGTGCGGACGTAGGTGATGTCGCTCACATACCTGCGCTTCGGCTCACCAGGAGCGAAGTCCTGACGGACGAGGTCCGGGAGCGCTGCGTCCTCTCCCCGCCTCGTCGTGACTACGAAGCGCCGGCGTGGGCCCGCTGCCATCTCGAGCTCGCGCATCAGGCGTTCCACCCGCTTGTGGTTCACGCAGAACCCGCGCCGTCGCAGCTCGTGGGTGATGCGGGGGCTGCCGTAGGTGCCGTCGCTCTCGTGCCAGATGGCGCGAAGCTCGCTCGCGAGCACCAGGTGCTCGGGATCCTCGCCTCGGTCCCGACGGTGTCGCCAGGCGTAGTAGGCCTGGCGAGAGACCCCGATGACTCGTGGGCTTCCCCCCATTTGCTTGACAGTCTGAATTTAGGCCACGGCCACCTCCCGGCAGGCCCAGGAGAGCTCGTACTCGACGGGCGGTAGGTACCCGAGGCTTGAGTGCAGGCGGACCGTGTTGTAACGGTGAATCCAGCTAGCGATGGCAGAGCGAGCCCCTGAGAGGTTCGCGAAGCGGTAGCGAGCCACCAGCTCGCGCTTCAAGCTCCCGAAGAAGGACTCGGCCACGGCGTTGTCGTAGCAGGTCGCGACCCTCCCCACCGACTGGCGAATGCCAAGGGTCGCGAGCAGGCTCCGTACCTTCCGGGAGAGGTACTGGCTGCCGCGATCGCTGTGAAAGATCGCCCCAGCCAGGCTGCCCCGAGTCCCGAGTGCTTCGCGGATCGCCTCGACCACCAGGTCATCGGGCATGTGACGCCCAAGTGACCAGCCCACGATGCGCCTCGAGCCAAGATCTGCCACCGTGGCGAGATAGCAGAACCCCTCATCGGTGCGGACGTAGGTGATGTCGCTCACATACCTGCGCTTCGGCTCACCAGGAGCGAAGTCCTGACGGACGAGGTCCGGGAGCGCTGCGTCCTCTCCCCGCCTCGTCGTGACTACGAAGCGCCGGCGTGGGCCCGCTGCCATCTCGAGCTCGCGCATCAGGCGTTCCACCCGCTTGTGGTTCACGCAGAACCCGCGCCGTCGCAGCTCGTGGGTGATGCGGGGGCTGCCGTAGGTGCCGTCGCTCTCGTGCCAGATGGCGCGAAGCTCGCTCGCGAGCACCAGGTGCTCGGGATCCTCGCCTCGGTCCCGACGGTGTCGCCAGGCGTAGTAGGCCTGGCGAGAGACCCCGATGACTCGTGCTGCTGCCGCTACAGAGAAGCCCTTGGCCTCCTGGCGGGAGATCCAGTGGTAGCGGCTCACTGTCCCCCCTCCTTCACCCAGAAGGCCATCGCTCGCTTGAGCAGCTCGCGTTCCACGGTGAGCTGCTTGACCTGGCGGCGCAGCCGTGTCAGCTCCTCGCGCTCGGCGCTCGTCAGGCCCTCTCGCTCACCTCGGTCGATGCGTTCCTGACGGACCCAGTTACCAAGGGTCTGCTCGTTGATGCCAAGCTCACGGGCGACGTCAGCGATGGTGCGGCGCTGGTCGAGAACCAACGCTGCCGCGTCCTTGCGGAACTGGCTCGGGTAGCGGCCGCGTCGTCGTCCAGCGGGGCCGTCGCCCGGTGGTGGGTTCGGTGTCTGGCTCATCCCTTCCTCCTATAGCAGGTGTCAACCTGGAGGGGGGAAGGCCATCGTGCTGCTGCCGCTACAGAGAAGCCCTTGGCCTCCTGGCGGGAGATCCAGTGGTAGCGGCTCACTGTCCCCCCTCCTTCACCCAGAAGGCCATCGCTCGCTTGAGCAGCTCGCGTTCCACGGTGAGCTGCTTGACCTGGCGGCGCAGCCGTGTCAGCTCCTCGCGCTCGGCGCTCGTCAGGCCCTCTCGCTCACCTCGGTCGATGCGTTCCTGACGGACCCAGTTACCAAGGGTCTGCTCGTTGATGCCAAGCTCACGGGCGACGTCAGCGATGGTGCGGCGCTGGTCGAGAACCAACGCTGCCGCGTCCTTGCGGAACTGGCTCGGGTAGCGGCCGCGTCGTCGTCCAGCGGGGCCGTCGCCCGGTGGTGGGTTCGGTGTCTGGCTCATCCCTTCCTCCTATAGCAGGTGTCAACCTGGAGGGGGGAAGGCCACGGATCACCCCCGCCTGCGCGGGGAGCACTACTTGACCACCATGTGCAGCACACAGATACCAGGATCACCCCCGCCTGCGCGGGGAGCACGGGTCGCCAGCGCGGAGGGCGTCGAGGATCGGGGGATCACCCCCGCCTGCGCGGGGAGCACACGTGGGACCTCCAGATCGCCGGACAGACGACCGGATCACCCCCGCCTGCGCGGGGAGCACTTGAGGGTGGCGGGTGAGGTACCCCAATGCGAGGGATCACCCCCGCCTGCGCGGGGAGCACGAGGGTGACGCTCTCGACCGGATCGCGGACCTCGGATCACCCCCGCCTGCGCGGGGAGCACGGCTACTCAGTGGTCAGTCTTGAGGAGACCCCGGGATCACCCCCGCCTGCGCGGGGAGCACCCGTCGGCGACCTCTCTGGTTGCCTTGTATATCGGATCACCCCCGCCTGCGCGGGGAGCACTCGAACAGCACGAGCGACGAGCCGACCTGCAACGGATCACCCCCGCCTGCGCGGGGAGCACCTAACGTCACATGGTATGTGGTGATGCTCAGGAGGATCACCCCCGCCTGCGCGGGGAGCACTGCGATAAGCCATGGGGAGCTGTCGACCAAGCGTGGATCACCCCCGCCTGCGCGGGGAGCACGGCCTCACCGGCCTCACCACGACCCGCCAAGTCGGATCACCCCCGCCTGCGCGGGGAGCACTGCTGAACTCGTGATCGTGTTCCCCGCCAAGTAGGATCACCCCCGCCTGCGCGGGGAGCACCGAAGTCCCAGCTCAGGGGCACTGGGGGAAAAAGGATCACCCCCGCCTGCGCGGGGAGCACTGCCCGCCGATCCCGTAGCCATCGACCGGATCGGGATCACCCCCGCCTGCGCGGGGAGCACACCTCGTTGACCCCGAGGTTCTCCACAATCGTCGGATCACCCCCGCCTGCGCGGGGAGCACCTCGCTCCTCCCTCTTCGTCCTCTCGTCCCCACGGATCACCCCCGCCTGCGCGGGGAGCACGGTAGGGGCCGTGCTCATCGCTGAGGGCGCTGGGGATCACCCCCGCCTGCGCGGGGAGCACCCGTTCGTTGCCCGGGGCAACGCAGCCCACTGGGGATCACCCCCGCCTGCGCGGGGAGCACCGCCGTTACCGATCACGATCCAACCGGGAAGCAGGATCACCCCCGCCTGCGCGGGGAGCACTCGCGTTGATGACCCGGACGAGCTCTGGCTGGCGGATCACCCCCGCCTGCGCGGGGAGCACTTGATGCAGACCAGTGCTGATCCGCGCATCGACGGATCACCCCCGCCTGCGCGGGGAGCACTGCCGTGGCGACCTGCGCGTCGTCGGCGTTCAGGGATCACCCCCGCCTGCGCGGGGAGCACACCATAGCGTCGAGGGGGTACTGCGGATGAGCAGGATCACCCCCGCCTGCGCGGGGAGCACCTGCTATCGATGACTGCTCTCATGCTCTTCAGAGGATCACCCCCGCCTGCGCGGGGAGCACCAAGTTCAGCTTCAGAATGCGTACTGAGTCGGAGGATCACCCCCGCCTGCGCGGGGAGCACGTCAGTTGACAGATCGACTACCTGAGGCGACTCGGATCACCCCCGCCTGCGCGGGGAGCACCCGTCGTGATTCTGTCCTTCTTCGGCGTGGTGAGGATCACCCCCGCCTGCGCGGGGAGCACGAGTTGTCGAGGTGCATGTGCTCCGAGCAAGGGGGATCACCCCCGCCTGCGCGGGGAGCACAGCTCGCGTTGCGGGTCGTCACCAGGCACGAGGGGATCACCCCCGCCTGCGCGGGGAGCACCCCCAGTCGCCCGAGAAGCTGAGCTTGTCCGAGGGATCACCCCCGCCTGCGCGGGGAGCACTCAACCGCGTGCCCCCCACCCGCGAGGCCAAGCGGATCACCCCCGCCTGCGCGGGGAGCACGGAATCTTGACTACTTCACCATCCACTGCCTCCGGATCACCCCCGCCTGCGCGGGGAGCACTCAGCCTGAGACTCTCTGATGATGGATACCGCCGGATCACCCCCGCCTGCGCGGGGAGCACTACATTGCCTTCACTGGCCCGTACCTGACCCAGGGATCACCCCCGCCTGCGCGGGGAGCACTGCTCCCGTTGCTGTCGCAGTGCGTTGGCCATGGGATCACCCCCGCCTGCGCGGGGAGCACCCGATAGTCCCGAAGATCGGAGAGTATCCCGAAGGATCACCCCCGCCTGCGCGGGGAGCACGTCTCACTCGGGAAGAGCTCGAGGAGTCTCCGCGGATCACCCCCGCCTGCGCGGGGAGCACCCAACCCACATGACCAACGTCGGCCCGGTTCGAGGATCACCCCCGCCTGCGCGGGGAGCACTTCCGTGTGCGGCCCGTACTTACCAGTCATCCCGGATCACCCCCGCCTGCGCGGGGAGCACATGTCGTCTGTGTAGGTAGTCACTTCTGCCACCGGATCACCCCCGCCTGCGCGGGGAGCACACTTCACCACATGGATGTTTACCGGCTGGGCTTGCGAATAAGTGTAAGTCCCTCAAAGTCCACGGGCTCCCATGTGCCGCCTACGACTTTGAAGGCAAGGCCCTGTTCGTTGCGAGCGGGGTAGACCATGACCGCTCGGCCGCCTTCTCCCAGGTGCTCGTTGACTCGTTGCCACATGAGGTCACGAACGCGGGCGGTCACGGTTCCCACGAAGACCCCAGGAGCGATTTCGAGCAGCCACCTGGTGATGTGGCCACGGAGCCCAACGGGGACAGCGGTAAGCACGAGAACCGTCATACGTCGGAGCTGTAGTCGGTGCCCGCTGGGACCTCGCCGATGCGATCGTCGAAGAGAACGAGACCGGGTTCGCCCCCAAGGTCGGCATCTGGCGTACCAAGCAAGAGACGAATGTCGTCGACGGCTCGTTCGAGGAGATGTGCCTCGTGAATCCGTTCCCGCATCGTTCGTCGGACCTGACTCGACAGACTTCCCGTTCGCTGGGCGGCTGCCTCGAAGGCCACCGGTATCGCCAGTTCTACCTTGTAGAGGTCGGCGACGTCGTAGACGAACGACAGCGAGTGGCCAGTGTGGACGAAGCCCAGGCCGGGACTACAGCCGAGTGCAACGATCGCCGTATGGACCACGCCGTAGAGCACGCTGTTCGCGATGGAGAGCGCGCGATTGACATCATCGCCCGCGGACGAGTTGTTGGGGTCGTAGTGCCGACCATGCCAGTCGATCCCAAAGGCGCTGGCAAGGTGACGATACGTGCGACGGATGCGCGCGCCCTCCATGCCTCGGAGCCGCTGCATAGTGGCCTTGCTCACGTCCTCGCCGGGAAAGCGCATCTGATACATCTGGCGCGCGACCCGGAGTCGATCTTGCCGATTCGAGACGAGACGAGCTTGCGCCTCGAGGAAGCGCGTAGACTGGAACAGCGACGGTGCCCAGGCGTACAGACGAGTATCACCTTCGCCCACCCAGCACACCACGACCCCGGATTCTCCCAGGAGCAGCATGGCTTGATGGGTGATGCGCGTTCCGGGACCGAGGAGGAGCGTGCCGACCGCTGCTGCAGGCAGGTAGGTCGTGCCGGACTCTGTTACCGACACGACTGCATTCGCATCCCGATGGACGACGCAGTGCTCGAGGTAGACGAACGAGGATCGTCGTGAGACCGGCTGGAGTTCGCCTATCCCGACGCGCTCTCCACTGAGTGGGACACGGCCTTCAGTCATCGGGGTCTCGCTGGTGCAGCAAGCGTGAGCAGGCCGCAACCATAGGCGCGTGCGTGGCCTATGCCGGTGACCAAGCTGCGCCGAAGGAGCTCCCGGTCGAGAACCTCGAGATGGCCCATGAACTCGGTCAACGCGATGGTCACTCGTTGGCCTTGCCTGCGGAACACCATCCGGCGACCGCCTGTCACCGCCACGTCTGGTTCGCCTGTCGAACCGGTACGGATCGTGAAACCGTGCTGCTCGGACCGCGCAAGGAGCCAGCCGAGCTGCTGTGTGATGGTGACGTGGCCGTGGCGCTTCGTGTCTGCGGATCCGGACGAACTCCGACCGCTCCGCACCGCATTGGCTGCGAGCCGGAAGGCGTAGACCTGGCCTGTCTCGAGTCGATCGAGGAGGGGCCCGTAGGGCTTCGTGTCGTAGTCCGTGCCTCGGACGACTTGCCCTACGCTCGCCGCGAAGTGGGCGAACTGCGGCTGGACTGCGCTCACCACGTAGAGAATCGGGACCCGAGGGTCGTCGCCGTCGACGCGCCAGAGCGTTCGGCCAATCGAATTCGCCTCCTGCGGCACACTGGCCGACGTCGCTTGGGCGATGATCGCGTGCATGCGCTGCGGGTTCCGCAGAACGCTGAGAGCAGCCTGCTTCTGTGGGTCGATGTAGAGCCGAGTGAGGAACATCTCAATCGCCCTCCTCGAGCAGGGCCATCGGGTCATGGGTCGAGCGAGCCGATTCGTGGCCGTGGCCGATGGTCACCTCGACGTAGTGATGACTGACCCGGCGGCGCGTGTAGGAGCGCGTGAGTGGGTCGAAGCTTCGTGCCTGGTCCGCAAGCTCGACATCGCCGGCGGGATTCTCGACGACGAGTTCACACCGTATCGACGTCGCGGACTGCGCGGGGTCGTTGGCCTGCCACGGGATGCTTGCCAGCACGTCGATGAGCCCGCCGTCGTAGACGCCGAGCCGCAGCGGCTTGTCCGGGGGGCAGGAGCGTCGCCCGAGGTACAGGGGAAACACCGGAGTCCTGAGTGCGTCGTCGAGCTCTTGGAGCTGCGCGGCGTCGCCTTCGAGCCCAGCGACGAAGCAGGCGTCGGCGAGGTAGAACCGTTCGGTGACTTGCGTGCTCGTAGCGGCAGAGCGATAGCCGCCCGATGCAGTCGGCAGTCTCCCCTCGCCGGGCGCGAACCGCTTCTTGTCGTCGAACAGACTCGACAGTGTGTGGAAGTCTCGCAAGACTTCACCTGGTCGATCGATGCGCACGGCGAAGCGCAGCGCGCCGAGATCGTCGAGAGCTGCGGACCGAGGACGCCCCAGGGCGGCTGCGAGCAGCCCGATGACCCCTGACTTAGTTGGGAAACGCTCCGTTCGTCGGTAGTGGTCGAGACGCTGGCTGCTGCCCCAGGCCTGCAATGGTCCTCCAAGGCGCAGTGCGAGCACGCTCATGATGCCATGTGCTCCGCGGTTGCGGCCTCGACGGCGTCGAGGAGCTGGGGAAAGGCGATGGAGTCGCCGAGGTGAGTCGCGACCGCCTGCTCCAGCTTCGGGACATAGCTCGCCCAGCCGTTCAGGCGAGGCACGCCATAGAGTCCGTCGATGTCGTCGGCGTAGGTCGCCAAGCGCTCGGCAGATGCGTGGACGTACCCACGATCGCTCTCGACTGGTGCCTCGAAGGCCCCGACCAGACTGACCGGCTGGTCGCCTCGCATGGACACAAACACCAAGTCGGGCACCGTCAATGCTGCAAACGTGTTCTGGTGTCCCGTTGGCAGGCTCTTGGCAAACGCTTCGATAAAGGCGCGCACGCCCGTCGGTACCGCGTCGGGATCCCCCAGGTTGTCTGCCAGTCGTCCAAGGCTCACGGTGGCGAAGCGATAGACGGTCGCGGAATTGAACTCGATGAACCCCATCATGGCCGCGCCGGTCTCGTCGTCGCCTGCCAGGTCGTCGACGGTGGTGTAAAAGTCGAACTCGGAGGTGACGCGATGGGTCGAGATGGCATGCGCGACCTGGCACGCGGCGTCGACGTTGAGATTCGGGGTGTCAGCGATCATCCTGCCGAACAGAGCGACATCGAGGGAGAGATCCCTGCCCATCGCGGTCGTCAGAACGTCGAGGTCGAGGTCATCGCCGGCACGGAGGGAGCGTTCCAGCTCTCCCACCGCCGCATCGATTGCACTCTCGGAGACGAACAACGCGTATTCGAGATCTGCAGGTTGGGTCTCCTGGGCGCGCTTCTTGAGCTTCTCCTCCTTGAGGCCGAGCAGCGCTCCCGCGGCGAGGTTGACGAGTCGTGCGACGTCGTCCTCGCGCACATCGAGATCGCGCACGCGGGCCTGGACTCGCTCGTGGAGGAGGCCGGCAAGCTTACGCGTGCGAATTCCGCCCCCGCGGCTGCGCAGCCAGTCGGTGCCGATGGTTGCGAGGTTCTCATTGAAGTAGCGCCTCGTCGCGCGCTTCCACGACTGTGACGACACCCGAGCTCGACGAGCACCGCCATAGAGCGCGGTCTTTGGTGCGTTGGTGTCGTCGCGGTTCAGACATGAGGGCGGCAACGTTTGCAGGACGTGCACGTCGATGACTGCGCGGGTGGGATGGTTCATGGTTCCTCCTTCTGTTCGGCGGGTGATTGCTGGTCAGGGTCGAGCGCGTAGTAGTCTCGTGCCCATCTCAGGCTGACTCTCTGTAGTTTCTCGGGCAGGAGCCAGGTACTGAGATCTTGGTAGAGCCGGGGATAGTCGAGGGACACGTCCGCACCGCGCATGAGCGTGACCAGTCCCCGAAGGTGAACGCCGAGGGCGTCGATGGTCTCGCTCGCGAGCGCGCTCCGGAAGCGCCGTTCTATCCCTTGCTCGGATGCGCCGCTATCGCCGCGAGAGGTTCGCAATCTCCGAGTTGCGAGCCCGAAGGTCGAGCCTTCCTTGTCGAGGGCGCCAGGCGTCTTCGATTGGTGGTGCAACGCGAAGAGACCGAGCGCGAGGTGCGCAGCCGGCTCACGCCAGCGCGAGCGTCCCGTCACCATGAGGACGTACGGCCAAGAGTCAGGGGACTCGTCAAAGCTCCGGCCGACGTTGCGGCGAAGCGTCGCGAGCGCTCCCGGGTCTCGGGCGATCATGTCACGTACCTGACGGAACAGTGTGTCGTTCGTCGAGGTCGACGAAGTTGTGGTCATGCAGCTCCCTTCTCTGGGCTATCCGATGGACTGAACTCGTTGCGAGCCCGTGCGAGCATTCGTCGGAAGCGGTCCTCGCCAGCGACACCCGCGAAGGCCTGCGCCGGGGCGAGCTGCGCTAGCTCCCGGCTCGCGAGATCCCGAGCGACGGCCTCGACGAGGGCAGCCCACTCAGCCCGAGGGCGCTCGAGGTCGTCGATGTTCGCGAGTCCCGTCAGGAAGTGGCGATAGGGCGCGTCGAGCCGACCGTAGAGCTCCTCGGCGAGCGCCGACCGTGCCGCCTTGGCGAGCGCTGCCTTCCCTTCGGGCACCCGGTGTCGCTTTGATTCCTCGTGGAAGGAGAGGTCGTAGGAGAGGTAGCGAGCTTCGGCGACGTAGCCGAGTGCTTGGGCAGCGTGCGCTGCGAAGGTGACTGCGTCGATTGCGACGGTGGCTGCTGCGGGATCCTCCTGGTTCAGTACGGCAAGAGGAGTGTCGAGTCGGTCGTAGGCCAGGTCGTCGAGGGTGGTCGACATGTTCCCGAACTTTGCGGAAGTGACGAGGAGGGACACGAGGGCGATCCCCCGCGATTGCAGACCCTCGACGAAGGACAGGACGCCTGCGCGCTGTTCCTCAGCGCCGAGCGCGAGCACGCTGCTCAGGCCCCGCCACACCTGCTGGCCCGGGCGCGCCCGCAGTGGCACATAGCTGACCTCTGCACCACGCCTGCTCTCCATCCGCCATCCGACGTGAGGATCGACGTCTCGCGCGGCGCGACGATCAACCTCATCGCCAGCGCAGATGAGTACCCGCGGGACGACGATAGCATCGCCGCGGCGCTCCGGGAAGAGGCGAATCCGCCGACCTTGCCAGGTGAACAGGTCGCACACACCGTCGGGCGCGCGCATCACCCGTGTCGGCCCCAGCGGGTCACGTTCCCATGCGGGCACGTCGTCCTCGCCTCCACGGATGAGATTGCGATACTGCCACGGGACGAGGTTGAGGAGGAGTGTCTCGCGCAGTGTCTGCCCGACGGGCGCGACGAACCCGATCCAAGCGAGGTAGCCGATCGCGGGGGTGTCCTTGCCGCCCTTGACCTTCGGATTCCCCTTGGCCCCAGTCTTGTCGGATGCCGAGCCGAAGGCATGGCGCTCCACGAGCCAGCGTGCTGCCTCGGCGGGGCTCAGTGCCAGCTCCGTGCGGTCGGTGATGGGCGTGAAGACGGGCACGTTGTTGCCTGATGGCGCGTAGGCCACCAGACTGTTGGCGGTCTTGACGCCGCCCTTGCCTGCTGGCTCGAGGTCGGCGACCTGAAAGAACGGGAACTCCTTCGAGAACAGGTCGAAGCGATGGCGCCAACGGGCGAAGTAATCGTCGATGGCGTCCTCCGAAAACCGGTCAGCCTCCCAGAGGCGACCCCACTCGGCGTCATCCTTCGGGCCTCGCAAGATGCGGTAGGCGAGGGCGAGCACGAGTCGAAGCAAGGCCGGCTCCAGGGTCGGGAAGTCGACGTCGAAGCCAACGATCGTATGGGCGAGCACGAATATGTCTCGAAGACTCACCTCGCTTCGCCGACCGTCTCTGAACCGTACGGGCAGCCACGGCTCGGAGGAGAGGTCAAAGTGCATCTCAGGCTCCACCGCTCACCACCTCCAATCCCTCTACGTCAGTATATCGAATGCGATAATACCCGAGCGAGCATTCACCGTCAAGTCCCAACACGAGCACCCGCTGACGCCGTAGCCAGGGGTGACGACGCCAACCCTCCGGCACGGCGAGACTGGTTGCAGCTTCCGTGAGGTAACTAGGCAGCCGGACCACCGAGCCGAGGACCGCCTCGACGTCATCGGGCGTCGGAGGATGCTCGAGACTGACCTCGGTCGTCCCGAAGCGCGCGATGTTCGGCGAGGGGCCGACACACGCGATCGCAACCTCGATGCTCGGGACGCTGTCGCGCACCGCCGCTTGGACACGAGGATCATCGTCGTCTTCAGGGTCGCCAAGACGGATACGTTCAAGTTCCAGGAGATACCCCGCCCTCGTCGGGTCCGAGATGACGAACTGCTCCGCCCGTCGTTCTCGTTCGTGTTGCTCCGATTGCCATTCGACGGCGACCCGAGCGCCATGATCATGCCAGGCTGGAGCGATGACGTCGTCGTCCCCATAGACGGCCGCCACCAGGGAGGGGACGTCATCGGGGAGCGTCAGCGAGTCCCGAGCGAGCAGCAGGGCGGCCGTTCGAAGCAACAGGTGCTCTCCGTACACTCGCACCGAGCCCGAAGGAAACGCGGGTGGTCCGGTTGGCGAGCGCGTGAACCCTGTCACGATGACACGAGGCTCTGTGAAGCCGACGGGGCGTCGCGTGCCGCGGTGGCGATGGACCCTGCCGATTCGCTGGAGGACGAGGTCGACCGGCGCGAGGTCGGTCGCGAGTACGTCGAAATCGATGTCGAGCGATTGTTCGAGCACCTGTGTGCCAACGACAACCTGCCCTGAGAGGCGTGTGCCACCGCGGCCGAAGTGCTCCGCGAGCCAGGACTCCTTCCTCAGTCGATCAGCTGTGGTGAATCGAGCGTGCAGCAGGTGTACTGTGCCCATGGGTCGCCGCTCAGCGACGGCGCGGTAGGTGCGTTGCGCCCTTGCCACGGTGTTGCGGATGACGAGGATGTTCGCCCCGGCCTCTGCCATTTGGGCGACCATCTCCAGTAGCGGCATCGAGGATTCGTCCTCAGGGTCCTCGTCAAGGTGCTCGAGGCGCACCGTAACCGATGATGCGTCCGTAGCAACTGGAGTCGTGGTGACGTGGCCGTCGGTCGAGACAGTTGTGATCGAGGGATAGCCCACGAGCCCGAGTGGTGTCGAGTGTCCCGCATACGCCTCGATGAGACGTGCGCGCACGGCAGGAGGGAGCGTTGCGGAGAGGAGAATCACCGGAATCCGCTCCGCGCCGAGCCACTCGAGGACACGGCGGAGGAAGACCGACATGTAGGCGTCGTAGGCATGGACCTCGTCGAGGATGACCACTTTTCCGGCGAGACCGACGTGTCGCAAGGCCACGTGGCGGACCTTGGCGGTTCCGAGCAGGATCTGATCGATCGTGCCCACGACGAAGGGGGCGAGCAGGCGGCGTTTGGGACCGGTGAACCATGCTTCGGCCGTGACGCGTGCGATGTCGCCTTCGTCGACATCGACCGCGGACGGAGCGCCGTTCTCAAGGAGGTCACGGAACGCTGGCACCTGCTGTGCGCGGCCGTGGGCAAGTTCGAGCACAAAGGTGCCGGGCCCAAGCTGCTCCAACCAGCGCCTGGTGCGGTGGAACATCTGGTTGCTCGTGGCTTGTGTTGGCAGGCCGATGAAGGCTCCGCCGTGACCTTGGCGAGTGGCCAAGACCTCGGCCGCAGCGAGGGCGGCTTCGGTCTTACCCATGCCCATCGGCGCCTCGATAAGAACTAGGCCCCCGTCGCCTTGCTCGACGGCCTCGAGCGTCTGGCGCTGTAGGGCGTTCGGCGAGAAGCCGAAACGATGCTCGAAGGCGGGCGCGCCGACCACGGCTCCGAGGTTGGCGACTCCGTGCCATCCGAGTTGCACGAGCGCCTCGGCGGCGCGCTGCTGAGCTGCGTGGAGGTAGGCGTCGTCATAGGGGAGGCAGAGGTAGGGGAAGAGCTGCTCGTTGCTCGCGATCCAGTCCGCGAGGATGACGAACCCTGCGAGTGCGAGTCGCCGCGCACTGCCGAGTTCGGTTGTGCCTGCGAGGCCGAGTACCTGCTGCGCACCGGCGACCTCGACGACGAGGTCGAACAGGCGCTCGCGCGCGGCACTCCAGGGGTCTCCGGCACCGCCGAGAGGTCGTCCCGCCAGACCATAGAGTTCGGGGCGCTTGATCGGTTCTCGCTCATAGCCCAGAGGAGGGAACCAACCGTGGTGACCACCGAGGATCGCTGCAACTCCGCGGATAGCGGGTTCGCTCCAGCCGCGAGCTGCGAGCAGCGGCTGCACCGTGGCCGCCGAGGCGAGTGCGTGAGGTGCCTTCGAGCGCTGGGGGAGCGGCTTGTCCACGGCGAGGCCGGCGTCGCGGAGTTGCGGGTGCAGCCAGTCGACCTGGATTTGGAAAGCGGGTGTGGCCTTGCCGAGGTCGTGACACCCGGCGAGGAGGGCAAACAATGCTCGAGCGTGGTCCTCACCGCCGAGGGGTTCGCCGAGCCAGCGCTTCGTCGATGGTGAGAGCCACCCGGCCCACAGCTGCTGTGCAACGAGGGCGGCGTCGACGAGGTGCGCCGCGAGGGGGTGCCAGCGGTAGGTCGGAGGCTCCGTGGGTGCTCTCGAGGTCTTGGCCCAAAGCCAGAAGGCTGGCGGGATCGGAATCTGGCCTTCGATGAGTGCGCCATCATTGTGGGTCATATGCACGTCCCACCGCAATGATTTGCCCGACAGACTCGGTCACGACGGAAGCATACGGTCTGGGTCGGACACGTGTCGTGACGGCGATGGTGGGAGCAACTCCGGTCTCCGCGCGCACACTGATAATGCGTGATCGGCCAGGGGCCCGCCAGCCTGCGTACCTCTGCTCGACCTCGAGCGGTGGACGGCGCTCAGCCATCGCAGGAGCCTCGTCGGGGTGTCGCAGTGCACCTGGTCCAAGGTGACTCGCCCGGGGCCCGCGAGGCTCGTCAGGGGTTCCATGTCGATCGATGAGCCGGGCCGTACGCACTCGGCCGTCTCCAGGTCGATCGTCGTCTGGGCGAGCGCATTGTCGTCGGCGTCGCCGACGGCGGGATCGAGTCCATCTTGCCCGCCAGCTGGGGCAGCCCACCAACGTGCACAGCGGCGCTGGCCCCGGTCCAACCCGCGGTCGCGATACCTCGACGACGCAGGTGGGCTTGGGACACCCCAGACGACAGGTACCGACCAACGCGAGGAGGCAGTTGACGGCCGATCTCGTTCTTCGGCTACCGATGCGCTCCCCATGACGACCATGCCCGCCACGGGAGTGGAACGAGCTTTCTGGCGCTCGATCGCTATAGCGGCCCAGACGGCCCAAGTCGTAGTTCGTGTGTGCTCGTCGGCGTCGGTCAGTGCGCGCTCGTTCAGCCATCTTGGTGGGATGGCACCTGTGACGCCGACCGACCCCTCGGGCCGCTTCCTGTCGGTCGTGGTGCGCGAGGAGATCGGCCCTGTTGCGAGCCCGATCGCATGCGGAGTCGAGGTCCTTCGTTGGCTGAGTCCTCGCCCCTCGACCACCGTGCGCCAGTTCTGCCGCAACACAGTACGGAGATCAGACACGCTCGAGGAGCGCCGCGGTGCGTGGGTCCTCGAGCGATCGGTCGTGCCGCCCGAAAGCGCTCAGACGGGCTCGAACGGTCTGAGCGAACACGATGGCGGGCGGTGCCCATGTCGCGAAGCGGCACATCACGGAGATCGCGGGTCGCGCTGTGTGCCGCGAACGTCGTGGCCGACTTCGAAGACGATACGCGGACCCCGCCTACGCGGGGAGCATCTTGGCGCCGCTACCGAGTTCGGTATCATCGCCGGATCACCCCCGCATGCGCGAGGACGTGGACGTCAGCGTAGAGGGACGCGCGGGTCGCCCCGTTCAGGCGCCGGATGGGAGGTGGGTCAGCCTGGCTGCGCGTGGACGAGCCGAGCCGCGGCTACGGTCACCGATGTCGGCGTAGTTCAGATCCTGAGGCGTGGCGTCGGGGGCAGCGGCACACATCCTCCGGCCTCGGGTGTGTCCTCGGCTCTGACGTGCTGAGGCGGGAGCTGTCGTGATGGACGATGACGGACCTCGACGCAGCCCGGTCAGTGCCATCTCGTGCGGCCTCGTGGGCACGGTGACCCCGCTGCATGAGCTGCGCTGTGTTGTACCAGTGCACCGAGGCCGAGGTGAGCTCCGCGAGCGTCGCGATGGGTCCGCGACGAAAGGGCGAGCGAAGGTGGAGTCGTTGGCCTACGGGCTGGTCGTGGTCTCTGTGGGGCGTGGCGTCGTCGCCGTCCTCGGCGAACTTCGAGGCCCCTGGACCTGTTGGCAATGGCACCACGTCGCTGTGGACGGCGGCGCTCGACGATCCTGCGTCTGCATGAGAGGTGGCGATCGCAGCCAAGAGCATCCTCGGCCTGCTGGAGGCCCTTGGCTGTGCACGCGGCGCTCTCGACGAACTCGGTGCCGCTGCGAAGCGAGCCTGTCTCCCTGGTGATGGCGTGCCGACGAAGACGCAGCTGTGAACGCCGTGCAGCCGAACCAGTTGGTGAGCCCGACGTCGGTGGCGTCGACCACGTCGAGCTCGCGGGGCAGACGGCTAGCGGTCTCGTGCGCCCGAAGCGCCACTGAACGAGGCAGGGGGCGAGTTGCAGGCTCGGATTGCGGACCGTCGCGTGTCGTCTCGTGTCCCGTCGCATCCCGCGCCAGCTATGGGGGCACGGGGAGCTGCGGACGCGGCCGGTCGCGGAGAGGCTCGTTGCGCCCTTGGTACGGGTACTGATCGTCGTTCAGGGGGCCTGAGCCGATGGACAGGTGGAGCCTCGGACGATCGAGGTGCGCGTGCGGTGCGCCCGAGCGATCGGTGCGACCCCGAATGCGTGCGTTGCGTGGCCACGTCAAGGAGTCGCAGATCACACTGATCGTCTCATCTTCCGCACGCGTCGGACGCCGTCGTCATGTGTCGAGATCATGCGCTTGACGTCGAGGTTCCCGGGTTCGGAGCGCGCACATCGCGGGCGTGATCGGTGGTGAAGCCCGGCTGCTCGCGAGCTTCGATGCAGTCCTGGTCGTGCCCCTGTGGCGCGTCGTTCGGGTGGCGTCGCGCCGTTCGGCCGTGGGCTTCGGGAATGAGTAGCGAGCCCGGCATGGTTGTTCGATGGTCCGTGTGAGCTTCGATGGCTCAGCTACGATCGTCGAGACCGGTGATCGCAGCGAGCAGGCTCTCGACTGTGAACTCGGACGTCGGGGCGTCACGTACCACTCGACCGAGCCGCAACACGATGATCCGGTCGCAGACCTCCAGCACGTGGGGGAGCGTGTGGGAGATGAAGAGGACGCTGAGCCCACGGTCGCGCGCCGCGCGGATGACCTTGAGCACCTCGAGGCTCTGGCGTGCTCCGAGGTGGTTCGTGGGTTCGTCGAGGATGATGACATGGCGAGCCCAGGTGATCGTGCGCGCGATGGCGACCGCCTGGCGCTGTCCGCCGGAGAGCTCGGCGACCGTGCGGCCCATGCCCTCGATGGTGATGCCGACACGCTGGAGTTCGGCGAGGGCCTCGCGCTCCATGCTTCGCTGATCGACGAAGCCGAGCCTGCCGAGCAACCCACGCCGACGTCGCTCACGGCCGAGGAAGAGGTTCGATCCGATGGAGAGATCCGGTGCGAGTCCGGAGTCCTGGTAAAGGGTTTCGATACCGGCGGTTCGCGCCTCGCGGGGTGAGCGCCAGTGTCGTTGCTCGCCGTCGACCCAGATCTCGCCCTTGTCGGGTTCGAGGACGCCCGAGATCGTCTTGATGAGGGAGGACTTGCCGGCACCGTTGTCGCCGACGATGCCGATGACCTCGCTCGGGTACACCTGGAGGCTGACGTCCTCGAGGGCGACCACGGATCCGTAGGTGAGCGAGAGGTGGCGCAGTTCGAGCACCGGTTGGCGCGTCGTCGTGGTGCTGGTCATGTGGTCATCCTCCCGGTCGCGTTCGAACGACGTCGGAGCGTCTGGAGCAGCGCCGCGAGGGCGATAATTGCGCCAACGACGACTTGAATCCATGTCGGGGCCACGTTGATGAAGATGAGGCCGTCGCTCACCACGGTGAGGAGAGCCGCGCCGAGGATCACACCCCACCACCTGCCGACGCCGCCGTAGAGGGAGGCGCCGCCGATCACGACCGCGGCGATGGCGAGCAGATTGGCCGAGTTGCTGACCTCGGTCGTCGGGGCGGCCGAGCCGGATCGGATGTAGAAAAACATCCCGGTGAGTCCAGCGAGGACCCCCGAGAGGATGTAGATCGAGGCGACGTGACGGCGGGTCTTGATGCCGGCGGCAAGGGCAGCAAACTCGTTCGAGCCGATCGCGTAGGTGTAGCGCCCATAGACGGTGAAGTGCAAGACGACGCCGAGCACGATCGCGATCACGATCACGATGATGTCGAGCCAGGTGAACAGGCTGATGCCCGAGGTGCTCCAGACGATGGCCCGCGGATCGTAGCCCACCGGCGCTCCGTTGGAGATCACGAGTGCGAGGCCGGCCCCTGCGCTGTAGGTGATGAGGGTCGCCACGAACGGCACCAGGCGGAACACCGTGATGAGCAACGCGCTGATGGCTCCGGCGACTGCCCCGAGGCCCGCGCACAGGATCGTGCCGAGCACCAAGATGACGGCGAGGTTGTCGCCGTGGGTGACGAGTGGCTGGATCCATCCCGCCACGATCACCCCGGTGACCGCGGCGGTCGATCCGACGGCGAGGTCGATGCCACCAGCGATGATGACGAACGCCTCGGCGATGGCGATCATGACGAGACCGCTGAAGTCGGTGAGCAGGTTCGTGAACTCGCCGATCCGGAAGAAGAGCGTGTTGCGGGCACCGAAGAACAAGATCAGTGCAATGAGTACCACGACGAGCACGAACTGCTGGTTGGTGACGATACGCCGCAAGGTTGGCGTCGTCGGTCGGCTCGTCACGGCCGCTGGGGCCGCGTCGTCATCACGCGTCAGGCTCACGTCAACTCCTCCCGCCAGGGCTCATGGCAACCACGAGATGCGTGTGTCTCCCCGGCCCCGGGGGTTGGGTACCGGGGAGACACGTGCGCGTCGAGCTAGCTCTGGACGTACTGGTACTTCTGGAGGATGCTCTGTGGTGTCGAGGGCGTGAGCAAGATGTTCGGGATGAGCTGCAGGTGGGGCACCGGCTTGTGGTGCAGTGCGTCCACGGCGTACTCGATGATCAGCTTGCCCTCGAGGGTCGGCTGCTGGGAGATGATCGCCGAGAGCGACCCCTGTCCGCCCGCCTCCATCGACTGGATGTTGGTCGCGTAGGCGTCGTAGCCCACGATCTTCACGTTCGCGCCTTCGGCGCCGGCCGCCTTGACAGCTGCGCTCGCACCTTCTGCATCCGTGCCATCCACCGCGAAGATGCCGTCGAGGTGGTGGGCGCTGATGTCCTGGGCGAACCCAGACTGCGCGACGCTCGGCTCCGACTCGCTCACGACGTCATTGAGCACCTGGATGTTCGGGTAGTGCGCCTTGATCTCGGCCTTGAAGCCCGCGACGCGTTGGGCGTCGGTGGTGGTGGTCAGCGACGAGACGCCGACCGCAACCGTGCACGGGTTGGACGCGGTGCAGTTCTTTGCGTAGTCCATGGCGGAGGCCAGTGCTTGGGCCGCCGTCTCGCCACCTTGGTAGTTGTCACCGGTGACCCAGGAGGTGATCATGCTCTGGTCCGACGATCCGGAGTCGACGTTGAGGACCTTGATACCTTCCTTGACGGCCTCTTGCATGTAGGTGTTCAAGGCCTTCGGATCGGTGGGCGCGACCACGATGGCGTTCGGATGCAGCGCGAGGACCTGCTGCAGGATCGGGATCTGCGTCGCTGGCGAGTAGTCGACCGGGTCGCCCTGCCAGACGAGCTTCACGCCGAGCGCCTTGGCTTCGGCGGCCGCGCCGACGTACATCGACTGGAAGAACGGATCGGCTTCTGCGCCGACGACGAAACCGATGGTGGTGCCGCTGCTCGAGGCCGTCGTGGACGACGACGTCGTGGACGAGGACGACGACGTGGATCCACACGCGGCAGCCAGGAGCGATGCGCCAGCGAGCACCGCGCCGACGACGGCTGGCCGACGCCAGGTCCGAAGAGACCGAGTCATGAATTCCCCCTTCTCCCACGCGGGACGTGCTCTCCGTTCCGCGGTTGGGTGTGAGACTAGCGGGCTCTGATATCGTTGTCAACGACCATCGGGCGCGGGGATCTCACCCGATCCTCGAGCGACGAGGCGCCACGGTGCGTACGCGGTCTGGATGGGGAGCGATGGGTCGTCCATCCGTGCGAACAGCAGGGAGGCGGCGAGCGCTCCGATCTGCTCGACCTCCTGGCTGATGACACTGACGGGCGGGTCGAGGAGGTCGGCGAGGTCGAAGTCGTCGAAGCCGATCAGCGCGACGGATCGCTCGAGCCCTGCGGCGCGCAGTGCGTAGATGACACCGATGGTGATGAGGTTCTGACCCGCGAGTATGGCAGTTGGCGGGTGCGGGCCAGCGAGGAGTTCACGGGTGCGCTCGGCGGCCTCGCCGACGGAGTGCACGTCCATGACCGCGAGGCGCGGATCGATCACTAGACCGCCAGCGACCAGGCCGTCGAGGTAGCCAAGCCTCCGGTCGACGGCGGTGGCGATCGTGGAGAGATCGCCGAGAAAGGCGATGCGCCGATGACCGTGGGCGATGAGGTGCTCGACGGCGGCTCGCGCGCCAGCGCGATTGTCGATGAGGACGGCGTCGGCATCGAGATGGCGCGGGGGTCGATCGACGAAGATGACCGGGACGGACGCGCGCTGAAGCTCGGCAAGGTAGTGGTGGTCGTCGGCGGCCGGTTCGACGACGATGCCGTCGACGCCGTGGCGCCACATCGCTGCGACGAGCTGGCGTTCTCGGTCGGGGCGCTCCTCGTGGCTCGCGGCGAGCACCGAGACGCCGCGATCGCGCGCGGCCAGCTCGATCATGCGGAGGATCCGCGCTGGGTGGGGGTTCGAGAGATCGTCGAAGATCGCGGCGATCGTGGAGGAGCGTCGATCGAGACGACGCAGCGAGCGCGCGGAGAGGTTGGGCTCGTAGCGTAACTCACGGATCGCGGCGCGCACGCGCTCGGTGACCTCGGCCGTGACGCCTGGCTCGTCGTTGACGACGCGCGACACCGTCTTCAGCGAGACCCCCGCGCGATGGGCGACGTCCTTCATCGTGGCTCGAGCCTTCGGGGTCGGGCGCGTGAACTCGGTCGTCACGGTGCTCCTTCGTGGTCCGGTGCCCAACGGGTACGAGTGCTCATTGGTCGACTCGCGCTCAGCATAGGCAGCTCGGCCTGGTGCGTCGAGGCACGTCCCGAGCTCGGGCCTCCTCAGGACTCCTAGGTCCAAGTCGACGTCGGCACCGATCGCCTCGGTGGGTCGGCGCCTCGGCGGGTGCAGGTCTCGCGAGCGACCTCGATGCCGTCGCGCACGGCCGCGAGCACAAACTCGGTGTCGTCGACCGTGCGCCGGCCGTGGTAGGCGAACGTCGCGGCGACGGTGCCGGTGAGCGCGTCGCCCGCGCCGACGGTGTCGACGACGCGGACCGGAGCGACGGGAAGCTCGACCACGCGACCGTGTACCGAGACGAGGACGGGGCCTGCCCCCTGGCTCATGATGACAGCGGCTGGTCCCGAGGTCGCGAGATGGGCGAGGGCCTCGGCCACGGTCACGTCCGGCTCGAGCCAGCGGAGGTCGTCGTCGGAGGCCTTGACGATGTCGGCATGGGCGATGGCCTCGTGGAGGCGCTCGCGATAGCGCTCGGGGCTCGCGACCGCACTCGGACGTACGTTGAGGTCGACGATGCGCAACGATGCGGCGCAGGCACGAAGGACCTCGACGACGCTCGTTGCGAGCGTGTCGAGCGCGAGGGCGAGACCACCGGTGACGAGGACGTCGCCGGCGTGCGCGGCGTCGTTCACGCGATCGTGGCCCACCGGGTCGTCCAGGGCCGTGCCCTCGAGGTAGAAGCGGTAGTCGGCGACGCCGTCGTCGAGGGTCGCGAGCGCGAGCGTCGTCGGCAGCCGCGAGCGCCACGAGAAGCCGAGGTCGACCCCGTCGTCGCGGAGAAAGCGCAGGAGGCGCTCACCGAGGGGATCGTCGCCGACGCCGGTCGCGAGCGTGACCGGCACGCCGTGGCGAGCGATGGTGCGAGCGACGTTCGCGGGTCCACCACCGGGCGTGAACGATGGCGAGCCCGACCCTGGAAGGAGGCAGTCGAAGAGTGCCTCGCCGATGACGACAGCCTGAGACGTGCTCGGGGAGCCTAGCTGCGAGCTGGCTCGATCACGACGTGGAAGGCAAGCTCGGGGCAGAGGTGCTCGGCGTGGCGGGCGGCATCGAGGTCCTCGGTGACGATCGGATCGGTGACGAGAGGGAAGTGCCAGGGATCGAGCTCGAGATGGCGCGCGAGGAGGGCCACGCAGGTGCCATGGCCTCGGCATCGGGTCGGGTCGATCACGATCCGAGCGCGGCTAGCCACGGCTCGGCTCCCGGCTCTCGAGCGCGAAGGGGCGCTCGTGGCAGCGCCGGCGCTGGTGGCCGGCCGCATCGGCCGGGGTGATGGCCGTCGCGAGGTGTGCTGCGGCGTCGGGTAGCGCGCAAGCGCCTCGGCGGGCGATCAGCCTCGCCACGGTCGCAAGTTCGGCGGGACGAGCCCCGGCACCGAGTGCACGGGCAAGTTCGGGGAGCCCACGGTCACAGGGTCCGCACTGGCCGGCTCGCTCCTCGCTGAGGTAGCCGACGAGCTCGCTGGTCGCACAGACGACGCAGGTCGCCGATGGGGCGAGCAGCACGGAGCCCGCGCCGAGCGCCAGCTCGTCCGATGAGTCGGCACGGTCGACGAGGACACGTGCCATCGCCCGCTCGTCGGCGACCGAGATGAGCTCGCCGAAGAGACCGCCGACGAGGGCGAGACCCGTGGTGACGCCGACCGCGTCGAGGAGGCTCCGAACGGTCGCCCCTGGGGCGAGTTCGACCACCGTGGGCGTCGAGCCCGGGAGCGCGATCGAGACGATGCGCGTCGAGCGGTCGTGGCCTCGGGTTCCGGCGCTCTGGTGCCAGGAGGTGCCAAAGCGCGCGGCGAGGGCCCACTGCGCGAGCGTCTCGACGTTGGCGACGAGGGTCGGCCTGCTCTTGTAGCCGCGCTCTGCGACGCGTGCGAGCTGGAACCGCGGGAGTGCGGGACGCCCCTCGAGCGCGGCGAGCAGCGCCGTCTCTTGACCGGTGAGATACGAGCGGTCGAGGAGTGCGACGCGGACCGCGTCGCTGCGTTCACGAATGGCTCGCTCGAGGACGTCGGCTGCGGTCGCGTCCTCGACGGCCACGATGGCTTCTCGGGCCTCGAGGAGTCGTGTCGCGAGCCCGAGGCCATCGAGCACGAGGTGCGGCGCATGGGTGAGCAGCGCCTTGTCCTTGCGCGCGCCGGGCTCGCTCTCGGCGCCGTTGGCGACCACGACACGTGGCCCACGCTGGGACGCGACCGCAGCAAGCTTGCGCGCCAGGGGGAAGCCCGCGCCGCCCCTGCCGACGATGTGCTCGGCGGTGGCGAGTGGTGGTCGTGGGGGCAGGGAGCCGTAGATGGCGCGGTGCGCGTCGAGCGAGAGAGGCGGCGCATCGAGCTCAGCGATCGCGAGGTCGTCGCTCACGAGTCGGCTCCAGCCGGCGCTGAGGCGTGCGACGGACCTGGGCGGCGGCGTCATGCGTCGCTGCCTTCGGAGCCATCGGCCTCGGGAGCGCCGATCGAGGGTGCAGCGTTCAGGGCTTCCGATGGCGCGGTGGAGAAGGAGACCTGGCCCGTCGCACCGTTCGCGTCGATGGCGAGCGCCGCGGTGCCTTCCACCGTGGCATGGGGGCAGGCGAGCGAGAAGGAGATCGTCGAGCCCCCGAGCGCGGTGACGCTCCCGTGGCACAGGTTTGGCGCGCTGGGGGTCCCCAAGGTCACCGTGCCACCCGAGACGGCAAAGACGCCCTCGCTCGGCTGTCCGGTGAGCACGACCGTGAGCCGTTCGTTCGTGCCGCCGATGGCGCCCGCGATCGTGAGGTCCGTGGCGCTCGTGGCCTGGGTCTGCGTCACGGTGGCGGTGATGGGCCCGCCGAGGGGCTCGGACGAGCGTGTCACGGCGGCGGTGGTCGCCGTCGTCGGGGCGGTGCCGTCGATGCGCGCAGACCAGCCAGGGCGAAGCGGTCCGCTCCGTGCCCACAGCGCCACGACCCCGGGCACGCCGAGGACCCCCACCATGCCGAGGGTACGGGCAGTATGTGCGAGATCGGGGTCGCGACGGATGCGCAAGACCGCGAGGACGATGACGCCTGCGGTGATGGCACCGTAGACGGCGAGGACCGCGGCGAGCCGCGTGTCGGAACCGGTCCCGAGCCCGTGGACGATGGCGAGCGCGAGCACGAGCCACACGAGCATGTGCGTCCGCTTCCAGAGCGCAAAGCCAAGGTGCTGGCGTGCGAGCGAGGAGGCGATCACGATCAGCAGGCCATCGAAGGCGAGCGTGCCGAACCCGACGAAGGCGCGTCGATAGTGGGAGAGGAACGGGATGACGGCTGCCGTCCAGCCGATCGGCACGAAGCTGTCGGCAAGTGCCGTCAGAATGTGGATCGCGAGCACGACCACCAAGGTGAGCGAGAGCCGTCGATGGAGGTCCGGGCCGAGGAAGCGGGCGACGCCGGAAGGGAGGATTTTGCCCGCCACCGCGATGCCGAGCAGGGCGACCGCACCGAGCATGACGAGCGCGGCGAGACCGCTCACGCGGGTCAGGTACCACAGCAGCGGGGATGTCGTCGCGATCAGCACGCGGCCGCTTCCTCGAGACGTGGTGGCCAGCCGCCAAGGGGGAGGCGTTCGCCGGCATTCGTCACGACGAGCGCCGACAGCTCGTAGCGGCGCCACATGCGGTGCCAGGCGCGTCCAGCGGCGATGATCGCGAGGCTGGCTGCATTGGCCGCCGCGGCGCTCTCGGCGACGACGGTGGCGCGGCGGGCAGCGCCAGGGAGCGTGGAGGCACCGACGATGTGATCGAGACCCCGTGGCGATCGGCGCGTCGCGCGGTCACTCGTCGCGACCGCGCCAGCGGGGATGTGGATCCGCTGGCCGGGCGCGTCGGGCCGCAAAGATCCATCGTCGGTGACGAGGATCGACCAGGGGGCTTCTCCGACGCAGCGGAGGTCGCCACCGAGGTTGACGAGGATGGCACCGGCGGCGTCGGCTGCGAGTTCGAGGGCGATCGCATCGGCGATGGCCGCCTTGGCGAGGCCGCCGAGGTCGATCAGCGTTCCGGGTGGGCGTCGAACCATGTCATCGTCCCGTTCGACGTCGTCCCAGGTCGCGCTGGAGCGACGGCCGAGGCGCGCCACCGGGTGGTCTGGTTCGAGCGCGCTCGGATCGGCGGCGCGCACCGGATCGATGACGCCGCCACTTGCGCGGACCGCCTCGTCGGTGACCTGGAGGAGGTGTGCGAGACGTGCCGACACCCGCACCTCCGGTGTCGGATCGGCGTTCAGCTGCGAGAGCTCGCTGTGGGGATCGTGGAAGCTCGCGACGGCGCCCCACTCGTCCAGGAGCGCACGAAACCTGTCGACGAGGGCGCGATCAGCGGGGTCCGTGCCGACCAGTTCGCAGCGTGTGGTGTAGGCAGGCAGCACGCTCGACCACACGTTAGGAGCCTCCGGTCGGGGTCGGGGTTGCGGCAGAGGGAGCTTGGCTCACCGTGGGAGCGGACGATCCCGACGACGTCGACGGTGAGGAGCTGCCCGACGAGCCCGACGACACGAAGGGTGCCGTCGAGTTCGACGTCGAAGAGGTGTGGGAATGGGTCGTGGCCTTGGTGGTGTGGCCGGGGAACGATCGGATCGCTTCGAAGCCGAGTGCACCGGCCGCGAGGACGAGCGCTGCGACGACCGTGCGGTGGATGCGCTTCGCTTGGGCCATGAGGTCCGTCACGGGTCCTCCTTGGGTCGGGGGAGCGGGGACGACGCCCTCAAGTCAAACGGCGCGATCTGGCGTGGACCTTGAGTCAGGCTCGAAAGCCCCTGAGAAGGGTGGTCCTGCGAAGGGCGTTCAGGACTGGTGGGTCTCCAAGGAGAAGGCGTCCTCGACCGCCTCGCGCAGATGGACGCCGGCGAGGCCAGGAGCGTCGTCGAGCGTTCGATCACCGGCCTCCTCGGCAACCCTCGCGAGAGCCGCGGGATCGGCCGGTTGGCCGATCAGGGCATCGGCGATCTCGCGCGGTGCCTCCATGGGCCAGACGGTGAAGTCCCCCTCGACGGTGGCGTCGATCACGTGGCCCTCGGCGACGACGAGGAGGATCCGCACGAGCCCGCTCGGTGCCTTGGTGCGGCCGACGAGGACGTCGGCACCTTCGCGAATGTGCACCCCGAGGACGCGCCGCCCCCCGCCATCGTTGACCCAGGCGGGATCGACGAGTCGTTCGCGCACCGCGGCGACGTGGCGGCGCTCGTCCTCGCTCAAGGTGCCGAGTTCGAGTGGGCGTCCGAGTGCCTCGGCGAGGATCGGGAGGTAGCGCTCGACGATGGCGTCCTCCGACGGTGCCGATCCGAGCTCGCGCTCCATGGAGGTGACGTAGGTGCGCATCGTGGCGGCGAGCTTGTCGCGGAGCTTCACGGAGTCGACGCGCAGCACGGCGGCGAGGGCGTCGGTGTCGATCGTGCGGATGAACGAACCCACGAGCACCTCGGCGCCCGCGATGCGAGCCGCACCGGTGCCGCCGATCTTGCGGTCGGCGACGTGGATGTCGTTGACCGGGCGATGGCGCGCGTCGATCCCGAAGGCACGCAGCGTCGTCACGAGTGGCGCAATGTAGGCCGCGTAGCGTGCCTCCAGCGAGAGCGGTACGTGGTCTGGGTGCATGATCCACTGGACGAACAGCTGACCAGCGTCGAGGTACACGGCGCCCCCGCCGACCATGCGCCGCGTGATCGGTAGGCCGCGCGCCGCGGCCGCTTCGACGTCGAGTTCTCGTTCGACCGCCTGGTGGTAGCCGACGCACACGTAGGGGTCTCGCGGTGACACCAGGCAGATGGTGTCGGGGTCGTCGGGACCGAGCCTCTCGGCGAGGGCGTGGTAGATCGCCTGGGAGTCGATGGCCTCGAGGCCGGTGGCGACGATGATGCGAACGGGTCGTGTCATGGTCGTAGCTCCGTCATCACGATGACGTCGTGGCCGGCGTCGATCTGTCGATTGGCTTGGTGGGAGATGCGCACGAGTACGGCGACGAGGAGATAGTTCGCGAGCAGCGACGACCCTCCGTAGGCGACGAAGGGGAGCGTGACGCCGGTCAGGGGCAGGAGTCGCACGATCCCTGCCATGATGAAGAAGGTCTGGAGTCCGAGGATGACCGACAGGGCGAAGGCCAGCAGCGACGAGAACTCCGTTCGCGCACGCAGGGCGGTGCGCACGCCGGCGCCGACGAGGAGCACGAAGGCGATCACGAGGGCACTCGTGCCGAGCAGACCCATCTCCTCGCCGAAGGCGGCGAAGATGAAGTCGCTGGTGACGACCGGGATGAGCTGCGGGTGGCCGAGCCCGAGCCCGGTGCCGGCGAGTCCACCGATGCCGAAGGCGTACTGTGCCTGGACGAGCTGGTAGCCGATGGTCTGGGCGTAGCGCCATGGATCGAGCCAGACCACGACGCGCTCGTGCACCTGGGTGAAGAGGGCTCCGGCCAGGACCGCCCCGATGGCGAAGGCCGCGAGGCCGAGGACCAGGTAGCTCCGGTTCGCCGTGCCCACCCAGAGGACGATGACGAAGGTGGAGAAGATCAACAGCGCGAAGCCGACGTCGCGCTCGGCCGCCATGACGACGAGTGCGAGCGCGAACGCGAGTGCGATGGGGCCGAGGCGGCGGATGCCGCCACCACGAAGCCGGCTGAGCATGTCGCGGCGCTCGACGATCCAGGACGCGAGGAACAGAGCGAGCAGGAGCTTGGCGATCTCGACGGGTTGGAAGCTGAAGGGGCCGACGTGGATCCAGAGCCGCGCACCGTTGATGTCGAGCCCGAGCCCGGGTAGCAGCGGCAGGAACAGCAGGGCGATCCCGCCGATCGCGAGGAGGTAGCGGTAGCGATCGAGCGCGTCCGCGTTACGCACGACGGCGAGGGTCACGACGTAGGCGATGACGCTGAGAGCCGTCCAGAGGGCCTGGAGGGTGCCCTCGTGGGGGTCGAGTCGGTTGATCATGACGAACCCGAGCCCATTGAGCAGTCCCACGAGGGGCACCATCGTGGGATCGGCGGCCGGTGCGAGCAGCCGGTTCGCGATGGCGAGGACGAACGGCGCGACCATCACGCTGACGAGTGCGAGGTTGGGGTCCAGGTGTGCCTTCGGGTTCTCGCCCCAGGTCGCGAGCGCCCACGCGAAGACGGTGATGACGTCGGCGGCGAGCACCAGTTCGAGTTCTCGGCGTCGCCGGTCACGAGCCCATGGTGATCGCTCGCGACGGGCGGCGAGCATGGTGCGCATCGGTCCTTGTCCCCCTGGCTGGTGCGAGCGGATTCTAGCGGGCATGACGCTGGCGCAGGTGGTGGCGGACCGGGCGTCGACGCACTACGGCGAGAGGCTAGGTTGGCGGCCAAGGAGGTGCTGGTGGCTGAGGCGCAACGCATGCTGGCCGAGGGCTCCCTGCGCAGTTCGTCTGAGCGCTTCGTGAATCGGGAGTTGTCCTGGGTGGACTTCGCCTCCCGGATCCTCGAACTCGCCGCCGATGCGCGCGAACCGGCGCTCGAGCGCGCCAAGTTCCTCGCCGTGCTCGCACAAGGCATGGACGAGTTCTTCCAGGTGCGCGTGGCCGGCCTCAAGGATCAGCTCCTCGCACAGCATCCGATTCGCTCCCCGGACGGACTCGATGCCAGGGCGCAGCTGCGCGCGATTCGCACGCGGCTCGAGCCGGTCTGGGAGCGCCAGAGCGAGGTCTGGCACGACGGGATCCGACCGGCACTCGCTGCGCTCGGGATCGAGATCGTCGCCGTCGAGGACCTCTCTCCGACGCTCCATCGTCGCCTCCACGAGCGCTTCTTGGAAGAGCTGTTCCCGATCCTCACGCCCTTGTCCGTCGATCCCGCGCATCCCTTTCCCTACATCTCCAACCTGTCGCTCAACCTCGCGGTTCGCGTCCGTGACAGCCAAGGCGGTGAGCTCCGGTTCGCTCGTGTGAAGGTGCCCACGAATGTGCCGCGCCTCTTCCCGCTCGGGGACCTGCGCTACTGCTTGGTCGAGGACGTCATCGCGAGCTTCATCGCCCGCCTGTTCCCGGGCATGATCATC
Organism: Acidimicrobium ferrooxidans DSM 10331; assembly: GCF_000023265.1. Classification (GTDB taxonomy): domain Bacteria; phylum Actinomycetota; class Acidimicrobiia; order Acidimicrobiales; family Acidimicrobiaceae; genus Acidimicrobium; species Acidimicrobium ferrooxidans. The sequence goes on from NC_013124.1 coordinate 1,026,770, forward strand.
GAGGAAGTCGGCACGTTCCGCGTCACGCGCAACACCGACCTCGTCCTCGAGGAGGGCGAGGCGGACGACCTGCTCGAGCTGGTCGAGACCGAACTGCGACGCCGGCGCTTCGGTCGTGCGGTGCGGCTCGAGGTGTCGTCGCGCATGAGTCGTGAGCTCGTCGACGTGCTCGTCGACGAGCTCGAGCTCCATCCGGATGACGTCTGGGCGACGGACATGCCGATCGACGGTTCGTTCGCATGGGAGATCGTCGCACTGCCCATCGACGAGGGGCGAGGCATCGCCGCCGCGGGTGTGACGCCGTCGATCTTCACCGTGGGCGACGACGGCGCTGGCGCGCTGTTCGGCCGCCTGGCGGCCGGCGAGGTGCTGGTGCACCATCCCTACGAGAGCTTCGCCTCGACGGTGGAGGCGTTCGTGCGTGCAGCGGCGGCCGATCCGGACGTCCTCGCGATCAAGCAGACGCTCTATCGCACCTCGGGTGACTCGGCGATCGTCGAGGCCCTCGTCGAGGCCGCCGAGGCTGGCAAGCAGGTCGTGGTCATCATCGAGGTCAAGGCCCGCTTCGACGAGCTCGCCAACATCGCCTGGGCGCGTCATCTCGAAGAAGCCGGCGTCCACGTGGTCTACGGCGTCGTTGGTCTGAAGACCCACCTCAAGGCCGCGATGGTGGTCCGCCGTGAGGGCGCCCGCCTCGTGCGTTACTGTCACGTCGGCACGGGCAACTACAACGCCCGGACGGCACGGACCTACGAGGACCTCGGCCTCTTCAGCGCCGACACGGTCCTCGGCGACGACCTGGCCGAGGTGTTCAACTACCTCACCGGATTCTCGCACCCGAATCGGTTGCGGCGCGTCGTGCTCGCTCCCCAGCAGCTGCGCGGGTGGTTGCTCGAGCGCATCGCCCGAGAGCGCGATCGCGGACCGAGCGGACGCATTCGCTTCAAGGTGAACTCGCTCGTCGATCCCGAGATCATCGATGCGCTCTACGACGCGTCGGCGGCCGGCACTCCCGTCGAGGGTGTGGTCCGGGGCCTGTGCTCGGCTCGCGTGGGGGTCGAGGGGCTCTCGGAGCACCTTCGGATCCGATCGATCGTGGGGAGCTTCCTCGAGCATTCACGGATCTACGTCTTCGGCCAAGGACCCGACGCCGATGTGGCGATCGCCTCGGCCGATCTCATGCAGCGCAATCTCGATCGGCGCGTCGAGCTGTTGATCCCGCTCGAGGCGCCGGCGACTCGAGCGCGCGTGGAGCACATCCTCGATCTCGCCTTCGCGGACGACACCTACGCATGGGAGCTCACCGCCGATGGCCGCTGGCATCGTCAACGCGGTGGCGAGGGCATCTCGCTCCAGCGGCGGCTCAACGACGAGGCGGGGGCTCGGGGGTGAGCGAAGGCGCGATCGGGACCGAGCGGGAACTGAAGTTCCGCCCGCGCGACGTCGACGAGGCACGAGTCCTCGTCGCCAGGTTCCGTGACCGGCTCGGTCTGCCTGCGGCCCCCGCGGTGACGACCACGCTCGAGTCGCGCTACCTCGACACGGCCGATCACCAGCTCGCGCGCTGCGGCCTTGGCGTGCGAGCCCGCTGGGCGCTCGAGGCTTTGGATCCCGAGGCCGCACGCTGGACGGCCAAGCTCGCACTCGAAGAGGACGACGGCACCTACGTGTCGGTCGAGTTCGAGGTCGACGGCGAGCGCGAGCGCCTCCCGGCCGAGATCGCTGGTCGGCTTCGGAGCGTCGTCGGATCGGCGCGGTTGGTGGAGCTCGCGCGGATTCGCAACCACCGTACCAGCTGGCGCGATGCGACCGGTGGTGTCGAGATCGAGCTCGACGTGGTGGACGTGCTCGCTCCGCGAACTGGGCACTTCGTCGAGGTCGAGGTCGAGGTCGCCGACGACGAGCAGCTGCGCGCGCTGCGGCGCTGGGTCGGGGCGGTCCCGGTGTCGACGACCCACAAGCTCGGCGCGGCCCTCGGGCAGGTCGTGAGCGTCGATCCGGAGTGCGTCGCGCGGGTGCGTGCCCTCCTCGAGGCGCCGAGCGACCCCGGCTGGTGCGAGGAGCCTGCTCCATGGGCACGCTGAGTGCGGCGGCGATCGATCTCGGCTCCAACTCGTTCCATCTCGTCGTGGCGCGGGTGCGTCCGGAGCGCCTCCTCGAGCCCGTCTACGAGGACAAGGTCATGCTGCGCCTCGGGGAGGTGGTCGCACGCCTCGGTCGCTTCGACGACGAGGCCGAAGCACGTGCCCACGAGGCGTTCGAGCGCTTCGTCTCGCTCGCACGCGCGTTCGGCGCGACGGTCATCGTCGCCGCGGCGACCGCGAGCTTCCGTGATGCCCAGAACGGGCGTGACGTCGCCGACGCGCTCGAGGCGCGAACCGGGGTGCACGTTCGTATCCTCACCGGTCACGAAGAGGCCAGCACGATCTTCTCGGCGGTGCGCTCGGCCGGCAGCATCGGCCAGGTCCCCGTCGTCGTGGCCGACCTCGGCGGAGGCAGCTTGGAGCTCGCGCTCGGGACCCAACGATCCCTCCTGCGCGCGCGCAGCCTCCCACTGGGTGTGGGCAAGCTGTCGGTGCGCTACCGCTGTAGCGACCCGCCACGGCACGACGAACTGGCTCGGATCCGGGCCCACGTCGAGGCGGTCGCCGGTGCCGAGCTCCGCGAGATGGCCTCGTTCGAGCCGCGCCGGCTGGTCCTGGCGAGCGGGACGTTCGCCGCGATCGCGAAGGTCGCGCGTCGACTCGGTCGCGTCGATCAGCTCGCCGACGGGCAGGTGTTGCGGGTCGTGGACGTCGCCTCCCTCACCGGTGCGCTCGATGCGATCGTGCGTGCCGATCGAGAGGCCCGCATCGACCGTCTCGGGATCGATCGGCGGCGCAGCGATACCGTCGTGCCGGGCGTCCTGATCGTTCGCGCCCTCCTCGATGAGCTCGGGGTCGACGAGGTGTGGACCAGTCGGTGGGCGCTTCGGGAGGGCCTGTTGATCCAGGCCGTGGAGGAGGGCGACGCCATGGGCTTCGCCTTCGACGCTGCCGAGCTCCGCGCTGGCTCGCTCCGACACCTCATGCGGAAGTACCAGATCGAGGAGGATCACGCCCGCGCTGTGGAGCGGCACGCACTCGCGCTCTTCGACGGACTGGGCGGTGCCCTCGAGCTCGTGCCCGAGGATCGTGACTTGCTCGCGGTGGCGGCGCTGCTGCACGACGTCGGTGCGTTCGTCTCGGGCCGGAACCACGACCGTCACGGTGCGTATCTGCTCGCGGCCGACCCACCACGCGGGCTGTCGGTGCGCGAGCGGCTGGTGGTCGAGGGCGTCGTCGGCTCGCACCGTCGCGGCGCGCCTCGTTCCCCCGACGCCCTCTCGACGGCCGATCGCGACCGTGTGGCTGCGCTCGCCGCACTCCTGCGCGTCGCCGATGGGCTCGATGCCTCCCACACCCAAGTGGTCGAAGGGGTCGAGGTCCAGCTCGAGGCGGACGAGATCCGTCTCGTGGTGCACGCCGACGAGGCGCTCGGTGCCGAGCGCGTTGCTCTCGAGACGAAGACCGAGCTGCTCAGCTCCCTCCTGGGGCGCAGAGTCGAACTCGACGTGGTGCCGGTGGCGCGAGATGGGGCGGCACGAGCGCGGTCCGTGCTCGACTGAGCGCTCGCACTCCGCGGTCGCGCTCACGGATCGGGGAGCAGGACACCAGGGTTCACGATGCCGTAGGGATCCCAGATCCCCTTCAGCGATCGGAGCGCCGCCTCGTCGATGGGGTCGAGGAGGAGCCGGGCCCAGCGACGTTTGGTGCGGCCGATCCCGTGTTCGGACGCGATGACGCCGCCGAGGGCCGCCACACGTGTGAGCACCGTCTCGTAGAGCGGACCGGGATCGGCCCCGTGTGCGATCGCGAGGTTGACGTGGCACGTCCCCTCGGCGAGATGGCCGAAGAGGACGGTGGCGCGCACCTCGTCGCGCTCGGCCACCAGGTCGAGGTGGGCCGCGAGCTCCCCGAGTGCCCCGAGTGGGACGGCGACGTCCAGCTTGACCGGGGTGCCGAAGCGCTCGGCGAGCAGCGGGAGCATCTCGCGCAGGTGCCAGAGCCGTGCCCTCTGGGAGGGGTCGGTCGCCACGTGGGCGTCGAGGTGGGCCGGTGCGAGCAGGAGGGGCCGATCGTCGTCGGGATAGGGACTCGTGAGCTGGAGGATGAGGAGGAGGGGATGCGGGTCGGGCGGGGTGAGGCCGGCGCTTCGGACGTCGGCCGTACGCACGAACTCGGCTGCCTCGAGCCACGGCGCAACGAGTGGCCGGAGCGTCTCGAAGAGGCTGACGAGGTCGACGAAGTCGTCAGCGCCGATGGCGATGGCGATGCGGGTGCGTGGGCGCGGGTGGACCCGGAGCGCGACGGCCGTGATGACGCCGTAGATGCCCTCGCTCCCGGCGACGAAGCGGCAGGTGTCGAGCCCGGCGGCCTTCGGAGGCCGACCGATGCGACGGTGGGTTCGCCCGAGCCCGTCGACGAGGTCGACGTGGACGAGCTGGTTGGCCGTCGAGCCGTAGCGGACGACCCGTTGACCGCCCGCGTTGGTCGCGACGAGACCGCCGAGGGTGGCGTTGGCGCGCGATCCGAGGTCGATACCGACCTCGAGTCCTGCAGCCTCGAGCTCGGCGTCGAGATCGGCGAGCGTCACGCCGGCTTCGGCGACGACGGTCATCGTGGCCGGCTCCAGTCGAACGATGCGTCGGAGTCGTTCGGTGCTGACGGCGATGGCGCCGGGGTGGGGTACCGCACCGGCCACGAGCGAGGTCCTGCCACCTTGGATGGTGATCGCGACACGAGCGCTCCCAGCCGCCTCGAGGAGGCGCGCGACCGCGGGAGCGTCGGCGGGGCGTGCGAGCGCTGCGGCATCCCCTCGCGTCGTGGCGGTCCAGTCGAGGTTGATCGGCTCGAGGGCCGCGGGGTCGTCGGTCCAGTCGACGTTCGCCTCGTCGAGGACGCGAGCCGCATCGGACGCTGCTGCCATGGGGCCATGGTAGGTGTGGGCATGCTGCTCGCGCCATCGCCCGAGGGCTCTTCGAGGGATCGGGTTAGGCTGCCTAGCGGTACGTCGGAGCGTGCCTGTGTCCGGATCGTGGCCAGGCTGCTCGAGCGAGTCGCCCGACGACGAGCGCGTGTGGCGCATGGTCGGGCGGCGCGCGTCGTGGCGATGCGACAGAAGGGAGCGCTCGGTGGAGACGGTGGATCCGAGATCGCTTCGGGTGTGGCGTGAGCTCGAGGCCGAGGCCGCGGAGCTGCGCGACGTGCCTCTTGGCACGTTGGTGGCCGAGGGAAGCGATCGCGAGCGTCGGCTCGTCCTCGATGCCGGGCTGCTCCGGATCGATGCGACGCGACAGCTCGTACGCGCTCGCACGTTGGAGCTGCTCGGTGAGCTCGCGCGCGAGACGAAGGTGGTCGAGCTGCGTGAGGCGATGTTCGGCGGTGGCCACATCAACACCACCGAGGATCGAGCCGTGGGGCACGTATGGCTGCGCGCGCCGCGGGGAGGGGCACCCGTCGTCGACGGGATCGACGTCTCTTCCGCGGTCCACGACGTCCTCGAGCGCATGGCGGAGGCCGCCGTTCGTCTGCGCGACGGCAGCTGGACGGGTGTGACCGGCGAACGGATCGAGCGCGTCGTGTCGATCGGGATCGGCGGCTCCGATCTCGGCCCTCGCATGGCGGCCCTCGCCCTGGAGGCCTTCGGCCACGGCGGGCCCGAGGTCCGGTTCGTCTCGAACGTCGATCCCGTCGACCTCGAGCGAGCGCTCGTCGGCGCCGAGCCCGCCCGGACGCTGTTCGTCGTGGTCTCGAAGACGTTCCGGACCCTCGAGACGCTCCAGAACGCCACGGCGGCGCTCGCGTGGCTGCGCTCCGAGCTGGGAGAGGGCCCTGAGGTGGTGGCGCGCCACGTGGTCGCGGTCTCGTCGAACGTCGAGGCCGCGACGGCGTTCGGTGTCGACCCCGCCAACGTCTTCGGCTTCTGGGACTTCGTCGGTGGGCGCTACTCGGTGTGGTCGGCGGTGGGTTTTGCGCTGATGGTCGCCGTCGGACCGGAGGGCTTCCTCAGTCTGCTCGCCGGGGCCCACGCCATGGACGAGCACTTTCGGACCGAGCCGATGGATGTGAACGCCCCCGTCCTGCACGGCTTGTTGATGCTGTGGTATCGCACCTTTCTCGGCGCCCAGACCTACGCGGTGCTGCCGTACGCGGAGCGTCTCGCGCTCTTGCCGTCGTACCTGCAGCAGCTGACCATGGAGTCGAACGGCAAGTCCGTCCGACGCGACGGCGAGCGCGTGGACTACGACACGGGCGCCATCGTCTGGGGAGAGCCGGGGACGAAGGGCCAGCACGCCTTCTATCAGCTGCTGCACCAGGGGACGACCCTCGTGCCTGCGGACATCATCGTGGTCGCCGAGGCACAAGCCGGTCCCGAGCGCCACCACGACCTGCTGGTGGCGAACGCCTTCGCGCAGGCCCAGGCACTCGCCTTCGGCCGGGACGAGGCGTCGTTGCGGGCGGCAGGGGTGCCCGAGCGCCTCGTGCCGCACAAACGGATGCCCGGTTCACGCCCCTCGAGCGTGGTGATGATGCCCCGACTCGCGCCGGAGACGCTCGGCGCGCTGATCGCACTCTACGAGCACTCGGTGTTCGTCCAGGGGGCTGTGTGGGGGATCGACTCGTTCGACCAGTGGGGCGTCGAGCTCGGCAAGGAGCTCGCCGACCAGCTCGCGCCCTTCACGACGGGCGAGCGCGACGTCGAGGGTGCCGACCTCGACCCGACGACGGCGCGGCTCATCGAGTGGTACCGTTCGTGGCGGCAAGGGCCGCCGAAGAGAGAGGAGATGCCATGAAGAGGGCTCGCTTGCTGGCGGAACACGGCCAGAGCGTCTGGCTGGATGCGATCTCGAGGCGACTGCTCGCCAAGGGCACGCTCGCGCACTACATCGACGAGCTCGCGGTGACCGGCTTGACGTCGAACCCGTCGATCCTGTCGCACGCCATCGCCGGTTCGACCGACTACGACGAGCGCATTGCCGATGCGGTCGCTCGCGGTGTCCACGATCCAGAGGCCGTCGTCTACGAACTCGCCCACTGGGACCTCGCCGAGGCTGCCGGGCTGTTCGCGCCGGTGTACGAGCGCACCGACGGCGTCGACGGCTACGTGTCGATCGAGGTGCCTCCCCAGTACGCGCACGACACCCAGGCGACGCTGTCGTGGGCGCGTGAGCTGCGGTCGCGCTTCGCGGAGCCGAACGTGCTCGTCAAGGTACCCGGTACCCCAGAGGGCCTCCCCGCGATCAGCGAGTTGATCGCCTCGGGGATCGGCGTGAACGTCACCTTGCTGTTCTCCGTCGAGCACTACACCGCAGCCGCGGAGGCCTACCTCGAGGGCATCGAGCGGCGTTCGAGCGCCGGGTTGTCCCTCGTGGTGCCCTCGGTCGCGAGCGTCTTCGTCTCCCGCTGGGACTCGGCCGTCGATCCGCTCGTGCCCCGTGAGCTCCAGGGCCGTACGGGCCTTGCGATCATGCGTCGGATCTACGCGGCCTACCAGGCGCTCCTCGCGTCGGAGCGCTTCAGCAGGCTCGCCGGCCAGGGTGCGAGAGCCCAGCGGCTCCTCTGGGCCTCGACCTCGACGAAGAACCCCGAGCTCCCCGATACCTACTACCTCGGGCGACTGGTGGCGCCAGGGACGATCGACACCGTCCCGGAGGGGACCCTGCTGGCCTTCGACGACCACGGCGAGATCGAGCCCGTGCTCGACGACGACCTCGCGGGGGCCGATGCACTGCTCGAGGAGGTCGCCTCGGCGGGAGTCGATCTCGCGGGCCTTGGCGACGTCTTGCAGGAGCAAGGTGCCCACGCCTTCAGCGCCGACTGGACGACGCTGCTCGACACCGTGGCACGGCGGGTGAAGGGGTGAGCCCGCGCGGCGTCGTCGTCCGCGAGGATGGGGGCACGGTCGCAGCTCGCGTCGAGGAGCTCGACGAGAGCCTGCTCGGCCACGATCCAGTGCGGATCCGCGTGCACTACTCGACCCTCAACTACAAAGACGGCATGGTCCTCGGAGGGCTCGGGAGGCTGGTTCGGCGCTACCCCCATGTCGCCGGTGTCGACCTTGCCGGTGAGGTGATCGAAGACCGGACGGGGACGTTCGCTCCGGGGACCCGCGTCGTGGTCACGGGGTTCCACGTCGGCGAGCGCCATCCGGGCGGTCTTGCCCAAGAGGCCAGGGTGCGTCCGGAGTGGGTCGTTCCGTTGCCCGAGGGCCTCGATGCGCGAAGGGCGATGGCGATCGGGACGGCTGGCCTGAGCGCCATGCTCGCGATCATGGCCGTCGAGCAGCGGGGGCGTTCCGATCGGACCTTCCCCCTGCTCGTGACTGGAGCCGCGGGTGGGGTGGGCTCCATCGCGGTCGCTGTCGCCGCTCGACGAGGGTGGGGGGTGGCTGCGTCGACCGGTCGGACCGACGAGGCGCCCTACCTGCGCTCGCTGGGTGCGAGCAGCATCATCGCCAGAGCCGAGCTCGCGAGGGACGACGTGCGCCCGCTCGAGTCGGAGCGCTTCGGCGGGGCCATCGATGCGGTCGGGGGCTCGACGCTCGCGACCGCGCTTGCCCAGATGGCCCACGGCGCGGCCGTCGCATCCGTGGGTCTTGCCGGCGGCGACCGCTTTTGCGCCTCGGTGATGCCCTTCTTGCTCCGCGGCGTGAGTATCGTCGGGATCGACTCGACGCTCGCACCGCTCGAGGATCGGCGAGCGGCATGGGCAGCGCTCGCGAGCGACCTCGACCCCGCACTGCTGGCGGAGGTGACCCGGGAGGTGGGGCTCGAGGACGTGCCCGCCCTCGGACCTGAGATCCTCGCCGGGCACGTTCGCGGGCGGATCGTCGTCGACGTGAACCGCTGAGACGTGCCCACGGTCATCGTCGTGTGTGGCCCGACCGGCTCGGGCAAGTCGACGTTGCGTGCTCGGCTCGTCGAGCGAGGTGCGGTGGGCATCGACGCCGACGAGGTGGCGCGAGCGGTCGTCGAGCCAGGTTCCGAGGTGCTCGCCTCGTTGGTGGCGGCTTTCGGCGATGACATCTGCGACAACGAGGGGCGGCTCCGGCGTGACGTGCTGGCCGCGCGCGCCTTTGGCTCGGCCGAGACGACGGCGCTCCTCGGTCGGCTCACCCATCCTGCGATCCGTGCCGAGATCGAGGCCCAGTTGGCGTCAGCCGGCGATGGGGACGTCGTCGTCGTCGAGGTCCCGCTGTGGCGGCGGGCGGACGACTGGATCTGCCCCGATCTCGTCGTGTGGGTCGGGGCGAGCGCCGAGCGCGCGGGCGCTCGCGTCGCGGAGGAGGGGCGCATGAGCGAGGCGGAGCTACGCCAGCGTCGTGCTCGCTTCGACTTCGAGGCCCAGCGGCACGAGGCGGACCTCGTCATCGACAACGACGGTGGTCCAGAGGCCCTCGCCAAGGCTGCCGATCGTGTGTGGTCGCTCGCGCTCGCTGCCGACGGTAAAGGTCATCGCCGCGCGTGACGATGGGTTCGCGAGGAGGTGACCATGGCTGAGGTGATCACCGCGGAGCAGCTGACGGCCCGGATCGCGGAGTTCGAACCATCGAGGAGCGTCGCCGAACGCGTGCTCGCGGTCATCGATCGCGACGACATCGGTGCTGCCGAGCTCGCGACTGTCGTCGGCACGGATCCGGCGCTCGTCGAGCGGGTCATGCGAACGGCGAACTCGGTGGTCTTCTCGAGTCAGGCCAACGTGCGCACCTTGCAGCACGCGGTGGCGGTGATCGGGTTCGAGACCGTCCGTTCGCTCGCGCTGGCCTCGTTCGTCGAGGGCGTCATGAGCGTCTCCCGGCAGGACTGGCAACGATCGGTGATGTCGGCGGTGGGTGCGGCGGCCGTCGCGCGGGGGATCGGGCTCGATCCGCAGCTCGCCTTCTCGACCGGACTCCTCCACGACATCGGCCACGCGCTCCTCGAGAGTCTGGACCCGAGCTACGCCGCCGTCGTCGGGGCGTTCCGTGCCGAGCCGCTCACGGCCTCGTCCGAGGCCGCCCTCGTGCGAGCCGAACGTGGTCGCTACGGGATCCACCATGCGCTCATCGCGGGCGACGTCCTCGCCTACTGGAACTTCGCCCCGGACATCGTCGAGGCCGTGAGCCACCACCACACGCCGAAGGGTTCTCTGTCGCGACTCCACGGCGCCATCGTCGACGGCTACCGTCTCACCCACTGGCTCGCCTCGGGGCTCGATCTCGAGGAGTACAGCCGCGCCGACGACGTGCTGCTGCCGACCTACCTGCGACCCGAGAACCTCCACGTCGTGGCCGCCGATGTCCGGTCGCGGGCCGAGACGCTCCTCGAGGATCTGTTCGGGATCCCGGCGTCGCACGCGAGCGCACGGTAGACTCCCGGTGTAGTGCCGGAGCGCTTCGAGGTCCACGCGCCGTATCGCCCGAGTGGCGATCAGCCGAGGGCGATCGACGAGCTCGTCACCTCGATCGAGTCGGGCAACCGGTTCACGACGCTGCTCGGGATCACGGGCTCCGGCAAGAGCGCCACCATCGCCTGGACGATCGAGCGACTGCAGCGCCCCACGCTCGTCATCGCGCCGAACAAGTCACTCGCGGCCCAGCTCGCCAATGAGTTTCGCGGCTTCATGCCCCGCAATCGGGTCGAGTACTTCGTGTCGTACTACGACTACTACCAACCCGAGGCCTACATACCCTCCTCCGATACCTACATCGAGAAGGACTCGTCCATCAACGACGAGATCGACCGACTGCGGCACTCGGCGACGTCGGCCCTGCTCACGAGGCGAGACGTGGTGGTCGTGGCCTCCGTCTCGTGCATCTACGGCCTCGGGAGCCCGAGCGCCTACGAAGGTCAGATCCTCCCCATCGAGGTCGGGATGGATCAGCCGATGGGGCTCGTGGTGCGAAGGCTCGTGGCCATGCAGTACCAGCGCAACGACCTCGAGCTCGCCCGTGGCCGTTTCCGCGTGCGAGGCGACGTGCTCGAGGTCCACCCGGCCTACGAGGAGCGCATCGTGCGCGTCGAGTTCTTCGGCGACGAGGTCGAGCGGATCGTGAGCGTGGATCAGACGACGGGGGAGGTGCTGCGCGAGCTGGAGGACATCGTTCTGTTCCCGGCGACGCACTACCTCGCGAGCCCGGAGGTGGTCGAGCGTGCGCTTCGGTCCATCAGCGACGAGCTCGGGGAGCGGCTCCGTGAGCTCGAGAGCGCGGGCAAGCTGCTCGAGGCGCAGCGGCTCCGCATGCGCACCGAACTCGACCTCGAGATGCTCCAAGAAGTCGGCTACTGCAATGGGATCGAGAACTACTCCCGCCACCTCGATGGTCGCGAGCCCGGACAGGCGCCCTACACGCTGCTCGACTACTTCCCCAAGGACTTCCTCGTCGTCATCGACGAGAGCCACGTCGGCCTCCCCCAGCTCCGCGCGCAGTACGCAGGCGATCGCTCTCGCAAGGAGACCCTCGTCGAGCACGGGTTCCGCCTGCCGAGCGCACTCGACAACCGTCCGCTTCGCTTCGACGAGTTCCTCGAACGGGTCCCTCAAGCCATCTTCATGTCAGCGACCCCTGGTCCGTTCGAGCGTGAGCACGCTGGGCGCACGGTGGAGCTGATCGTGCGTCCGACGGGCCTCCTCGATCCCAAAGTCGAGGTCCGCCCCACGAAGGGCCAGATCGACGACCTGCTCGCGGAGATCCGCGCTCGGGTCGAGCGCGACCAGCGGGTGCTCGTCACCACGCTCACCAAGCGCATGGCCGAGGACCTCACCGAGTACTTCGAGGGCCTCGGCGTCAGGGTGCGCTACCTCCACTCGACGATCGAGACCTTGGAGCGCATCGAGATCGTGCGCGATCTGCGCCTCGGGGTCTTCGACGTCCTCGTCGGGATCAACCTGCTGCGCGAGGGCCTCGATCTGCCAGAAGTGGGGCTCGTGGCGATCATGGACGCCGACAAGGAGGGCTTCTTGCGCTCCGAGACCTCGCTCATCCAGACCATCGGCCGAGCCGCACGCAACGTCGAGGGCACGGTGATCCTCTATGCGGATGCCGTCACGCCCTCGATGGCCCGAGCGATCTCGGAGACCGAACGCCGCCGGAGCATCCAGGCCGACTACAACGCACGCCACGGGATCACGCCGCGCTCCGTGAGCGCGAGGATCGACGACCTCGTCACCGAGCGCACGCGCAGCGCGCCGACGCCGACGCTCGGGCGTCGAGCGATCGAAGAGCGGACCGCTGGCATGAACCCGGAGCAGGTGCGCGACGTCATCGACTCGCTCCGCGAAGAGATGGAGCGCGCCGCCACCGAGCTGCGCTTCGAGGAGGCGGCCAAGCTGCGTGACGACATCCGGGCGCTCGAGGCACTCCTCGGTTCGGACGCGATCTCCTAGCGAGCTTATTGCCGCTATCACACCCCCTATGGTATAATCGGAGATACCGCTGGGGGTATAGCGGTTGGTACCTAGGAGGACACAGGATGCTCGATCTCATCATCGTCCCGACGCTCGAGCTCGGCGACCGGTCGTACATCGTGCACGACGGGCGTCGCGCGATCGTGATCGATCCGCAGCGCGACATCGACCGTATGCTCGCCATCCTCGCGGAGCGCGGCCTCGAGGCGGTCGCGGTCGGCGACACCCACATGCACAACGACTACGTCACCGGCGGCTATGCGCTCGCGAAGGAGCTCGACGTCGACTACCTCGTGTTCGAGGGCGAGCAGGTGCACTTCGAGCGCCGAGCGGTCGCCGACCGCGAGGTGCTGCGCCTCGGCGACATGGAGGTCACCGTGCTGCACACGCCTGGCCATACGCCGACGCACATCTCGTTCGTGGTGCGCGATCCGGCCGACGATCGGCCACCGGTGCTGCTCTCGGGTGGGTCGTTGCTCTATGGATCCGTAGGACGCACGGACCTCATCAGCCCGGAGGCGACCTACGGCCTCGCGAAGGACCAGTGGCACTCGGCCCAGCGCTTCGCGACCGAGCTCCCCGGGCCGACGATCTTGATGCCGACGCACGGCTTCGGCTCGTTCTGCTCGTCGGTGTCGGTCGAGGAGGCCGGCGACTCGACGCTCGATGGCGAGAAGCGCGTCAACATCGTCTACAAGTACGACTCCGCGGAGTCGTTCGCGGACATGTTGGTGGCGACCTACGATCCGTTCCCGGCCTACTACCGCCACATGGGGCCTGCGAACGTCTCGGGTCCCGCGCCGCTGCGCATCGACAGCCTCCCGAAGCTCGACGTTGCCCAGGTGACCGAGCTGCGCGATCATCACGAGGCCGCGGTCGTGGACATCCGGCCCCGGAAGCAGAGCCTCGAGGGTCGTCCGGCCGGCACGCTCGCGTTCGAGTACTCGAACGTGTTCTCGACCTATCTCGGGTGGCTCCACCACTACGGTCGCCCGATCGTCTTGGTCTCGTCCGACGAGGCGACCGCACGTGAGGCGGCGCTCAGCCTCGGTCGTATCGGGATCGACGAGGTGCGTGGCTGGATCGAGCCCGAACCGCTGATGGATGCCTGGGGCGTCGAGCGTCTCGAGCGCATCAGCTGGCAGGAGTACGTGCAGCAGTATCGGGGGAGCGATCACACGCTCCTCGACCTGCGCAATCCGTCCGAGGCTCGGGCCCTGCCGATCCCGGGCGCCATCCAGATCCCGATCTACTTCTTGCCGAACCAGATCGACGAGGTGGCGACGGATCGGACCGTGGTGGTGCACTGCGCCGGAGGGTATCGCGCCGCAGCGGGTGCGGCGTGGCTGTCGGCGAACAAGCACATTCGCCCTGTCGTCATCGACGACGGGGCCGACGTCGGCGCGCAGCTGCTCGCGGCGCAGTCGTAGTCCGTCGCGGCCCGACGACGAGACGTTAGGCTCGTCCCCGCCATGGTGGGTGGGGACGAGCAGCGTCGCGGCGGCGACACGCCGCTCGTCGTGGTCGTCGGCGGTGCGCGCTCAGAGGTTCCGATCGATAGGGGCGCGGTCGCAGCGATCGTGCGCCTCGTTGGTGTCGGCGACCTCCACGAGGCGGCAGCGATCGCCGATGAGCCCAGCAGCGAACGGGCTCTCGTGGGTCGTCGTGGCGTCCTTGCAGGACTCTCGCTGACCAGCGATGAGCCCGCCATCGCAGGCGCCCTGATCGAAGGGGTCGCCTTCGAGGCGGCGCGGATCGTCGATGGGCTCGACGAGGCGGTCGCGGGCTCTCCTGAGGCCCGCATCCTTCTGGAGGGTCTCTACGCCGTCTCGGCGGTGGCGCAGGTGGTGGCGGACGTCCTGGGACGTGCGGTCCTCGACGGCGCCGGGCAGAGGGCGATGCCCGGACCACGCGCGAGAAGCCGGCGTTCCAGGTGGCGCCGGTGGCTCGAGGATCAAGGGAGCTTGACGTAAGCCCAGCCGTCGCCCTGGCGCGCCACGAGGTGAGCGATGGCGGCAGGCACATGGCCGACATCGCTGGCGAGGTCGCTGCTCGTCGCGCCGAGTGCCTGGAGGCTGTTGTCACAGGCGAGGACGCGGCGCCATTCGAGGGCAGGGCTCAGGAGTGGCTCGAGCGGTGAGGGCGCCAGCAGGCGGCGAACGGCCGCACCTTGGCAGACGACCTCGATCGTGAGGTCCGGAGCGGCCCGATGGAGGTTCGCGGCCGACCCGAGTGCTGCTCGCAGTGCGTCCAGGTCGTCGGTCGTGACGTGGATGAGGGCACCTCGTGCGATCATCGGATCTGCTCGGCGTGCAGGTCCGAACGGCTCCGTCCGAAGAGGGCGAGGTGCATGAAGGCGAACTTGGCGAACCACAGCACGACGAAGGAAGCGAAGTAGGTTCCCTGGACCACGATGTCCTGGTCGAGTCGGGATGCACCGAGCGCGAGGGCATGGGCGTGCGCCACGTCGACTGCCCAGGTCGAGACGATCAGGCTGGTGAGTGACATCGCGACGTAGGGCAGGACCTCACGGGCGAGCGACGAGCGATCACGACGGCGCCAGGCCCAGGAGCGATTGAGCCAGTAGGACGGTGGGATGCCGACGAGCGTGGCCACGATGGCAGCGTCACGCGCATCGAGGAGATGCCAGAGTGAGTAGACGACGAGGAGGACCAGCTGCGACAAGACGGCGGTCGCTGCCGACCCGGCCGCGTAGCGCCAGAAGCGATCCCACAGCGGGACGAACCGTCGCAGGCCGACCACCTCGAGGAGTCGGCGCCCCATGCGATCGATTCGGTCCACGCTCTCCCAGCATAGAACCGGGCGCCGAGCGAGCGCGGATGGTGACGTGTTACCGATCGGTTAGGAACCCTCGGGTTGTTGCTCGTGCATCCGGATGGTCGAGTAAGGTAACGAGGTGGTAGCGCTGCGGTCGCCACGAGGTGGCGAAGCGCGTTGCCTGACCGGAGAGTCGCTGGCGAAAGGTGGTCACGTGCGGCAGCAGGCAGAGTGGGCGATCGTCACCGGCGGCTCGGGATTCATCGGGACCGCGGTCGCTCGTGCGCTTCGAGCGCGCGGCGTGCGGGTCGCGATCGTCGATCGCAACGCGCCGCAGCACCGCGAACTCGATGTGTTCGTCAAGGGCGCGATCGAGCACGAGCGCACCTGGCTCGCCCTCGCGACCGAGCTCGCTGGCGAGCACGTCCGTGCGCTCTACCACTTCGCGGCCCGCACCAGCGTCTTGCAGTCGGTGAACGACCCTCACGACGTCTTTGTGTCCAACCTGGTGGGCTACGAGAACGCGCTCGAGTTCGCGCGCACGCACGAGGTCGCGAGCGTCCTCTTCGCGTCGACCAACGCGGTCGTGGGTGCGGGTGACAGCGGCACCATCTCGGAGCGCTCGCCGTTGGCGCCACTCACGCCCTATGGCGCGACGAAGGCGGCAGGGGAGATGCTCGGGAGCGCGTACGCCGCTAGCTACGGCATCCACGTCGCGTCGGTGCGCCTGACGAACGTCTACGGTCCGGGGATGTGGCACAAGGACTCGATCGTGCCGCGCCTCCTGCGTCATGTGGTCGGCCTGTCTGAGGCGACCATCTACGGAGACGGTGAGCAGGTGCGTGACTTCGTCTACATCGGTGACGTCGTGGACGCCTTCGTGCGCCTCGAGGAGCTCGGCTTCGTGGGCGCGGTCTCGTTCGGTTCCGGCACGAGCGTCAGCGTGAATGAGCTGGTCGATCTCGTCGGCGACGTCACGGGCCACGAGCTGCGCCTGCGTCATGTGCCTGCGAAGGCTGGTGAGATGCCGGGCGTGAGCGTGGACCTGTCGCTCGCGCGCTCGCTCGGCCTGAAGGCTGACGTCGAACTGGCGGAGGGTCTGCAGTTCGCGTGGTCGGACTTCCAGGAGGATCAGGGCCGCGTCGCCGGCTGAGCGCAGATCGCGCGCGCTCGACGCGCCTGTGAGCGCGCGTTGCGGTGACCACCGACGCGGGTGCTTGGCACAGGATCGGGTTCGCGAGCCCCGGTGGCGGCTCGCGCTCCATGGCGCGTCACGCGTGTGGGCGGCCTGAGGGTCGCAAGGTCGAACGATCGATGGCGGAGGCGGTGTGCTTCGAGCGCCGCTCGCGGCCGAGTTCGCTGCGCTGTGCGCTCTCGCTGCTCGGGTGGGGCGGAGTGGGCAGGCGCTGCCGACGGCTCGTGCCGTGACGCGCCCAGCGGCGGAGCGCTCAGCGTTCGGAGCCGGGGCGTGCTTCGAGTTCGGCGAGGCGCGCGAGCAGTGCCGAGCGCCGCTCGTGCCACCAGTGCTCGACGGGGGCGAAGGCGCTGCCGAGACGCCAGCGATCTTGTTCGGTCGCGCTCTGGCGTACGAGGGCGAGGGCCTCACGGGGGTCTGCCTCGAGGAGCGATCGGAAGCTGAAGCGACGGCCTCCGAAGCGGATGGGCACCTCGGCGCGGTTGGCGGCGGCGAGAATGCCGCGCCGCGTGAGCACGATCCCCGACAGGGCGGGGGAGAGGCACAGCTCGAGGAGCCCGTCGAGGTCATCGGGAGTCTCGAGATCCGGGGCGGCTCGCAGGTGCAGTGGGAGAGCCGAGGGCACACCCAGGCGTTCGGCGAGGCTGTTGAGGGTGGCGAGGAGGTGTTCTGCCCACGGTGCGTACTCGGGGGGACCGAGTGCGCGAGCGGCGCATGCGTACAACGGACCGATCGGTGCGAGCTGCTCCCAGAGGAAGGCGCGTGCGAAGTCGAGCGCATCGCGATCGAGCGCGGCGGCGAGGACGGAGAGCAAGAAGCCCACGTGATCGCAGAGCGCTGGGGTCGTGAGATCGGCGACGTAGGTCGCGAGGAACTCGCGTGTGCGCTCCGTGGGCTCGCCGCCGAGCAGCGGGCCGCGCGTCAGGAAGAAGCTCGTGTAGGGGGGCAGCTCGAAGTCGAACAGCTCGGTGAAGGCGGCACGCGAGCGTCCTACCCCGAAGAGGGCGAGGAGCTCGGGGTCGGGCTCGGGGTTCTCGCTGAGCTCGGCGAGGCCCCGGACGACCTCGGCGAGCTTGCGCGTGTCACTGTCGAGTTGGTTCACTGGCGGTCGCCGAGGTCGGGAGTCGGAAGGCCTCTGGGGTCGGCTTGAGCGGACGCATGAGCCAGCGAGGGCGGCGCGTCCCGTCGGGGCTGACCTCGCGGGCGGAACGAGCGAGCTCGAGCCAGCGGTGGAACACCTCGCGCGAACGAGCGGTGTCGACGTAGACCTCGGCGTGGCGGTCGCCAGGCTGGGCTCGGGTCACGGTGACGACCTGGTGCCAGCAGTGCATCCCCGAGATCGGATCGGGGTGCACGCCGAAGGTGAGGTTCTGGTGCACGCCCACGTCGGTCCACCAGATGCGCTGGGTGTCGGGATCGGCCGACTCGTAGGGCGCGACGCCGTCGGAGGGGTCGAGCGTCCAGCGTGATCCCTGGCGGCGCAGGGCGACGAGACGCATCATGCCCTTCGATCCGACGTCGCCGAGGCGCCACCGTCCCATGTGGTGCGAGCAGGCGACGACACCGGGACGGATGCCTTCGGTGACCCACGCCTTGACGACGAAGTAGCCGAGATCGGTGGTGACGCGGACGAGCTCACCGTCGCGCACGCCGATGCGGGCCGCGTCGGTCGGATGGATCCACAGTGGGTTCGTGTGGGCGATCTCGTCGAGCCACTTCGAGTTGGCCGACCGGGTGTGGATCTGCACGGGCAGGCGGAAGGTCGAGATCAGGGGCATCTGCCCGTCGGCGAGCTTCGACGGATGGACGTGGCTCGGGATGTAGGTCGGGATGGCGTACTCTGGCCATCCCCACGAGGCGACGGTGGCCGAGTAGAACTCGAGCCGACCGGAGGGCGTGGGGAAGCCTCGCAGGATCGCGCCGTCGACCTCGACGCCGACGGGCCGACGTCCCTCGTCGTCGGGGCTCGGGTCGCCGGTCGGGACGATGTTGGCACTCGCGGGCTTCGGAGCTCGAGTCCAGACCCGGCCATGGTCGTCGACGTGGACGTCGTCGAGTTCCTCGGCCGGGACGGGCCGTTCGTAGACCTGGCCGACCTGGCGCGCGACCTCGAAGGCACCGTAGCGGCGCATGTAGCCGAGCGGCGTGAGGCCCTCCTTGGCCGCGGCTTCGGGGAGTCCTGGCACCGAATGCTCGAACATCCAGGCGTAGTACTCCTCGACGGAGAGCTTCTGGCCGGGGTTGGCTCGAGACTCGAAGTAGCGCCGGATACCCAGGGAGCCGTCGGGGTCGATGCGCCACGACAGCTCGATCCAGAACTCGTTCTCCTCCCACACCTCACCGGGATTGACCTGGCGGGTGTCGGTGACGGTCTCGCCGAGACGCTCACGAGCCGCTCGGAGCACGGGTTGGCGAAACCCGATCCACTGGCCGTCGTACTGCTCGTAGGAGTGGGTGTCGTGGCGTTCGGAGGCGTGACCCATCGGCAAGATGTAGTCCGCGAAGAACGCGGTCTCGTTCCAGGTGGGCGTGAGCGCGACGTAGCACCCGACTTTGTGCTCGTCGAGCAGCATCTCGATCCAGGCAAAGCCATCCGGGTTGGTCCACACGGGGTTGTAGACCCTCGTGAAGTACACCTCGAGTCGCTTGCCGTACTCCTCCATGAGGTGCGGGAGCAAGAACGAGAGCTCGTTCTGGGCAAGTGGATAGTCGACGGGCCAGGACAGCTCCTGCCAGACCTTCGGGTGCGGCGGGACGTGGATCGGTCGTGGCACGAACTTGTTCCAGGCATTGAGGTTCGTGCCCCCTGGCGTCGCGACGGCCCCCAGTAGTGCGTTCAGGAGGAACAGCGTCCGAGAGACCTGCCAGCCACCGAGGTTGCCGGCGGCTGCCGAGCGCCAGGTATGCGTGGCGAGCTGGGTGCCGGCGTCGGCGACGAGCTCGGCGACCTCGCGGAGCGTGGCTTCGTCGACACCGCTCTCCTTGGCCGCGTACGCGAAGGTGAAGTCGGAGTAGAGCTGCTTGAGCACCCCCACGAAGGCATCGAAGGTCACCGGGAGCTCGGGGTGGACCGCCTCGAGGTACTCGCGCCAGTTCCACCACCGCTCGACGAAGGCGCGGTTGAAGCGGTCGTGCTGGATCAGGTAGTTCGCGATCGAGAGGTTGATCGCCGCTTCGGAGCCGGGCCACGGCGACATCCACACGTCCGCGTGCGTCGAGGTGTTCGACAGGCGCGTGTCGGCGACGATGAGCTTCGCGCCGCGCTCGCGGGCTTCGGTGATGCGCTGCGCATGAGGGTTGAAGTAGTGACCGGTCTCGAGGTGGGAGCTGATGAGGTAGATCACCTTCGCGTTGGCGAAGTCGGCGCTGGGCCGATCGATCCCGCTCCAGAACTGATAGCCAGTTCGTCCACCCGACGAGCACACGTTGGTGTGCGAGTTGTGGCCGTCGACGCCCCAAGCGGCAAGGACACGCTCGGTGAAGCCGTCTTCCCCAGGACGACCGAGGTGGATCATGATCTCGTTCTGGCGGTCCTCGACGAGCGCCTGGCGGAGGCGACGGGCGAGATCGTCGAGCGCCTCGTCCCAGCTCACGCGCTCCCACTTCCCGCTCCCGCGGGCCCCCACCCGCCGAAGGGGGAAGAGGATGCGGTCAGGGTCGGTGATCTGGTTGAGCGTCGCGGGACCCTTGGCGCAGTTGCGCCCTCGCGAGCCGGGATGTTCGGGGTTGCCCTCGAACTTGCGCACGGCCAAGGTGTCGCGATCGACATAGGCGAGGAGGCCGCAGGCGCTCTCGCAGTTGAAGCAGGTGGTGGGCACGAGCATCGATCGATGCTCGACGCGCTTCGGCCAGGCGCGCGAGTCGAGCTCGACCCAGTCGTCCCAGCGCTCCTTGGGCGGGAAGCTCGCGAGGTCGATGCGCGAGGGCCCCTGGTAGAAGGTTTCCCCGCGTGCCTCGGTCTGCTCGCGGAGCGCGCGAATGCGAGCCGAGAGAGATTCGACGTCGTTCGTAGCCATGGTGGTCGTACCTCCGAGGGTTACGCCAACGGGACGCGTTGGCCGGCTTGGACGTAGGCGTGTTCGAGCGGGAGGATGCACAGGAGCGCTGCTGCGGCAAGGGCCATGCCGAGCGGGGTGAGGATCCCGACGAGATCGAGCGCGAATCCCAGCCAGAAGAGGCGCCCGAGTGCGCCGTGGGTCATCTCCCACACGGCAAGGTGGGCCTTGGCCGTGGGGTGCGTGATGGTGATCTCACCCACCACGAGCAGCGCGTTCAGGATCGCGAGCGCGCCTGTGAGACGCTCGAGGTAGCCGACCGTCGAGCCGGGATCGGTGATGGCCGCGACGAAGACGCTGACGGCCGATCCGAGCAGGAGCGCCTGGATGACGAGGTGGATCGGCATCAGGGGGCTCTGCCAGAGATCGCGTGCTTTGGCTTGGGCGAACAGGAACGCGGTATAGAGCGCCGCGAGTGCGGCAAGGGGAATCCCCGGGATGGCGAGGATGCCCATGGCGGTCGAGCTGTGCAGGATGCCGGCGATGAGGGTCAGCGTGTCGATGCCGCCGAAGAGGAGGAGTCCGTAGCCCCCCCTGACGAGCCAGCTCTCGGGTCGACCCTTGAGGAAGAGCAGGTAGAAGCGTTCGGGATGCTTGAGGTCGCCGATCAGGAGCCCCCCGGTGATCGCGAGGAAGGCGAGCGAGATCGACGGTCCCCAGATGCGGACGAGGTCCGACGAGAACGGCAGCTTCCCGAGCAACCACAGCGTGATCGGCACGAGGTAGGCACCGGCCGAGAGGCCCTTCGTCCAGGTGTAGAGGCTGACCAGGCCGCCCCACGGTGCATTGTGGGCGACGTCGTAGACCAGCTTGGCCTTGGCCGACGAGTTCGGCACGTGGGCGTCGGCCGGGTGGCCCGAGGCGATGACGTGCGGTCCGCTCGGGATCTGGGACCACATGTACGTATCGCCGCGCGGACGCTCGGCCGCGATGGGATCCAGGGTTGCCTGGTGTGCGCCGCGATAGAACAGCTTCGGACGGGTCCCCTTCTCCGGGTTGCGCACGGCCACCGGGGTGCGGTGGACGACGCGGGTCGCGCGTGCGGTGTCGTCCTCGAGCTTGCCGATGAGGATGGCCTCGGTCGGGCAGACGACGACGCACGCCGGTTCGAGGCCGATGTCGAGACGATGCGCACAGAAGTTGCACTTCTCGGCGGAGTGGTCCTCGGGATTGATGAAGATGGCGTCGTAGGGGCATGCGGCCATGCACGCCTTGCAGCCGATGCAGATGGCCTTGTTGAAATCGACGATGCCATCGGGTCGCTGATACATCGCCCCAGTCGGGCAGGCCGCGACGCACGGTGGGTTGGTGCACTGGTTGCAGCGTGTGACCTGGAACGAGCGCCGAACCTGCGGGAACGTACCGACCTCGACGGCCTTGACGTAGGTCCGCGTCACCCCCAGCGGGACCTGGTTCTCCGACTTGCACGCGGTCGTGCACGCATGGCAGCCGATGCACTTGGTTTGATCCAGGACCTTGATCCAGGTCTCTTTGGATGTCGTCCGTTGCTCCGTGAGCACGCTCGCCCCACCCCCTGCAGCACACAGCCGTGCGTACGATCGGCGCACGCACGCATGTCAACGCATACCCAGTGGGGATTCTAGGAACGTGCTGCGGCTACGTCCAGGAGGCGCCACGGCGGCCCCGGGACGACAAAGGCAGCCCATCAGGGCGTGTGAGCTGCGATGATGGGCGATTCTGCCGCCAGAGGCTCACAGCTGGCCGGGTGGCGAGATGTGAGCCCTGGCAACGCTATTGCCTGCGTGACAGGCGTTATTCGAGGAGTGATCGAGCCGCAGAATTAGCGCATCGCGTGTTCGCGCTCGGCTCGGGCGCAGAAGGCGCAGCCGACGGTCGTTCGATCGCCGAAGAGCCGATAGAGCGGGCAGTAGCCGGTCAGCCCGGTGATCAGCATGATGGCCGCGAGCGCGTAGAGAACAACGCTGCCGACGCTGCCGTTGCCGACCATGACGCCAAGCGCCCAGAACACTGGCGTCGCGACGACGATCCGCAGTGCTCGATCCCAGATACCCATGTTCCGTCGCATTGGTGCCTCCTTGAGTGGTCCTAGACCATCCAACGCGCGGCTCCGACGAGCAACGTCCCGGGCGGCACCGACAAGCGACGAGGGTCCTAGGAGGTCGGGACCTTCGTCCGACGACGGGTGAGGACGAGAGCCCCTACGAACCAGGCGGCGAGGCCGAGGGCGCTCGCGGCGAGGCCCTCGCCGAACCGTGGAGCGTGGTAGCTCATGACGAGGTGCTGGCGCCCAGCTCCGACGTCGACGGTCATCTGATCGGAAGGGCTGGAACCAACGGGAGCCGGGTGACCGTCGAGCTGGGCCGACCAGCCGGGCGCCCACGCGAAGGGGAGGACGAGCCGGGTCGGGTGGGTCGTGACGACGGTCGCCGTGATGGTGCCCGATGCAGCTTGGGAGGCGTCGAGGACGCGCAGGCCCTGCTCGGGCTCGATCCAGTGGGCGGGCTCAGGGAGCTCGAATGCGAGTGCTGCGCCCCGAACGATCAGTTCGTGCCAACTGCTCGGAGCGAGGGCAGTGTCGAGCGGGCCACCGAGGAGGTAGGCGCCGCTCGAAGCGACGGCGACGACACGGACGGGGAGCGTGGCGCCCTTGGAAGCGCTGAGACGGACGCTCTGGACCGTCTCGCCGCCGGGAATGGCGAGCTGGACGGACGATGCCCGGTGCTCGGTCGCGGCCTGGATCGTCGCGCCGCTCGTGAGCGTCACGCTCATGGCCAGGCGTCGGACGGGACTGGCGACGGTGGCGGTGAGCTTCGTGACGCCGGTGAGATCGCCGGCGTAGACGTCGAGGCGACCGTCGCGGAGCGAGAGCGGAGATGACGCGGGGAGTCGGGACGCCGTCGGAGCTTCCGTGGCGAAGTAGCGGCGTGAGGTGACGACGAGGCGGACATTGAAGTCGCGAACCAAGGTGGACAGATCGGCCGGATCGAACGTCGACTCCGGCTTGGTGCCGGTGGCGGCGTCGTAGCGAGCGAGGCCGAGCGAGCTGTAGCCCGAGGCCGACAGTGTGTGGGCGTAGATGTTGGTGTCGGGCTGCGCGTCGGTCGCGATCAGGCTCTCGTAGAGATAGAGCTCAGGGTCGTAGACGACGTAGCGCAGAGGTCGTCGGAGCAACGATGCGACCGTCGGTGCCGTCGGCATTCGCACCGGTGGCGAGAGCGACGAGAGCAGCGGGAACTCGAGGACTTGGTTGGCGACGTCGAGGACGAGGACGAGGACGAGGATGCGCAGGGCCCAACCGCGCAAGGGCGAGCCGAGGAGCACGATGGTCGCCGCTCCCACGGCGATGGCCATGACGACGAGGTAGCCGCGCAGTGCGGCGAGGGAGATCCCTGTGGGCAGCGACACCACGTTGAAGTGTTCGAGCAGCGCAGCGGGCGCGACGATCTCGACGAGCGCAAAGCCCACGGCGAGGGTGCCAAAGACGATGAGTGCCACTCGAGTCGGGAGGTGGTGGCGGAAGGAGTCGGGGTGGGCAAGTGCCCAGTCGGCGCTGCCGGCCGCGAGGAGCACGGCGGCGAAGTCGACCCCGATGAGGTAACGGGACGCGAGTCGCTGGAGGTCGAACAGCGGGAGCCGGTAGACGAGGTGCGCGAACGGCGTGTGGCCACCGAGTGCGAACAGCATGCTGAGCACCGCCGCACTCCACAGGGCAGGTGCTGCACCACGTCGGAGCGTGCTCGCACGGGGACGCACGGCTGCGAGGAGGAGGAAGGCGAGGCCGAGCGCGGTGATCGAGACGTTGATCTCGTAGGGGTTGTAGTTGCCGAAGTAGGAGATCAGCTCTCCCCCAAAAGCCATGGGATAGACGGCGAGCGGCGTGAAGATCCCCGAAAACGGTCCGGCACCGGCGTAGTGCGGGGGCAGGTGGGCTCGCGTCGACAGGGCGGTAAAGGCGAGCCCGGGTACCCACTGGATCGCTGCGAGCATGAGTGCTTCGAGCGCGCAGATCGCGATGACGACGAGATCACGAACGTCGAGTCGTCGCCCGAGGGTCCACACGACGGCGGCCACCGCCAAGACGACGAGGCCCGCGAGCATGGCTTCGGGCGCGCCGGCGAGCACGTCGAGCGCGAAGCCGGCAGCGAGCCCGAGGGCGTTGGCAAGTCGAGAGGAGCGTCCGTAGGCGAGGCGAGCCAGGAAGACGAAGGCAAGCATCCATCCCGCGTCGCCTTCGATCATGTCGAGGTGGACACTCTGGCCGATCGCCGCACCCGTGAGGGCGAGGACGAGGCCGGCGACGGTGGCGACCTTGACCCCGATGCCCAGGGTTCGCGCCGAGAGATACCCCGACAGTGCGATGGTCGCGAAGGCGGATCCGGCGGCGACGGAGAAGGCGAGCCCCGTCGGGAGGACGATGAACGGGATGATGAAGGGGCTGAAGGCACCCGCGTTGAAGCCAGCGGCGAGGGGCACGCCGCTCCAGATGGCGGGATCCCACAGTGGCCAGGAGCCATGGCGCAGGTCGAGGCCGACGAGCGTGCGAAGCGGTGCGTTCTGCGTCGCGTTGTCGCCAAAGAGGAGTGGGTGCCCCGCGAGTGCCGGGACGACGAAGAGGACGATCGGGACGACGATGAGGATGACGACGGCTCGGCGCGCACCGGCATCGCCCGTGGTCGTCAGCGCGGCGCGATCCATCGCTCACGAAGATAGGTACGCGCCACCACGCGCCCATAGCGCAGGCCGTAGCGCCAGTTGCGGCCCTTCTTCGAGGTGCCGGCGCGGCGAGCGACCATCGTGACAGGGAACTCGACGATCGTTGCGCCGGCGAACGCTGCGGCGAGGAGGAGTTCGGCGGATTGGTACTGGGGCTGGTCGAGCCGGAGCCGTCCGAGGAGCTCGGCCGCGATGACGCGGATACCCGATGACGTGTCCCCGACCCGCTGACCGATGAGCGCGGACACGACGAGCGAGAAGACTCGAACGCCAAGGTCGCGGATGGGGTCGCCCACCGTGCTCGTGCCGAGTCGGCGTGAGCCTTGTGCGAACGTGGCGACGTGGTGATCGACGAGATCCACGCCCGTCGCAAGGTCGGCTGGGTCCCACTGGCCATCGGCGTCGACGATGCCGACGATGCGTGCGCCCCGACGGATCGCGAGGAGGTAACCGAGACGGAGTGCAGCGCCTTGGCCGCGGTTGATCGGGACGTCGAGGACGAGCGCACCTTCGCGGCGTGCCACGTCGACGGTGGCGTCTCGGGAACCATCGGACACGACGACGACGAGCGGTGGTGAGCCGGCGAGCTGTCGGGGCACGCGCCGGATGACGTCGGCGATGGTGGCTTCCTCGTCGAATGCGGGGATGACCACCATGACTGCCGCCTCGGGCAACCTCGGGTTGTCGTCGTCGAAGCGTGCGAGGACGAGGCGGTCGATGGCGTCATCCGGGTCGAAGGCTGCGCTGCGCACGTCGGGTGTGACGCGCACGGGACCACCACCTTTCTCGAGCCGGATCCTCGCGATGTCCGAGGCTCGGCTCATCCTAGGGGCGCGCGCGAGGAGGCCAGGGCCGAGCGCTGCGAAGGCGGCGCGAACAGCGCCACCGCGGCCCCGATCGGTGCTAGCATGCGCTGGCACA
The DNA here is from genome assembly GCF_000023265.1 of Acidimicrobium ferrooxidans DSM 10331. GTDB lineage: Bacteria > Actinomycetota > Acidimicrobiia > Acidimicrobiales > Acidimicrobiaceae > Acidimicrobium > Acidimicrobium ferrooxidans. The sequence continues at coordinate 1,052,881 of NC_013124.1, forward strand.
AACCCTACGGATAGGGTGCGAACGACACACGAGGGCACTAGTTCTGTGGTAGCGTTTCGCAACACGGTCGATCGGCTACGGACGGTGGTGGATCGGGGTTCGGGGCTGGAGGCCTCCAGTCCAGAGGTGGAGGACGAGCAACGTCGGTGGGCTGCGTCGGTCGGATGGGACGCACGTTCACGCGGTCGTGACTCAGCAGGCCAACGGACGTTGGCCTGACCAAGAAGGGGAGTGAGAGGGAGGCGCAGTGGCAAGGTCCACGAGTGCACGGATTCAGCGGCATTTCACGGCTCCGGGGCTGCACCCGTACGAGACGGTGGGATGGGAGCGTCGCGACGCGCGGATCACGAACTGGCGTACCGGCGACGTCGCCTTTGAGCAACGAGACGTCGAGGTTCCCGTGACGTGGAGCCAGAACGCCACGAACATTCTCGCGCAGAAGTACTTCCGGGGCCATCTCGGCACACCGGAGCGGGAGGGCTCGTTGCGCCAGGTCGTCGATCGGATCGTGAATCGGATCGTGGCCTGGGGCGAGGCCGATGGCTACTTCGCCGACGACGACGAGCGCGATGCCTTCGCGGACGAGTTGCGCTGGCTGCTCGTCCATCAGCGAGCGGCGTTCAACTCGCCGGTCTGGTTCAACATCGGGGTCGAGGGCGTGCCGCAGCAGGCGAGCGCCTGTTTCATCCTCTCCGTCGATGACACGATGGAGTCCATCTTGAACTGGTACCACGAGGAAGGGATCATCTTCAAGGGTGGTTCTGGTGCCGGGGTGAACCTCTCCACCATCCGCTCCTCGGTCGAGCCGTTGGCAGGTGGTGGCACCGCTTCGGGGCCGGTGAGCTTCATGCGAGGCGCCGATGCCTCAGCGGGCACCATCAAGTCGGGAGGCAAGACGCGGCGGGCTGCCAAGATGGTCATCTTGAACGTCGACCACCCCGACGTCGAGGAGTTCGTCTGGACGAAGGCCATCGAGGAACGCAAGGCGCGCGTGCTCGCAGAAGCCGGCTTCGACATGGGCGTCGACGGCAAGGATGCGTTCTCGATCCAGTACCAGAACGCCAACAACTCCGTGCGCGTGACCGATGAGTTCATGCAGGCCGTCGTCGAAGACCGGGAGTGGGAACTGCGGGCGGTGACGACGGGCGAGGTCACCAAGACGGTGCGTGCCCGTGACCTCTTCCATCAGATCGCCGAGGCCGCCTGGGAGTGCGCTGATCCAGGGCTCCAGTTCGACACCACCATCAATCGCTGGCATACCACGCCGAATGCCGGGCGGATCAACGGGTCGAATCCGTGCTTCCCGGGCTCGGCCAGGGTCCACACCAACAAAGGCCTCATCGCCTTCGAGGAGTTGACCAGGCGCGTGCTCGATGGCGAGGAGTTCCTGGTCTACACGCACGACAGCACGAGCCCTGACGATCCTACGGAGCAGGTGCTGCTCTCCTCGCCAGAGGCGTTCATGGTCACCGGGTACAACCAAGTCGTCAAGTTGCGCTTCGACAACGGCGCCGAACTTCGCTGCACACCGGGACACCGCATCTTCACGGTCAATCGCGGTTACGTCGCGGCCGAGGACCTCACCCCGGAGGACGAGGTGCAGCTGCTGGATCTTCCGGCGCCAGCCACGGATGCATCCTGGGTGTTGCCGGTGGCAACCGATCCGGAGTTCTACCATCACAAGGGCGACCGCCGCGACCCGATGACCTTCCCAGAGCGCTGGAGCGAGGACTTCGCCCACTTCTTGGGTTGGCTCATCGGAGACGGGTCGCTCTCCAATGGGACGGTCGTGGCGACCTATGGGTCTCCAGACGACCAGCAGGAGATCTTGCCGATCCACCAGCAACTCCTGCTCGAGATCAACGGCAACAGGCCTCTGAAGGTGTCGACCCAAGCCAACGGCACCGTCCAGCTGCGCTTTGGCAGGCAACGGTTCATGCGGTTCTTGGAAGCGCTCGGCATGAAGAGGGCGAAGGGACCGGACAAGGATGTGCCGTGGGCGATCGAGCAGGCTCCAGCGGAGATCGTCGGCGCCTTTCTTCGAGGCTTGTTCGACGCCGATGGCACGGTGATCGTCGACCGCAACAAGGGGTCCTACGTTTCCCTTGGCTCGATCTCGACGGGCTTGCTCCGCTCGGTGCAGCGACTGCTGACGACGTTCGGCATCACGAGCCGGATCTACAAGACGCGTTCGGGGTCGTCGAATGGGTCGTTCTCGTACACCGGGCGTGATGGGGACGTGAGGGTGTACCCGAACCACGATGCTTATCAGCTACGGATCACCTCGGCGTCGATCGTGCGCTTCGCCGAGCACGTCGGGTTCGGCCTCGGCGCCAAGCAGGCGCGGCTGCGCGACATCGTGGGTGGACAGCAGTCCTACGAGGTTCGGCGGACGGCGCGGCTGACGGAGCGTCTCGAGGACGGGATCGAGCTCACCTACAACCTGAGCGAGCCCAAGAACCATTCCTACATCGTCGATGGGATTGTGGTCCGGAACTGCTCGGAGTACATGCATCTCGACAACTCGTCGTGCAATTTGGCTTCCATCAACCTGCTTGCCTACCTGGACGAGGACGGCAACTTCGACGTCGAGGGGTTCCGTCACACGGCGCGAGTGCTCATCACGGCGCAAGACATCCTCGCCGGCAACGCCGACTACCCGACACCGAGGATCGCGGAGACGTCGCGGGCCTATCGGCAACTCGGGCTCGGCTATGCGAATCTCGGGGCGATGCTGATGGCGCTCGGGCTCCCATACGACTCAGACGGCGGGCGCGCCTATGCGGCTGCGGTGACGGCGCTCATGACAGGAGCTGCGTACGAGCGTTCTGCAGAGCTCGCCGAGCGCCTCGGCCCCTTCGCTGGATACGCCGACGATGCTGAGTCCATGCTGCGGGTGCTCGGGATGCATCGCGACGCCTTGGCGAAGGTCGATGGCGCTCCGGAGGCGATCGTCGAGGCCGCTCGTGCTTCGTGGGACATGGCCATCGCGCGCGCGAGCGAGGTCGGCGTCCGTAATGCCCAGGCATCGCTGCTCGCGCCGACCGGCACGATCGGGTTTCTCATGGACTGTGACACCACCGGTATCGAGCCGGACTTCTCACTGGTGAAGTACAAGACCCTCGTCGGTGGCGGCACCATGAAGATCGTCAACCAGACCGTGCCACGGGCGTTGCGGACACTGGGGTATCCGGAGCACGAGATCGACCAGATCACGGCCTATCTCGCCGAGCACGACTCCATCGTCGGTGCGCCTGGGCTCAAGCCGGAGCACGAAGCCGTCTTCGCATGCGCTGTCGGGGAATACCCGATCAGCCCGACGGGACACCTCGCGATGATGGGGGCCGTGCAGCCGTTCCTCTCTGGTGCGATCTCGAAGACGGTGAACCTGCCGAGCACCTCCACCGTTGAGGACGTGGAGCAGACATACCTGGATGCCTGGCGGCTCGGGATCAAGGCGGTCGCGCTCTATCGCGACGGATCGAAGGTCGGTCAGCCCCTTTCGACGACCCATGAGGAGGATTCTGAGGCCATCACGTCGCTCAAGGAACAGCTGAGCGAGCTCGAACGCCAGCTCGCAGCCTCGCGGACGCGCCCCGTTCGGGAACGCTTGCCGCGACACCGGCGGAGCCGTACCTATGCGTTCCAGGTCGCTGACGCCGAGGGCTACGTGACGGTCGGGGAGTATGACGACGGTCGTCCGGGCGAGGTGTTCGTCAAGGTCTCCAAGCAAGGCTCGACGCTCGCTGGTGTGATGGACGCGTTCTCTATCGCAGTGTCGCTCGGGCTCCAGCACGGCGTGCCTCTCGAGACGTTCGTGCGCAAGTACGTCAACATGCGCTTCGAACCGGCCGGCATGACCGATGACCCGGATGTGCGCATCGCCTCGAGCCTCGTCGACTACATCTTCCGCCGGCTCGCCATCGACTATCTGCCGCGAGAGGTGCGCGAGGACCTGGGGGTGCTGACGACGGCGGAGCGGCGAACGGAGTTGCTGTTCCCAGTCGAGGAGGTCAGTGAGCCGACAACGCGTGCGAGTGCGCAGACGTACTCTCAGGCTGAGCATCGCTTGGACTCGGGTCGGGATGACGTCGTGCATGAGACTGCGACTCGTGAGAGCGGGCTGCACGTCTCGGCGAGCGCGTCGGACGCACCGTACTGCTTCTCGTGTGGCAACGTCATGCAGAGGTCTGGCTCGTGCTACGTCTGTCCTGCGTGCGGGACGACGAGCGGTTGTAGTTAGGTCGAGCCTGTCGCGAGTTTTCGCGTTGCGAGTTGCGAGTTTCGCGACCCGGGGTAGACGCAGACGGTGAAGGGTCATGATGCAACCAGGGGCGCCGCATGAGCGGCTCCCCTGGTGCTGTCATACGGTAGGGCGGGAGCCGCCTTGGCAGCGGTTCCTCACATCGATGCTGCTCTCCGGTGAGAAGAGTCGGGCCTCTGATCCCTGCGAGCGATCGGCCGAGTAGCCGCGTCGGTCGCCCGCAGAGATCGTGGTCGCGGTCGAGGCGTCGGGCCGGCGGGACGAGAGCGAGCAGCGCTCTCGTCGTGAACCAGGGCCGAACGTCGGGTCGTGCTGGACCACAAGTCCCTTCGTGGACCCGCTCTGGGAGCGACGCCATGGCCCTACTAATACCCTCTGGGGTATGACGAATACCACAACGTCGCACGAGCGGCCGGAGGGGGTGGGGCGGCGCATCGTCGTCGTCGGTGGCGTCGCTGGCGGTATGTCGGCTGCTGCGCGTCTTCGGCGACTCTGTGAGCATGCTTCCATCACCGTGATCGAGCGATCCGGACACGTCTCCTACGCCAACTGCGGTTTGCCCTACTACGTCGGCTCGGTGATCGAGGACCGTGAGGACCTCGTGCTCCAGACGCCCGAACGTCTCCAGGCCCGCTTCCGGTTGGACGTTCGAGTCAACGCCGAGGTTGTCTCGATCGATCGTGAGCGTCGCGAGGTCCGTGTCCGCAGCGTGGAGACCGGTGAGGCCTCGGTGCTCCCCTACGACACGCTCATCCTGAGTCCTGGGGCGGTCCCGATCCGCCCGAGCATCCCCGGGGCAGACCGGATGCGCGTGCTGCGCACCGTCGAAGATGCCGAACGGCTCGCCTCGGAGGTGACGACGCGGCCTCGGAGCGCGATCGTCGTCGGCGCGGGGTTCGTCGGTCTCGAGACGGCAGAAAACCTGGCTCACCATGGCATCCCAGTGACGGTGGTCGAGGCGCGATCGCAGGTGCTGCCGGTGCTCGATCCAGAACTCGCCATCGCGATCGAAGAGACGCTGGAGCGCCACGGCGTCCGTGTGATCACGGGGGCTGGGGTGGCCGAGGTCCATGCGTGGGGCGTCACGCTCGACGATGGCCAGGAGGTCGAGGGAGACCTGGTCGTGGCTGCTGTCGGTGTGCGTCCGGACGTTCGACTGGCTCGCGCAGCAGGGCTCGAGCTCGGTCCGCACGGCGGCATCCTGGTCGACGAGACCTCTCGCACGAGCGACCCGGCGATCTATGCCGTGGGTGACGCGGTCGAGAAGGTCGACGCCATCAGCGGATCGCTCGAGCTCGTGACGCTCGCACATGTCGCCAACCGCCAAGGCCGGCGAGTCGCCGATCACATCTGTGGACGCGCGGTCGAGGCGCGACCGTCGATCGGCACCGCGATCGTGCGCATCTTCGACACGGTCGCCGCATCGACCGGCCTGAGCGAACAGCGCCTACGGGCACTCGGTCGTGCGTACCAGGTCGTGCGCGCGCACCCCATGAGTCACGCGAGCTACTACCCAGGTGCCCAGCCGATGTCGCTCAAGGTCATGTTCGACCCGAGCGACGGGCGCATCCTCGGCGCGCAGGCGGTCGGCGGCGAAGGGGTCGACAAGCGCATCGACGTGCTCGCGACGGCGATCGCGGCAGGATTGCCGGTCGACGAGCTCGCGAACCTGGAGCTCGCCTATGCACCGCCCTTCTCGTCGGCGAAGGACCCCGTGAACATGGTGGGTTACATCGCCGAGAACATCCGGAGCGGTACCTGCGACGTGGTGGAGCCGGAGGAGGTGGAGTCGCTGGTGCGCGATGGGTGGACGCTGCTCGATGTGCGCACCGCCGAGGAGCATCGGCACGGTGCAATCCCAGGCAGCGTCTCGGTACCGGTCGACGAGCTGCGCGAGCACCTCGAATCGCTCGGGGACGGGCCGTTCGTGGTCTACTGCGCCGTCGGGCTCCGTGGTCACGTCGCTACCACGGCGCTCCTCGAGCATGGCTTCAAGGCTCGCAACCTGAACGGTGGGCATCGCTCGTGGGCAGCGTGGAAGGCTGCTGAACGCATGGCGCTCGCCGGGTGAGCCGGCTGAGGCTCACCCGGCCACGATCGGCGTCACCATCGACCCATGGCTAGGCCCGCTCGGATTCTGCCGTGGTGGCGAAGTAGTCGCGGTACTGGCTTCGAAGGAGGTGCTTCTGGACCTTGCCGGTGGCGGTGCGTGGGAGTTCGTCGACGAGGATCACCGCCTTTGGCACCTTGAAGCCGGGGAGGGCGCTGCGGGCCGCGGCGAGGACGTCGGTCTCGGTGAGTCCTGAGCCGGGGCGTGGCCGTACGATCGCAACGACTGCCTCGGTCCAGTGCGCGTGCGGCAGGCCCACCACGACGACCTCGTCGATGCGCGGCTCAGCTCCGTAGAGTGCACGCTCGACCTCGAGGGATGCGACGTTCTCGCCGCCCGTCTTGATCACGTCCTTGCGGCGATCCTCGAACCACAGCACCCCGTCGGCATCGAGGTAACCCACGTCGCCGGAGTGGAACCATCCCCCGGCGAACGCCTCGTTCGTCGCCTGCTCGTCGTGGAGATAGCCCTGCATCGCGTGAGGACCGCGATAGACGATCTCGCCACGCGTGTAAGCGGGCACGAGCTCGCCGGCGTCGTTCACGATGGCGACCTGCACGTTCGGCACCGCGCCCCCCACGGCACCGGCGTGGGAGAGCTGTTGCTCCGGGAGGAGCACGGTGGTGAGGGGATTCATCTCGGTTTGGCCGAAGCCGAGGGCGAGGTCGCAGCCGAGCACCTCCGTCACGCGCTTGACGTCGGTCTCGGCCATGGGCGCCATGGCGTAGATCCCGAGTCGGAGGCTCGAGAGGTCGCGGCGGGAGACGTCGGGGTGATCGATGAGCGCGCGGTACATCATCGGCAGGAGGAAGATCTGCGTGATCCGTTCGCGCTCGATGCTCGCGAGCAGAGCCGCAGCGTCGAAGGATCGGTGCAGGACGACGGTGCCGCCGAGGTAGAGCAGGCCCGTGGTGAGGCCGTTCAGCTGCGCCGTGTGGAACAGTGGCATCACGACGGCACTGCGGTCGGCGTCGCTGTAGTGCATCACGATCGGACCGGTGAGCGACTCGATGTAGACCGCGACGTGACTCGAGACCACACCCTTGGGCGCCGACGTGGTGCCACTCGTGTAGAGGTAGGTCAGCGGATCTCGGTCGTCGACGAAGCAGGCCGGCTCGCTGGTTGCGTTCGGGTCGACGAAGGCATCGAGCGTGTGCCAGGTGCCCTGTGGCGCTGGTTCCCACTCGGCCCCTGTTCCAGGGGCGACGATGACGTCGACGAGGTCGTGGTGCTCGGCGATCGCCAGCGCACCGGAGATGAGGGGGACGAACTGGGCCTCGACCACCGCGCCGCGGGCTCTGGCGTGGCCGAGCACGTAGGCCAGCTCGTTGGGCCCCCACGCCAGATTGATGGGCACGCAGACGGTGCCGGTCTTGGCGCAGGCGTAGTAGGTGACGAGGAACTCGATGCTGTTGCCGCTGATGAGCAGGAGTGCGGTGCCCCTGCCATAGCCCGCGTCGAGGAGGGCATGGGCGAATGCGTTCACACGGTCGTTCAGCGCTCGGTAGGTCAGTCGCTCGTCGCCCGCGATCACCGCCTCCTTCTCGCCGAGACGCCACGCGCTCCGCGTGAGCATGTCGCCGACGTTGACGCGCTGAATCAGGTTGCGTTCGAGATCGTGCGATGTCATGGTTCCCCCTGTCCTCGGGGCCGGTCCTCGGGGCCTGTCCTCGAGCGTGTGCTCGGAGCTACGTGCGCCAGACCACCTCGCCCCCCGCTCGTTGGCAAGTATGCCAGGGGCTGGTCTCGCTGTCGAGGGATCGAGGACCGTCTCGGCGGGCGGGTGCGATCACCCGTGAGAAGGTGCGATCAGGGAGCGAGGCCGATGGCGCGCGCCCAGATCTCGGTCATCGCATCGACGGCGGCCTCGTCGTCGAAGGGGAGGCCGAGGTCGTGGCTGCGCTCGACGAAGTTCTCGACCATCCCGCACAGCAACGCCGCCGTCACGTCGGCGTCGAGGGTCGGGTCGGCGACTCCTTGCGCTTGGAGCTGGCGGAGGCCACGAGTGGCCCGCTCGATGAACACCGAGCGCGAGGCGAGTCGGCGACGTCGGACCTCGTCGTTGAAGGACGCGGCCTGGACGATCACTCCGTAGAGGTTCCCATGGCGACGGAACGCCTCGACGAAGCGCGCGTTCGAGGTGCGGATGCGCTGGCGTGGGTCTGGACCGGCGACTTCCCCGACGTGCGACTGCTCGTAGAGCGCGGCGATGAACGCATCGACGAGCGCGACGAAGATCGCGTCCTTCGAGTCGAAGTAGGTGTAGAAGGTCCCGATCGCGACGTTCGCGCGCTCGGCGATGTCGCTCACCCGGGTCTCGAGGAAGCCACGCTCCTCGAAGACGGCACGAGCGGCCTCGAGCAGCCGGTCCCTGGTACGCCGTCCGCGTTCGGTGACCGGGGCGGCGCTCATCGCCTCGGCTCGCCGGAGCGCTCGACGAGTCGCACGGTCGGGGTCGGGAGCTGGTCGAGGCTCCGGGGATCATTGCGTGCGGTCACGGTGACGGGTACGCTACCAGATGAAAGTGACGTCAGGTTCATGTTCTGGCATCGGCGTGGCCGGCGGCCCTCGCGGTCGCCTCGAATCGAGGGGGGAGCATGCGCTTCACCGAGGAGCACGACGTCTTTCGACGCAGCGTACGTGGGGTGCTCGAGCGCGAGGTGCTCCCGCACCTGGAGGAGTGGGAACGGGCTCACAGCTTCCCGGGCCATACGGTCTTCAAGGCCCTCGGCGCCGCCGGTCTGCTCGGCCTCGAGTACGACCCGGCCTACGGCGGCCAGGGCGCGGACCACTCCTACACGGTCATTTTCGGCGAGGAGCTCGGTCGCATGGGCTTCGGGGCGCTCGCCATGGCCATCTCGGTGGTGACCGACATGGCGACCCCGTCGCTGGCCCGTTACGGCTCGCACGAACTCAAGCTGCACTATCTCGTGCCGACCCTGCGGGGGGACTCCATCGCATCGGTCGCGGTGTCGGAGCCGGACGCGGGTTCTGACGTCGCGGCGCTCCGGACTCGCGCCGTGCGCGACGGCGACGACTGGGTCATCACCGGCACCAAGCTCTACATCACGAATGGCACCCAGGCAGACTGGATCTGCCTGCTTGCGCGCACGAGCGATGAGGGCGGCTATCGGGGGATGTCCCAGATCGTCGTCCCGACCGACGCGCCGGGGTTTCGGGTCGCGCGCGCCCTCGACAAGCTCGGCAACCACGCCTCCGACACCGCCGAGCTGGTGCTCGAGGAGTGTCGCGTGCCCGTGTCGAACACCATCGGGACCATCGGGCGGGGCTTCCAGCAGCAGATGGCACAGTTCCAGAACGAGCGCATGATCGCGTCCTACTCGGCGGTCGGCGCGATGGAACGTGCGCTCGAGCGAACCGCGGCCTATGCACGCGAGCGGATGGTCTTCGGGGAGCCACTCCTTGCCAAGCAGTACGTGCAGTTTCGCTTGGCGGAGCTCAGCGCCGAGGTCGATCTGCTTCGTCACTACAACTACGCGTGCGCCGAGGCCTATATGGCAGGCGAGGACACCACGCGCTTTGCCACCATTGCCAAGCTCACCGCGGGCCGCCTGAGCCGCGCCGTCGCTGACTGGTGTCTGCAGCTCCACGGTGGGGCTGGCTACATGGAGGAGACGTGGGTGTCGCGCTACTTCCGCGATGCGCGGCTCCTCTCGATCGGAGGCGGTGCCGACGAGGTGATGCTCCAGATCCTGACGCGCCTCGAGGGCTACGAGCCATGAGCGGATCCGGGCTCGATCTCGTCGGGCTCATCGACGACCTCCAGGCCGAGCACCGAACCCTCCGTGCGACCCTCCACGACGCAGGGTGGGAGGTGTGGGAGCTCCCGACGCGCGCAGCGCCGTGGCGGATCCGAGAGCAGGTGGCCCACCTCACCTTCTTCGACGAGGTGGCCATGTGGTCGATCGACCACCCTGAGCGCCTCGACACACTGCGCGCCGCGTTCGACGCATCCATCGATCCGAGCGAGCGCGCCGACGTGGTCTGGGCACGCGAGCTCGCTCCCCAGACCCTCTGGGAGCGCTGGTGCCGAGCGAACGACACTCTCGTTACCCGGCTCGCCCGGCTCGTCGACGAGGATCCCGGACGGCGCCTCGACTGGATCGGGCCGTCGATGGGGCTTGCGAGCTTCGTGAGCGCGCGGCTCATGGAGACCTGGGCACACGGGGTCGACGTCGTCAACGCACTCGGCCACGACGTGGCGGACACGGTGAGCGACCGGCTTCGCCACGTGTGCTTTCTCGGTTGGGCCGCGAGACGCTTCGCCCTTGCGACCCACGGCATCACCGACCTCGACGATCCACTCCGACTCGAAGCGATCGGGCCCTCGGGCGAGCTCTGGGCCTGGGGGCCCGAGGATGCCCCGAATCGCGTGCGCGGCTCGGCGCTCGAGATCGCCCTCGTCGTGACGCAGCGACGCCACGTGTCACGCACCTCGGTCGAGGCCACGGGGGCGCTTGCTCGTCGTTGGCTCGAGGTCGCCCAGGCCTTCGCCGGCCCACCGACGGTCGCCTCGAAGGAGCGCTGAGCCGTGGCAGCGCCGATCCTCGAACGCCCCGTCGACCCGCGCGACCCAGGCTTCGTCGCGAACCGGGCGGCGATGGTCGAGCTCGTGGAACAGCTCGAGTCGCTCCTCGACCAAGCCGCTCTCGGGGGAGGTGCCGAGGCCCACGCGCGCAGGGCCGCGCGAGGCCTGCTCGGGGTGCGCGAACGTGTCGGCCTCCTCGTCGATCCGGAGAGCCCCTTCCTCGAGCTGTCACCCCTGGCTGGCTATGGGACGGAGTACCGACTCGGTGGCGCCATGGTGCTTGGCATCGGCGTCGTGGAGGGGACCGAGTGCGTCATCGTCGCGAACGACCCATCGGATCTCGGCGGTGCCCTCACGCAGATCAGCGTGCGCAAGCTCCTCCGAGGGCTCGAGATCGCTCGCGCGAATCGGATGCCGCTCATCCAGCTGGTCGAGTCGGCCGGGGGCGACCTGCGGGGCTTCGTACCAGGCGACGATCCGGACGCTGCCCTGCGTCGCAACCTCGAGCACTTCGCCACCTCCGGCCGCATGTTCCACGACATCACCACCCTCTCTGCCGAGGGCATCCCGACGATCGCCGTCGTGTTCGGCTCGTCGACCGCTGGTGGTGCGTACCAACCAGGCCTCTCCGACTACACCATCCTCGTTCGCGACCGCGCGAAGGTGTTCCTCGGCGGCCCGCCGCTCGTGCGCATGGCGACCGGCGAGCTCTCCAGCGACGAGGAGCTCGGCGGCGCCGAGATGCACGCGACGGTGAGCGGCCTCGCCGACTATCTCGCACGAGACGAGCTCGACGCCATCCGCAGCGCACGCAGCGTCGTCGCCCATCTCCAGTGGCGCAAGGCGGGTCCCGGGCCGGTTCGGCGCGATCCTCGACCGCCGCGCTACGACCCCGAGGAGCTCCTCGGGCTCATGCCCATCGATCTGCGCGGCCCGGTCGACATGCGGGCGATCATCGCGCGCATCGTCGACGACAGCCGTTTCGAAGAGTTCAAGCCCTCCTACGGCCCCACGCTCATCACCGGATGGGCCGAGGTGCACGGCTTTGCGGTCGGCATCGTCGCCAACGACGGTGTGCTCCTCTCGGAGGCGTCTGCCAAGGGGGCGCAGTTCATCCAGCTGTGCAACCAGCGCGCGACGCCGCTCGTGTTCTTGCAGCACATCACCGGCTTCATGGTGGGGAGCGACTACGAGCGGTCCGGGATCATCAAGCACGGCAGTCAGCTCATCAACGCGGTCTCGAACTCGACCGTGCCTCACGTGACGATCATCCTCGGTGCGAGCTACGGTGCGGGCAACTACGCCATGAGCGGTCAGGCGTTCGACACGCGGTTCGTGTTCGCGTGGCCGACGGCCCGGATCGCGATCATGGGACCGACCCAGATGGCGGGTGTGATGTCGATCGTACGGCACGAGCAGGCAGCTCGGCGCGGCGTCGAGATCGACGAGGAGGCCGAAGCGGTGCTTCGGTCTCGGGTCGAGGCGTTCGCGCACGCCCAGTCGTTAGCGCTCTACGCGACGGGCCGCGTCGCCGACGACGGCGTGATCGACCCGCGCGACACCCGCGACGTCGTGGGCATGGCGCTCTCTGCGTGTCACAGCGCGCCGGTCATCGGGGCTCGGGGCTACGGAGTGTTCCGCCTATGATCCGCCGCCTGCTCATCGCCAACCGTGGCGAGATCGTCGCTCGGATCGCGCGCACGGCGCGCATGCTCGGTATCTGGACCGTGGGGGTGTACGCGCCGCCCGATCGCTCAGCGCCGTGGCTGGACGCGACCGATGACGTGATCGGGTTGATCGGTGACGGCGTCCAGGAGACCTACCTGAGTGTCGAGGCGCTCCTGCGGGCGGCGCAGCGTGTCGGTGCGGATGCGCTCCACCCTGGCTACGGGTTCTTGTCGGAACATCCGGGCTTTGCCGAAGCCGTGATCGCCGCCGGCCTCACGTGGATCGGGCCGCCACCGGAGGCCATCGCCCTCATGGGCGACAAGGAGCGCGCCAAGGCACACATGGCTCGCGCGGGTGTGCCGACGCTACCGACGTTCGCGCCCGACGACCCGGACGTCGTGCTGCCGGTCCTCGTGAAGCCCACTGCCGGCGGCGGGGGCAAGGGCATGGACGTCGTGCGCGAGCGTGCGGCGCTCGGCGCGGCCATCGACGCTGCTCGACGCACGGCTGCGGGCGCCTTCGGCGACGATCGGGTCTTCCTCGAGCGCTTCGTCGAGGTGGGTCGACACGTCGAGATCCAGGTGGTCGCCGACGGGCACGGGGCAGTGGTGCACTGCTTCGAGCGTGAGTGCTCCATCCAGCGTCGTCACCAGAAGGTGCTCGAGGAGGCGCCCTCGCCGGTCCTCGATGCGGACCTTCGCGAGCGCATGGGGGCAGCGGCGTGCGCGGCCGCTCGCGCGGTCGGCTACCGAGGCGTGGGGACGGTCGAGTTCCTCCTCGAGCCCGACGGGTCGTACTGGTTCCTCGAGATGAACACGCGCCTCCAGGTCGAGCACCCGGTGACCGAAGCCATCACCGGCATCGACCTCGTCGCCGAGCAGCTGCGCATCGCCGAGGGCCGACCGACGTCGCTGCGCCAGGACGGCCTCGGCATCGACGGCCACGCGATCGAGGTCCGCCTCTACGCGGAGGACCCGGCGGCCGGGTTCTTGCCCCAGACCGGCACGCTCGTCGAGTGGGCGCCTGCGGACGAGCCTGGGATCCGGTGGGATTCGGCCGTGGCGACGGGCACCACGGTCGCGATCGAGTACGACCCACTGCTCGCCAAGGTCATCGCGCACGCTCCGACGCGCGACGAGGCTGCCCGTCTGCTCGCTCGAGCCTTGCGCCGTAGCCGGATCCGTGGCGTGACGACGAACCGGGCGTTCCTCGTCGCCCTGCTCGAGCACCCGGAGTTCCTCGCCGGTGCGACGACCACCGACTTCATCGAGCGCACTGGCATCGCCCATCTCGCTGCGGCGCATGCGCCTCTCGCTGACGATGCGCTCATCGCGGCGTCGCTTCGCGCACGTGCCGACGACCGGGCTCGGGTGGAGCTCGCGACGACGCTGCCTGCGGGTCGGCGCCTCGGGCGGCTGCCGGCGACGGCACGTACCTGGCGCGTCGGCGACGAGGTGCGCACGGTCGCGCTCACGGAGGATCGCGCCGGGCGGTTGTGGATCGGGGATCGTCGGCTCGATCGGGTGGGGGTCGAAGGCGGCTGGGTCGAGTGGTTCGAGCGGGAGGTGGGCTGCGAGCTTCGACGCCGGTTCCACGTGCTGCGCGACGGCGACACCTTCTACGTCCAGGGCGACGGGGTGGATGTGCGCATCGAGCGCGTCGATCCGTTTGCCGGGCCTGCCACAGAGCCCGCCCTTCGGGGCGGCCTCGAGGCGCCGATGCCCGGACGGGTCCTCTCGGTGGAGGTGGGGGTCGGCGATCGGGTACGCGCCGGGGCGCTGCTCGCGATCCTCGAGGCGATGAAGATGGAGCACCACGTCCTCGCGCCCCACGACGGCGTGATCGGCGAGGTGCGCGTGGCGGTCGGGGAGCAGGTCGATCGCGGCGACGTGCTGGTGGTCCTCGAGGAGGGGTAGATGGCGCGCCCGGTTCGCATCGCCAACGTGAGTGGCTTCTGGGGCGATCGCGTGGCCGCCGCGCGCGAGATGGTCGACGGCGGGCCGGTAGATGTGTTGACGGGGGACTGGCTCGCCGAGCTCACCATGGTCATCCTCGCGCGCCAGCGGGCCCGAGATCCGCTGGCCGGCTTTGCGACCTCCTTTCTCACCCAGGTCGAGGACGTGCTCGGCACCTGTCTCGATCGCGGGATCCGCTTCGTCGCCAACGCAGGCGGTCTCGCACCCGAGCGTTGCGCAGCGGCGGTGGAGGCGATCGCAGCCCGGCTCGGACTCGCACCACGCGTGGCGTTCGTCGACGGCGACGACCTCGCAGGTTCGCTCGAGGCGATCGCAGCCGGCGGGACGCCACTCGTGCACGCCGAGACGGGAGAGGCCCTCGGTCAGCGGACGGTCCTCACGGCGAACGCCTACCTCGGGGGCTGGGGCATCCGCACCGCGCTCGACGACGACGCCGACGTCGTCGTCACTGGACGCGTCGCCGACGCATCGCTCGTCGTAGGGGCGGCAGCGTGGCACCACGGTTGGGCTCGCACCGATTTCGACCGAATCGCCGGCGCCATCGTGGCTGGGCACGCGATCGAGTGCGGCACCCAGGTCACCGGGGGCAACTACGCCTTCTTCGACGAGATCCCGAACGCCCTCCACCTCGGCTTCCCGATCGCCGAGGTCGCAGACGACGGGAGTGCCATCATCACCAAGCACCCCGGTCACGGTGGTGCGGTCACCGTCGGGACCGTGACCGCACAGCTGCTCTACGAGATCGGGGCGCCGAGCTACGTCGGACCGGATGCGATCGCGCGCTTCGACACGATCGTGCTCGAGGACCTCGGACACGATCGAGTCCGCATTCACGGCGTGCGCGGGGAGCCACCTCCCCGAACCGCCAAGGTTGGGCTCGCCGTCGCAGACGGATGGCGCCTCCGCCTCGGGGTTGCGATCACCGGACTCGACGTCGAGGCCAAGGCCGCTCTCTTCGAGCGGCAGCTGCGCGCAGCCACCGAGGGTCTCGGGCTGCGTCGACTCGAGGCGCACCTCGTGCGCACCGACAAGCGCGATCCGCGCTCCAATGAGGAGGCGACCGCCACTCTCGAGATCTCCGCCGACGCCGACGACGAGGCGGTGGTCGGGCGAGCTCTCCGCGCTCGCGTGACCGAGCTCGCACTCGCGTCCTTCCCGGGCCTCTGGGTGAGAGGGGTCACGGCCCGCCCAGAGCCCTTGGTGCGCTTCTGGCCGACCTTCGTCGGCTGGGAATGGATTCACGAACGCGTCACCACGCCATCGGCGACGATCACGCTGGAGCCGCCGCCGTGGAGCGACGGCGCGCATCGCGAGGTCGCCCAACCCGAGCCCGCCGTCGATGCGACCGTCCAGCCGAGCGATGCGTTCGGCCCGTGCCGGATCGTGCCGCTCGGTCGGCTCGTCGGAGCGCGCTCGGGCGACAAGGGGGGCTCGGCGAACCTCGGGGTGTGGGCCAGAACGGAGGAAGCCTACGCCTGGCTCGCTGGCTTCTTGGACGTCGACGAGCTCCGAAGGCTGCTGCCGGAGGTTGCGCCGCTCCAGGTCGAGCGCTGTGCACTCCCCAACCTGCGAGCGCTCAACTTCGTCATCCATGGACTGCTCGGGGAGGGCGCCTCAGCACCGCGACGGGCGGATGCGCAGGCCAAGAGTCTTGGCGAATGGCTGCGTGCCCGACTCGTCCCTATTCCGCTACGGTTCCTCGTGTGAGCGAGACTGACGAGATCCTGCTCCTCGAGCGTCGAGACGGCGTGGTGAGGATGACCCTGAACGACGTCGCGCGACGGAACGCGCTCTCGCCAGCGCTCCTCGATGCGCTCCATGGTGCCCTGCGCGAGGGGAGCAGTGATGAGGACGTGCGCGCCATGGTGATCACGAACGCGGGATCCGTCTTTTGCGCGGGAGCCGATCTCGCCGCGGCGGGCACGAGCGCCGGCGATCACGCGACGCTCGCCGACGTCCTCCTTGCCATCGAGGAGTCCCCGAAGCCGGTCATCGGCCGCATCGGCGGACATGCCTTCGGCGGCGGGCTCGGGCTGGCTGCAGCGTGCGACATCTCCATCGCTTCGTCGGAGGCGCGCTTCGGCTTCACCGAGGTGCGCCTCGGTGTCGCACCCGCCATCATCTCGGTGGTGTGCCTCCCGAAGCTGCGTCGCAGCGACGCGCTCGAGCTCTTCTTGACCGCAGAACGCTTCGAGGCGACTCGTGCCGTCGCGAGTGGGCTCATCACCCGTGCCGTCGAGCCCGCTCGACTCGACGCCGAGGTCGACGAGGTGATCGCTGCCGTCCTCCGCGGTGCTCCAGGGGCGCTCGCGGTCGCGAAGCGCCTCGCCCTCGGTCACGATCGCGAGGCCTCGCGCGAGGCCTATGCCGCCATGACCGAGCTCTCGCAGGCGCTGTTTGCGGGTGCGGAGGCTGCCGAGGGCATCGCGGCTTTCCGAGAGCGCCGAGCTGCCGCCTGGGTTCCACTCGGGCTCGGGGGCGCACGCACCTGAGCCCGGTGCGAGCCGTGGCCGCGCGACAGTGCAGTCGCGGCATCTCGCGCGCCGTCGGTGGATCGTGATCGCAGATCCCCTCGCGCAAGGGTCTCGTGCCTTGCTCGAACCGCCCGGTCGTCCGCGGAGACGGTGGGGCGAGCGCCTGGCGGTGCTGGTGCGTGCCGGCCCAGGAGACTTCGGCTCGATGGCGCACGGCAAGCGGGCCTCATCACGACGAGCAGGGTCCGAGAGGTCCAACGGTGGGCCTCTCCAGCGGCCATCACCCTGTGCTGCGGCGTCATCACGGATCTTCTGGACCTCGCCGCGGGCGGCGGCTACCATATCGTCACCATTGCGAGCGATGAAGGGGGAGATGAGGGTATGACCACAGTTCCGTCCGGCGACGGGGATACCGCGTCGGGCCATCCGCGGCTCAGGCACAACGCGCTCGGCGTCGGTGACATCCTCGGGGTGTCGTTGGCCGATACGGCGCCGGCCATGAGCTTTTTCTTTTCGTTCGCCGCGATCGCTGCGGCCGCAGGCGTGGCTTCGCCGATCGCGATCGTCGTCGCCGCGATCGCCGTTCTGCTCAAGCTCAACAGCCTGGTCGAGTTCACCAAGGTGATACCGAGTGCCGGGTCGTACGTGTCCTACATCGCCAAGGCGTTCGGCGGTCGGGTGGGTGTGGTCACCGCGTGGGCCCTCGGGTTCGGCTACATCGTCGCGGTCGGCTACGTGATGGCGGTGATGGGTGGCTTCACCTCCCAGGTGATCCAGCAATACCTGCACGTCCACGTGCCCTGGCAACCGATCGCGGTCGTCTTCGTGGTGCTCGTGTCCTACCTCGTCTATCGAGGCGTCACCATCAGTGCACGCTGGGCAAGCGCCTCGTTCGCGTTCGAACTCGCGCTGATCGTCGTAGCCATGATTGCCATCGTTGTCCACTACCACAACCAGCTCTCGCTCGTGAGCCTCGATCCCGCCAAGATCTCGCGGGGCATCTCGGGTCTCGGGCTCGCCTTCCCGCTGGCGGTGTTCCTCTTCATCGGCGTCGGGAATCCGGGTGCGATGGTGGAGGAGACGCGTGATGCGCGCCGGAGCGTTCCGCGAGCGATCTACACAGCGGTCATCGTTGCCACCATCATCTACGTCCTCATGGCGGTGACGACGTCGATCGCGTTCCACAACGATCCGACGACCATCGGCAACCTTGCCGCGCCCTTCGTGACGGCGGCGAGCCATGCACTCGGGCCCTTTGCGATCCTCGTCTACCTGGCCGGCTTGACCAGCACGTTCTCGTCGCTGCTCGGGGCGACGACGGCGCAGACACGGATCTTGTTCAGCGCGGGGCGCGACGGCATGTTGCCACGAGGTCTCGCGCGCCTCTCCTCGCGGCACCAGACCCCGGTGAGCGCGCTCGCGGTGTACTGGATCGGGGCCGGGGTCATGACCTTGATCTGGGCCAGCACCGGCAACCCGCTGGTGCTTGCCGGTGACATCGCCACCCTCGGAACCATCCCGATCGCGCTGACCTACCTCGCGCTCAACATCGCACTGCCGGTGTACTACCTGCGCTTCCACCGCGAGGCGTTCGCCCCGCTGCGCCATCTCGTGATCCCTGTCCTTGGCGTTGCCTCGCTCATCTTGCCGCTGTGGGGCCTGATCAAGCCTGGTCAGCCCTACCCGTTCAACGTGTTCCCCTACATCGCACTCGCGGTGATCGCGATCGGTGTGGTGGTCTCGCTCGCCACGGGTCATCGTGTCCGGCCGCTTGCCGAGGCACCGTTCGATCCGCTCGCTGAGGCCACCGACTGAGATCGCCCGAGCCCAGCTACGACACTGCCCCGGCCAGACGTGGCCGGGGCAGTGTCGTGTGATGGGTCACGGCAGGAGAACGGCTCAGGCGGAGCGAGCGGACCCGCGAGCCTCGGAGAAGAGATCGTCGTCGGGATCGAGGACCCCGAGCGTGTCCGCGATGGCCTCGACGAGGCTTGCCGCGGTCTCGGAGGTTGCGCCCTCACCGAGCGTCTCCGCGATGACCGCACGGCGCGCATCGTCGAGTGCGGCCCGAGCGGTTCGCCCCGCCTCGGTGAGCTCGATGACGTCCGCGTCGGTGCGCACGAGGCCAGCGTCGCGGAGTCGAGCGAGCGCGTCGGACAGATCCCAGCCGGCTCGCGTCGCCATCGTGAGCGTGCTCTGTGGCAGCCGCCCATCGCGCGCCCGGAAGAGCAGCCAGGTCGCCGCCGGAGTCGTGCCGAGTCCGGCGTCTTGTGCGAGTCGTCGATACAGCCGCTCGACACCGCCGTCGCGTGAGAGCCGTTCGAGGACGCGGCTGATGGCGTCCTTGGCGGGATCGGCTTCGGGCATGGCGAATCCCTCACCGAGGTCCGCGGCCGCGACGGAGCGGCGCAGGCGCAGCTCGGGCAGGAAGAGCGTGAGCACGAAGGCCAAGAGGCCGATCGGCGCTGCGACGAGGAAGACTCGGTCCAGGGAGCTTGCGAACGCGTGCAGGAGCTGGGGCAGGATCTGGGCCGGGATGGCGGTGAGTGCCTTCGGGCTCTCCTCGGCCTGAACCGCCAGGTTGGCCGGGAGGTGGTAGCGGGTGGCGACGGCAGCGAGCTTGGAGTCGAGCGCATTGGTGAAGATCGAGCCGAAGATCGCCACGCCGAACGAGGCGCCGATGGAGCGGAAGAACGTCGCCCCAGAGGTTGCGACGCCGAGGTCTTCGTAGCCCACCGCGTTCTGCACCGCGATGACGAGCACCTGCATCACGCCGCCGATCCCCACCCCGAGCACGATCATGTCGAAGGCGATGACGCCGTAGGACGTGTGCACGCTGAGGCGGCTCAGCAGCCACAGTCCGACCGTCATGAGGGCCGTGCCGACGATCGGGAAGACCTTGTAGCGCCCGAATCGACTGATGAGCAGGCCTGCCCCGATGCTCATGACGAGCAGGCCGGCCATGAGCGGCAGCAGCTGGATCCCGCTGACCGTGGGGGAGGCACCGCGAACGATCTGCAAGAAGGTGGGGAGGAAGGTGATTGCGCCGAACATCGCAAAGCCGACCACGAACCCGATCGCACTCGTCATCGAGAAGGTGCGGTTGCGGAAGAGGCCCATGCGCAAGATGGGCTCGGAGGCGCGCTGCTCGACGAGGACGAAGGCGACCAGGGCGACGGTGGATGCGATCGTGAGGGTGATGATCTGCCACGAACCCCATGGGTACGTCAACCCACCGAGGGTCGTGACGAGGATGTAGCCGGTCGCGGCGAGGGCCACGAGCAGCGTGCCGAGGTAGTCGACGCGATGCTGGACGCGCGTGGAGAGCTGGGGCAGGGCGCTCGAGATCACCGCGATCGCGATGATGCCGATGGGCAGGTTGATGTAGAACACCCAGCGCCACGAGAGCGAGTCGACGAAGAAGCCACCGAGCAACGGTCCGACGACGCTCGCGACCCCGAAGATCGCGCCGAAGAGCCCCTGGTACTTGCCCCGATCGCGCGGTGACACCACGTCGCCGATGATCGCTTGCGCGCCCACGATGAGGCCACCGCCACCGAGTCCCTGGAGACCGCGGAACAGAATCAGCTCCAGCATGTTCTGCGACAGGCCGGAGAGCGCCGAACCGACGAGGAAGATGAGGATCGCGAGCTGGAAGAAGCGCTTGCGTCCGTAGAGGTCGCCGAGCTTGCCCCACAGCGGCGTCGAGGCGGTCGAGGCGATGAGGTATGCCGTGACCACCCAGCTCAGGTGGCTGAAGCCATGCAGGTCGTTGGCGATGGTCGGGAGTGCGGTGGCGACGATGGTCTGATCGAGGGCTGCCACCAGCATCCCGAGCAAGAGGCCAGTGAGAATCAGCCCAAGGCGAGCGCCGTGGGCGCGTACCGTCGACGACGGCGAGAGCGTGGTGTCGGTCATCGAATCCTCCTGGTGGTGGTGTCGGTCATGGTGTGGTCGAAGGCACTCTGGAGATCGGCTCCGAAGCGCCGAAGTAGGTGGGCGAGTGTTGCAATGTCATCGTCGTTCCAGTCGGCGAGCGCGTCGTCGAGGAATCGTCGATGTCCCTCGCGGATCTGGGCGAGGTGTGCTCGTCCCTTGTCGGTAAGGGCGATGACCTGCGCCCTGCGGTCGTTGGCGTCACTGCGACGCGTGACGTAGCCGAGAGCTTCGAGGCTCGCGACGTGCCGACTGGCGACCGAGTGCGAGAGGCCAAGGTCGCTGGCCACCTCGCCGAGGCGCCTGGGTCCGAGCTTCGCGAGTACGCCGAGGATCGCCAGCGCGCCACCTTCGATCTCGAGGCCGAGGGCGCGGGCGAGCGGACCGGTGTGTTGGCGCGCGATCCTCGAGAGACGCGACAGCTCCTCCCAGACCGCGCTGACATCGGCTCGCGTCGGAGCGACGTCACCGGAAGCGCGCATAATGGTCGTCCTCTCATTCATCGGCGCTCCCGTCTCCTGGGATCGTCGACGGGGCTTGCTCAATAGGTGTGTGACGAACACAACAATAGACGGTGCGTCGATGTTCCCGACCGCGTGCCGGCTTGTGGTCCGATCGGTGCTCGAGCGCCATCAGCCAGCTCTCCGCGCGGACAGGCCCTTGCGTCTGCTGCAGCGGTCGCGGATCGCGGTTCGTCACCAGGGGGTCGATAGGCTGCCGGCTGGGGAGCGAGGGAGAGCCGACGGTGTCGTATGGAGTTGTTGGTCCGCTGCTGCGCAATCGCAGGGCCGGACCTTCGTCGTTGTTGTGGGCGAGCCCGGAGGCACGGGGCCCTGAGACGCTCGTCGTCAGCTCTCCGGCCTTTCGCGATGGCGAGCCGCTGCCAGATCGCTACCGCGGTCGCATGGTCGGGCTGAACGTCTCACCGCCGCTTCGGTGGTCGACGCCACCCGCGTCAGCCGTCGAGCTCGTCCTCGTGGTCGAGGATCCGGACGCACCGCGGCGCCGGGCACCGGTGCACGCAGTCGCACGAGGCATCGAGCCGGTGCTCGAGTTCTTGCCCGAAGGCGCCCTCGCTCGGCCGAGTTCGGTACCGGGGGTCGTGCTCGGCAAGGGACTCCTCGGACAGCAGGCCTGGGTGGGTCCGATGCCGCTGCGCGCCCACGGTCCGCACCACTACACGTTCCAGCTCTTCGCGCTCGACGTCCGGCTCGACCTGCCAAGGGTCTTCACCCGCGACGATGTACGCACCGCGATGGACGGCCACGTCGTTGCACGGGGTCAGCTGGTGGGGACCTACGAACGCTGAACCCCTCGGTCGGCGCGAGCGTGGTGCGTCGTGTTCGGATCACGCCGACGGGGACTCGTCGAGGCGAGTCGGTAGCTGGGATCGGTAGATCGAGTCGTCGACGGCCTTGACGATCAGCCAGGCGATCGCGACCGCGATCATCGCTGGTCCCAACAAGGCGATGGTGCCGGTCATCTCCGCGACCATCAGCATCACCGCGATCGGTGCACGAGAGATGCCGCCGAACATCGCCATCATGCCCACTACGACGAAGGCGGAGGCGTCGTGGCCGATCGCTGGGACGAGCGGTGCGAGGATGCGCCAGACCGCAAGGCCGGTGAAGGCACCGATGACCATGCCGGGCCCGAACACGCCACCGGAGCCTCCGGTGCCGATCGACAGCGACGTCGCGACGATGCGAGCGATGGGCAGCACCACGATCACGAGGAGCGGGGTGTGGAGCATCTGGTCGCTGAGACCCTTCTGGACCCATCCATAGCCGGTCCCGAGCACCTCGGGGAGCCAGAGGGCGAGGAGACCGACGAGGAGGCCGCCGATCGCCGGACGGAAGTGTCGAGGGATCGGGAGCCGTCGAGCAAGGCGCACCGTGCCGTAGAACGAGCGCGCGTACAGCAGGCCGATGGCCCCGGCCACGACCCCGACGATGGCGAACCACACGAGGGTGAGCGGCGTCGTGAGCTCGAAGTGGCCAGCGACGGCGAACAGGGGGCGGAACCCGTAGACAGCGTCGAAGATCGCCGAGGCGATGAGCGAGGCGAGCAGCCCTGGGAGCAGTGCTTCGTACTCGAAGTCGTCGCGGTAGACGATCTCGGCCGCGAGCACGGCGCCACCGAGCGGGGCGCCGAAGATGGCACCGATCCCAGACCCGATCCCGACCGAGACCGCGACGCGCCCGTCCTCGGTGCCGAGGTCGAGGACTCGAGCAAGCAGCGAGCCGAAGCCGGCGCTGATCTGGGCGGTGGGTCCCTCGCGTCCACCCGAGCCACCCGATCCGATGGTCAGCGCCGAGGCGATGATCTTGACGACGACCGCGCGCAGACGGATACCCCGGGGGTCGTGGAGGACGGCATCGATGGCGGCGTCCGTCCCGTGCCCCTCTGCTTCGGGTGCGAGCGTGAACACCAGCATGCCCGCGCCGATGGCGCCCAGCACCACGCTGAGGGGGATCGCCCATGGCCGCGCGTAGTGGAGCGATCCTGGAGCATTGCCCTCTCCGGCTGGCGTCGGGACCTGATAGCCGGCGAGCACGGCGAGGAACTCATGGGTGGCGAACGTGAGGGCCGCGTAGAAGATGACGGCGCCGGCCCCGGCGATGACGCCGAGCGCGATCGCGAGGATCACCCGTCGTAGCAGCGTGGGCTGCCGACGAAGCCACCGTGACGTCTGCGTTCGGATCGTCATCGCCGAGATCCTCCTGATCGACGAGCACCGTCTCGATGTGCGCTCGAGCGAGGGTGCCACCGATCGGGCGTCGCGGCTGGGTCATCGAGTCCTCTCGTCACGGGTGCTCCTCTGGTTCTCGAGACTGGCCCTGGGCCAGGTGCCGGTCGCGGGCTCCCTCGATCAGGAAGTTCAACGAGATCGCGAACTGCTCGACCGTCGTGAAGCGCGCGAGGTCCGCTTCCATCGGGTCACGCGGTACGTGCTGGTTGCGGAGGCGCTCGGCGCGCAGGACAGCGAAGCCGATGGTGTAGGTGTGGAGGGCGGCGTAGACCTGATGGGCTGCCTCCGGCGTGAACCCGCCCGCCGCGAGCCGCGTTGCCATCGCGTCCATACGGGTACGAGCGAGCTGCGTCGCGACGGGCCGACGGAGGTAGAGCTCGAGAAGCGGCGGGTAGGCGAGGAGCAGCTCCAGCAGCCGCGTGGCGGCGTCGACGATCCAGTCGCGCCAGGGGAGCGAAGGGTCAGGCTCCCATCGGTTCGCGAAGAGCTTGTCGAGGAGCGCTTCGAGGAGATCGTCGCGGTCTCGGACGTGGCCGTAGATCGTCATCGGCGCCACGCCGAGCCTGCGGGCAAGGGTGCGCATGGTGAGCCCGCTCCCGCTCGGATCGGTCGCGAGCGACTCGAGGGCTGCGGCGACGACACGCTCCCGCGTGAGCGCGACTCGCCGAGACGTGGTCGGTTTCGAGCCGGCGCCGCCGACTGCTCCAGCATGCACGACGATCAGCCTAGCGCGTCTATCCGTACGCGTACGGCACTGGTTCACCGAGATTACGCGCCGCGAGTGGCGAGGCGACGAGTACGGACACGGCGCCCGTGGGGCGACACTCCTGCAGCCGACGACGGGCGGTGAGCCCTCGCTGTGGGTCGATCGTCGGCGAGACTCAGTCGGATGCCGCAGGGGTCGGGTTCGTCTCGCTGGGCGATGCCATGATGCGACGAGATCGACGAGCCCGCGGTCGTGTGGAGGCCGTCGCCGCCTCGGCTGCGAGAGCCGCCTCCCGCGAGGGTGCGACCATGTCGGACTCGAGCTCGTCGAAGGAGCGGATGCCGAGGAGTGCCATGGTGCGCGTGACGCCGTCGGCGAGGATGCGCCCTGCGACCGCGACGCCGCGCTCTCCCCCGGCCATGAGGCCATAGAGGTAGGCCCGCCCGACGAGCACGAACTGTGCTCCCAGGCCGATCGCGGCCACGACATCGGATCCGGCGCGTACGCCGCCGTCGACCCATACCTCCACCCGGCCATCGAGACGCTCTCGGACGATGGGTAGGAGCGCGAGGGGCGCGAGGGTTCGATCGAGCTGGCGCCCCCCGTGGTTGGAGACCACGATGGCGTCGACCCCGATCGCAGCGAGGCGCTCGGCGTCGTCGATACGCTGGACGCCCTTCACGACGATCTTGCCCGACCACAGCGATCGAACCCACTCGATGTCGTCGAAGGTGACGGTGGGATCGAACATGCGGTCGATGAAGGAGCCAGCGGTCCCTTCGAAGCCCGTCTCGAGCGATGCGAAGCGAACGGGCGGCTTGGTGAGAAAATCTCGCGACCACGCTGGATGCAGTGCACCCTGGAGGAACGTCCGAAGCGAGGGTGTCGGCGGCAGCGTGAGGCCGTTGCGCACGTCACGCATGCGTGCCCCGGCCACGGGGACGTCGACGGTCAGGATTAATGCCTCGAACCCCGCCTCTCGGGCTCGCTCGACGAAGGCCCGGGTCGGACCCCGATCGCGCCAGACGTAGAGCTGGAACCAGCGACGCAGGTGCGGCAGTTCGGCCGCGAGTTCTTCCGGCGTGGTCGTACCGACCGTCGAGAGGCCATAGGGGATACCAAGAGACGCTGCGACACGACCGACCGCGAGTTCGCCGTCGGTGTGCATCATGCGTGTGAAGCCCGTCGGGGCAAAGCCGAAGGGGAGCGCACTCGGACTGCCGAGGACGGTCCAGGTCGGGTCAACCGAGCTGACGTCACGCAGGACATGGGGTCGGAAGACGACGTCGGCGAACGAGCCCTCGTTGCGAAGCATGGACCGCTCCGCTTCGGCGGCGCCGTCGACGTAGTCGAAGACCGGCCGAGGGGTACGGAGCTTGGCGAGACGCCGCAGGTCGTCGATCGTTGCGGCCCGGTCCAGGGTCGGCAGGAGCGTGCGCAGGCCACCTCGTGGCTTGATGAGGTCCCAGCGCTCGCGCAGCTCGTGCACTCGTGTCACGTCCACCTCCCATCGCGTCGCGTGAGGATCGGTGGCGAGGGCGACCGGCTCCACGAGGCCGCCGATGGAGTACGCCGCACGGTGAGTCAGCGCCTCGCCTGCAGCGCCTCGACGATGAAGCGCCGTTCCTCGCTCCCTTCGACGAAGAACTCGGCGACGGGATGATAGGTGTCCGCCGTTCGCACGATGCGCTCGGCGACCTCGCAGCGTCGGAGCAGTTCTCCAATGCCGAGAGTGTCCAGGATGGCCCGCGGATCGCTGACATTGGCGCAGCCATGAGCCGCCAGAAGTTCGGCGAGCGTCGCGCTCAGGGTTTCGAGGCCCTCGTCGATGGATGGCGCGTGCGCGCTGTCGTAGTCAGCCATGGACACCTCCGCCTCGCTGGTGAGTGTAGCTCGGTCCTCTGCTGGGTGCTGGACGGCCAGGTGGACGCACACAATCCCGCGACCGGCCGAAGTCTCGGAGTACTTCGTCGTGGCTGCAGGGATCGATGATCGCGCGCCGTGCAACCTGCGCAGTGTGGCTCGCGTCGATCAGGTCGGAAGCGCTCGCCCGCGCGAACGGGTCCGTCGAGGCGACCGGGGAGCGAGGAGTCGTTCCGGGTCGAACGTGCGCGCGAGCACCGCGAGGCCGACGATCTCGACGAGGAGGAGCGCACCTGCGAGTGCAACGCCGTCGGCCACGCTCAGGCTGATAACTCCTTGCACGAGTAAGACGATCACGAGGAGGACCGGGACGGACGCAAGCGCCGAGAGCTGCTGTGCCACGCGAACATCACTCGCACGACTGGATGCGAACAGTCCAACCAGCACCGCCCAACCGCTGAGCAGCACATCGAGGCCGAGTTGACGCACGACGAGGGGAGCGGTGATGAGATGGGCACTGACCGATGCGGCGGCTGCGAAGTGAACGACGACGAGGGTGAGCGCGTACAGGCCCCACGATCCGATGAACGTCGGCGCGAGGACGGCGAGCAGCTTGGCGACGTAGAGTTCGGTCGCGCTGAGGGGGGAGCTGAGCAGCGGCTCGAGCGTCCCCTGATCCCGCTCGCCGACGATGGCAAAGCCCGCCAGCACGCCCGGGAGCACGAGCGGGGGGAGCAGGAACTCGATGCTGCTCGCCGTCGTCACCTTGTCGAGGAGGGACATGGGGGCAGCTTCCGGCAGCGAGGTCAGGGAGAGCACCGGCGCGACCAGCGAAATGAGGGGCAGAGCGACCATGCTGTAGAGCACGTAGCGGTTCCGACGAAAGTCGGTGAACTCCTTGGCGATGACCGCCCGTATCCGCCACCACGTCATCGATCGCTCTCCTTGGTTTCGCCCCCGACAAGCTCGAGGTAGACCTCTTCCAAGCGCTCTCGGGGGCTTGCGAGCTCGAGGAGGCGGTCACCGGCGTGGACCAGCGCCTCCGCGACGACTGGTGCCAGCTCGTCCGGCTCAGCTCCGTCGATGCGCAACGTGTGTTCGTCGGTGACGACGACATGGGCGGCCTCGACGACGGGTGCGAGATGCGCCTTGGCGTCCTCTGCGGCACCTCCGACGCGGACGACGAGGGACCGCTGACTCCCGAGTCCGAGTTCCCCTGGCTTGCCGACAGCGAGGAGACGCTGACGAAGGATCGCGACGCGATCGCACACCCGTTCCGCCTCATCGAGCCGATGCGTCGTGATGAGTACGGTGCGGCCCTGGGCTCGCAGACTGGCAATGAGTTCGAGAACATCGCGGGCTGCGACCGGGTCGAGACCGGACGTGGGTTCGTCGAGGAAGATCAGTTCCGGCTGGCCGAGGAGCGTACGAGCGATGGCGACGCGCTGACGGAGACCCTTCGACAGGGCGCGACAGGCATCGTCGCGTCGACTCGAGAGATCGACCGCGTCGAGGGCCTCACGAATGGCGCGGTCGACGTCGTGGACTCCGTAGAGCCGTGCGAACAGGCGCAGGTTCTCGACGACGCTGAGGTTGCCGTAGAGGCCTGGAGCCTCCGGCATCACCGCGATCCGGCGTCGGATCTCGGGCCCGTTGGAGGCCTCGAGGTCGATACCGAGCACACGCGCGCGCCCCTCGCTGGGGCGCACCAGGGTCGCACAGGTCCGTACCAGCGTGGTCTTCCCAGCGCCGTTCGGCCCCAAGAGTCCGAAGACCTCGCCGCGATCGACTCGAAGGGTCACGCTCTCGAAGGCGACGCGATCGCCGAAGCGCTTCGTGAGACCATCAAGCTCGAGTGCAGGGTGAGCGTGAGAGTCTCCAGCACTCCAGTCGGCGCTCGTCGCCGAGAGAGCGTGGTCGGGCATGACCTCGAACACTACCAGCTGTC
The DNA here is from genome assembly GCF_000023265.1 of Acidimicrobium ferrooxidans DSM 10331. GTDB lineage: Bacteria > Actinomycetota > Acidimicrobiia > Acidimicrobiales > Acidimicrobiaceae > Acidimicrobium > Acidimicrobium ferrooxidans. Next base: position 1,081,127 of record NC_013124.1, read on the forward strand.
GTGATCCTCATCATGCCCCGGACGCGGTGAGACGAGGAACATCGCGACACGTGCTGACTGAACACGTCCGCGAAGACCGTCGTGCCCTACTCGGAACCAACACCGGATGCTGCGCGCCAGCGCGTCTTCGTTCACCTGAGTGTGGGGCATACTGACGAGGACCATGCTCGAGGATCGTGAGCACGATGTCCGGCTCCGGGTGGTCCGCCTCGCCGCCGCGTCGTTCGTGTTCGCGGGCGACATCTGGCAAGTTGTCGCGACGGGACGCGGCTGACACCTCTGGTTGAGGAGCCTCGTCGTCGGCTCTCTCCTTGTGGGACTGACGGCACCCTGCAACGATCCCACCCGGTGTGTGACGATCCCGATCAGCCAGACCGCACGGGAGGGAGACCACCTGATGGGAGCACGCGCCACACAGGCGAAGGTCACGCTTGTGCTGGCACCAACCACGCCGAAGCCGTCGCTGCCGTTGACAGGAAGGCTGAGGCGGTAGCGCCGAGGCCAGCAGGTTCTGGTGGAGGGAGGATCGTGAGCTCGCGATGCAAGGCGCCCGACGGTGTGAGCGCGACGATCCTCGTGATCGAGGGGAGGGGCGGCGAGGCCAGGGTGAGAGCGAGCAAGCAGCCGTCGTGGTTGCACGCGAGGGCGGCGTTGATCGGCAGTGCCGAGGCTGGTGCCGCGAGGCGGAGCTGGTGCACCGCGAAGCCTGATCCCGTGACGGTGCCGGTGTACACGAGTGCCGACAGGCCCGTGCGCGGCTGGAGGTTACTTGCGCTGACGACGCCGACGCACCCGGTGTCGTGGCAGGACAGGGCGGTCGCTGGGTCATCGGCGAGGGCCCTGGGTTCAGGGCCGCGCACGGTCATGAGATGCCAGATGCGGCCGCCGTCGCGGCTCTCCGCGATGGCGGGGGCGATGGAACCGTAGCCGAGAGCGAAATCGTGCTCGGCGATCGCCACGCAGGACAACCCCGTCGGGCATGCGATCGAAAGCACCGAGAGGTCGTTCGGGGCGTTGGTGATGGTCGCTCGCTCGAAGGTCGTCCCGGCGTTGTCGGTGACGAGCACCGGGAAGCCGTGGTGGTGGCTTATGCCCGCGACTGCCACCACGCAGTGGCGTGCGCTTGCGCACGCGAGTCCCTGGGCCAGCGTCCCACGAGGGAGGGTATGGTCCGCCACGACATGGCCGTGCTCGAGCTCGACGAGGAACGTCGGACCATTGATCGATCCGGTGAGCAGGTCGCAGACGGTCGTCGTTGGGCACGAGAGTGCGATGGGCGAGAGCAGTACGGCCGCGTTGGGGAGCTGTAGCACCTCTCTCATGCTCGGGCGTGTCGCGAGGGAGTTGAAGCCGAGGAGCTGCGGACCACGTGCTGCCTCGAGCACCTCGAAGCAGATCGATTGCACACAGGAGGTCAGGCTCGCAGGTGATGGGTTCATCCCGAGCTGCTGACCGAGGCTGATCGAGGAACCGACGGCGAGACGGTTGCCGCGAGGTGCGACGTGGATAATGACGGCCGGTCCGGCGCTGCCCGGGGTTGCGGTCGCGATGCACTCAGTCGCACCCTGCGTGCAGAACAGGCTGAGCTCCTCAGCGGCCGGGCTCGATGGCAGCGTGAGCGCGCGAGGACGAGGTCCGAGCTGGAACACCACGGACGTGGTCTTCGTGGCACCCGAGAGCTGGGCGAGACAGAAGGAGCTCGAGCACGCCAGACCGCGCAGCGCGGAGGTCGACGATGGTGCGGAGATCGTCACGGCGGTCGCGTGTGCTGCGGTGAGCTCGGTTGCCTGGACCGCTCCGCTCGAGGTGACCGGGTTCGCGACGAACCAGCAGTTCGCTGGGTCGCAGCTCGCTTGGAGTCCGAAGGCGTTCGGGCTCGGGTGGGCGAGCACCGTCGCAAAGCCCTTCGAGAGCGAGCCCTCGTAGGCCCCGCTCTCGAAGGGGCCGTTCGTGTTGGCCGTGGGAGTCGCCCCTTGCGGGGGAGGGAGCGTCGAGACCACGTCGACGCACAAGGAGGCGTTGGCGCAGGCGATCGAGTTGCGCTCTGCCGGCGCGATGTCGGGGAGCTGGAGCGGTTCCCAGGGTGCAGCAGAGGTGAGGCGGACGTAGCCGGCGGTGGTGCCGTCACGCGTACCAGTGGTCCAGCAGGGTCCGGAAGGGATGCAACCCAGTGTGGATGGTTCGTAGCCGGCTGCGACCGCGACGCTCTGGAGACCGACGCTGTCGGCAGTATCGGTCTCGAAGAGCTGGCCCGTGCCGGAGTTCTCGAGTGGGGGCTCGGCGAGGACGTAGCAGACCCGGGGACTCTGGCAGGCGGTCGCGGGAACGAAGGCGTCGGACGGGAGCGAAATGGGGGAGAAGGTGAGGCTTGCGTTCGTGCTTGCCCAGAGGCTGCTCGCCCCCTGCGCGTTCGATGTGGCGAGAAGGCAGGTCGATCCGGCGCACGAGTACTGCCTCGAGAGCCCTGGAGTACTGACGCTCTGCCCCTCGCCGACCGCGATCGGGATGGCTCGCAGGTTCGTCGGCAGGGAAGCGGCGCCGGCCGGGGGAGCCGGGCGCGACGACGTCGAGGCGATGACGACAGCGAGCGTTCCTCCCACGAGGACGATGACGAGGGCCGGGACGACGAGTGGGCCGGTACGAGCGGAGCGCGCCATGGTGGGATTCTACATCACGTTGTCGACACGGAAAGGGCTGTCGCCCGGCAACGGTGCGAGCGTGAACCCGTAGGAACAGCTGGTGGGCGCGATGTCGAGCGACGACCTCGTTGGGGACCGGTCGAGTGCACGGCGCTCCTCAGGGAGCTGTCGTGCCGACACTCTCTGAACCACCCCCAAGTTTCGTGCACACCTCGTGACGTGTGAACGGTCTCGGACTCGGCCGCCAGATGGCCATCGTACTCCTGTTCGACCTCGACGGGCGGACGACGTCCCAGCCGGTGCGTGAGCCTGCGCGTGCTGGAGCGGTGCACCCAGGCTGAGGTCGTCTCCTCGAGGTCCGTGAGGCTCACGAGGGGCCCGCGCGCGCAGGGTGAGCCAGGCCACACGCACTCGGTTGTGGAGAGACCGATCGTGGTCTCGGCGAGCGCGTTGTCATAGCCATCCCCGACAGAGCCGATCGAGGGCACCAGGCCCGGCAGCAGGAGCGATTTGCCAACGTGAAGCGCCGAGTGGGTTTGGCCTGCATCTTGCGTGATGGATCGTGCGTTCGGTTGCGGGGGTGCCCCTCGTGTGCTCGTCGGCCCTCGGCCATGCGCAGGGCACGCTCGACGAGTCGGGTGTCGTGGCAAAGCACGAGACCCACCCCCTTTGAGATCGTGCCGGCGAAGGCGTCGATCACGAAGGCCGTGGTGGCACGCCACCCGTGAGCCGGACGCAGGTGACGTCCGCCGCGCACAGCTCGTTATGGGGCCCCCTGGTGGGGGACCCGGTGCTCGCGACGGCCATCCTGGACCGCTTGCTCCACCACGCCACGGTCCTGAACATCCGAGGCGAGAGCTACCGCCTGAAGGACCGCACCAAGCAACGGCTCCGCGGTGGGCTGCTGCCCCAGGCAGCCGAGGCCATGGCGAAGGGAGGTGATGCCGAGCACCACGCTCTGGGGAGCTATCCCCTATAGTTGTGTCGCAGGTGGGTCACTTCTGACCGGTGATCTCGGGTCAAAAGAAGGCCGGTGCCTACAATCGGCACCCGGCGAGATCAGCGAGCGGTAGCGTGAGGACGTCGGGTCTCACATTGAGGGTGGACTCGGTTGTGGGGGCCGGTCACATGGCATCGAGCTTTCTCGGGCATCTATCGAACAACGATCACCTCCAGGTCATGCGCCATCCTGCGCAGCAGCACAACGTCAACGTCATCGAGTCGCTCATCCGTCGTCTTCGTCAATGCCGCACCTTCGACCAGTACGACGACGTTCAGCGCGAGCTGTTCCAGCACCTACACTGCCGCGAACAGCACCGTTCCGACTGCCGACGCTGTGCTGCTCGACTTCAGCGGGGACGATCTCTTCCCGCATTACTCCCGCAGCTCCCTCTCGGTGTAGACCCACTCGACCCAGAGACCTGGCGCATCGAGGACCTCGTCTTCGATCGCGTATGTCGCCAGCTCCGAGCGGTCGGCGACGCACTCGCGTGGCGGGCATCGGGCTACGACCGCCGGTACGTCATCGCGCTGAGCAGCAACGCCTCCCCGGGGGTCATGGCGGGAAAGACTGGCCTGCCTGCTGAACTTGGTGCTGCGACCGAGCTTCGCAAGAGAGGGAGCTTCGCTCTCCTCCACGATCTCACGAACTGCCTGCGCATCGGGGACATCACGGAGTTCAAGTCGGATGGTTCGAAGCTCCTCTACGAAATCAAGTCAAGTCCCACGGCGAAGAAAGGACCACAACGCAGACGCATGGAGGCCGCTGTCGAAGCCGTTATGACCGGCGGCGAGCTTCCCGGACGACCGGGACAACGGATCGTGAGCCCGACCCAGCGCTGCGGAACGCACATCCGTGCGTTCGTAACCGGCATCGACGAGGCCGTCCGCCGAGGTATCGCCGGGGCCGCCATTTCGGATGCCCGTGCATTGACTGCCTTCTCGTTTCCCACGCTCGCGCAGACTCGATCGAACGATTCGGCACGGCAGCTTCTCGACGATTTCCATGCTGAGCGCCAGAGCGCGATCGAACGTGCGGGAATCGCCAATGTTTTGCATCACGTAACGGTCGCAAGCGCAACGCGCAATCACGACTTCGTTCCCTCTGTGATGCCCTTCGCGCTCTTTCCCCTGCCACCCATCCAGGCCGCTCTCCTCATCTGCGACTACATCGGCTTCAGCATTACCGTCGCGCCGGAGCGAATCGCCGATCACTTTGAGCGCCTGGGGTTCACTGCCGACATTCCGCTTGTCACGGCCAACGACAGCCTTGTCGCCACTGACACGATCATCAACGTGCGACGGGGCTCCCGGGGTATCCGGCTGCACCCAGGTGCCCTCTACGAACTCCTCATCGAGTGCCTCGACCTCGGATCGTGGGCTACGGCCATTGCTGAAGTTGTCGATGACTCGGACGCTCCGCCCCATCCCGTGCTTGCTTTCTTGACGACTCGTGTTTGGCGCTGAGGCCCACGCCAGAGGGGTCGACCAAAGCCTTTCCCCGACTTGACCCTCGGTGACTGTAAGCAGCGGGCTGGCCTTCCCCCCTCCAGGTTGACACCTGCTATAGGAGGAAGGGATGAGCCAGACACCGAATCCACCACCGGGCGAGGCCCCCGTTCGTCGATGACGAGGCCGTTACCCGAGCCAGTTCCTCAAAGGACGCCGCAGCGTTGGTGCTCGACCAGTACCGCACCATCGCTGACGTCGCTCGCGAACTTGGCATCAACGAGCAGACCCTTGGGAACTGGGTGCGTCAGGAACGCATCGACCGAGGTGAGCGAGAAGGCCTGACGAGCGCCGAGCGCGAGGAGATGACCCGCCTGCGCCGCCAGGTCAAGCAGCTCACCATAGAACGAGACCTGGCGAAACGTTGCCTGGCCTTTGCGGATCCTGCGAGGGCAACCAGTGACCCGCTACCGCTGGGTTGCCAACCAGGAGGCCGAGGGCGTCCCAGTAGCGGCGGCGTGCCGAGTAGCGATGGTCTCCCGCCAGGCGTACTACGCCTGGCGACGCTGGCGCGAGCGCGGCCCTGACCACGAGCACCTGGTGCTCACGAGCGAGCTTCGCGCCATCTGGGAGGCGAGCGACGGCACCTACGGCAGCCCCCGCATCACCCACGAGCTGCGACGACGTGGTTACTGCGTCAACCACAAGCGGGTGGAACGCCTGATGCGCGAGCTCGAGATAGCCGCCTGCCCACGCCGGCGCTTCGTAGCCACGACGAGGCGGGGAGAGGACGCAGCGCTCCTGGACCTCGTCCGTCAGGACTTCGCTCTTGGTGAGCCGAAGCGCAGGTATGTGAGCGACATCACCGACGTCCGAAGCGACGAGGGGTTCTGCTACCTCGCCACGGTGGCAGATCTTGGCTCGAGGCGCATCGTGGGCTGGTCGCTCCAGCGTCACATGCCCGATGACCTGGTGGTCGAGGCGATCTGCGGAGCTCTTCGGACCCGGGGCAGCCTGGCAGGGGCGCTCTTCCACAGCGATCGCGGTAGCCAGTACCTCTCCCGGAAGGTTCGCCAGCTCTGCGCAATGCTCGGGCTTCGCCAGTCGGTGGGCAGGGTCGCGACCTGCTACGACAACGCCGTGGCCGAGGCCTTCTTCGGGAGCCTGAAGCGCGAGCTGGTGGCTCGCTACCGCTTCGCGAACCTCGCCCCGAGGCTCGCTCTGCCATCGCTACCTGGATCCACCGCTACAACACGGTCCGCCTGCACTCGAGCCTCGGGTACGTGCCGCCCGTCGAGTACGAGCTCTCCTGGGCCTGCCGGGAGGTGGCCGTGGCCTACATTCAGACTGTCAAGCAAATGGGGGGAAGCCCATGACCTCTCCTGGCTGACGGCTGGAGGGAAATCGCGGACGCCGAATTCGTGGCTGCGTTCACGAACCCTTCCGTCCCCATGAAGCTTTGCACCCAGACCATTGTCGAAGAGCGCAACCTCTGGGTCGAGACCAGCGACATGCTCGCTCTGGGCCGGCTGCTCGCAGAGAGCGGCCAGGTTGCCATCTCATTGTCGGGGCATGCTCGACGGGCGCCTCCTGGGCGGATCTCCACGGTGGCAAGCGCTCCGTCCCACACGATGGCAAGCTGGCCTTGGTGAGCGTCGGCATCTCGGGACAGCTCAGTCAGCCTGAGCACCTCGCCAGCTTGCGCTTACTCCTGGCCGGGTCGAGGTCCCACGGTTCGCAGACACCTCGGTGGTGCCGACGATCTCTTACGATCCCACCAGCGCGGCGTCGCCAGCGATCGGGGAGGTGCCGGCCAGCTCCACGAACAGACGCTCGGATCGGCGGCCAATGGTCGGGAAGGGGCGCGGCCACGACAAGCACCCTCGTTGGGTGGGGCTGGCCACGTCCTCGGTCCACCTCACTCCACGAAGAGTGCCTCGGCGTTGAGCTCGCGGAGGATGCCTTCGAGGTCGTCGGCAGTGGGACGGAAAGGGAAGTCGCGGAACGGCTCGCTGGCTCGGTAGGACCCGTAGGGCCGGGTGCACCCAGGGGAGCCGTCCTCGCCTGGGCAGCCGTTGGTCATGAAAGCCAGCCCCTCGTTGGCGACGCGCAAGAGGGTGTCGCGCTGAACCGCTCGCACCGCGACGAGGCTCCCTGCGTCGTCGAACGAGAAGTCCTCGACCCCGAAACCGTCGTGCTCGATGAGGTGTTTGGCGAGCTGGATCCGACGCCAACGGGTAATCGAGGTCTTCGGCACGGCCCCCATCCGGGAGTCGGGCTCGGGATTGAAGCAGAAGAGATACGGAAGGATCTGTCGGTCGAGGAGCCGGACGAAGAGCTCGATCAGATCACGGTCTCGTTCCCCGAGGCCTACCACCGTGTGACAGTTCACTTTCCATGGACCGAAGAGCTCTCGGGCATCGTCGACGACCTGCCAATACTTGGCCCAGGACAGTCCAGCGCCTCCAGCGGGGACATCGGTTCGCAGCGAGCGGAAGAGTTGTTCGGTCACGGCGTCGAGGCCGATGCCGATCATGTCCACCCCCAGCCTGCGAAAGCGCTCGAGCTTGCGACGGTTCAGTGTCGGTGGGGCAACGAGGATGGAGAGGGGGGTGCGGACGCGCGCTCGGATGCGCTCGGTGATCTCGCACGTGTCCTCGAAGGCGTAGGGAGAGGTCACCATGGAGATGCACAGACGGGTCAGGCGTCGCTCGAGCATCGCCATGCGCTCCACAAGGTCGTCTGTGCGCACGAGGGGCCACTCCACTCTGATGAACGACTTGTCCTCGTAGTCGCCGGGGCGGGTCCGCGCGAGGCCGCAGTAGCCGCAGTCGCTCCGGCAGCCGTCCCCGTAATTGAGCAAGAGGTTGATCCCGCCGAAGGCGAAGTCTCTGCTGAAGCGACCGGAGCGGAACCCGAGTGCGATCGCCGAGGCGGCCGAGATCCGCACCCACTCCGGGCTCTCGTGCTCACCCAGCGTCCGTCGTCGGCGCAGGGCGAGGGGCGTCGAGGTGGTCATGAATGTCTCCTTTCTGGGAGTAGGCAGGATCCGAGTCGGTGGGGGGCGGCGAGCGGGCTGAGGCTCGCGTGGAAGGCTTCCGTGATGCGTCGAGGCGGAGCGAGGTGGCCAAGCACGTCGCACGCTCGATCCGCGAGGTAGCTCGGGTCGGCGGGCTCGAAACGCAGCGCCCGGGTGAGCGTGATCAGCCGGGCATCAACTTCGAGAAAGTCCCCGGAGACCTGCACGGAGCTCACCACTCCACCCCGAACGTCGAGGTGCAGTTCGACGGTCCCGATGGCCGTTCGCAGGGTCACCCGAGTCGCGCTCGGCTCGTGAGCCGAGCTACCGTGGATCCAGTCCCGATCGGCGTAGGTCGAGATCTCGAGGTCACGTGCCAGCATGAGCTCCTCGGCGCGCGGCGCGCTCTGGACCCATCGTGACCGACCAAGGCCCATCGCGACCGCGTCGGCCACCACGGTGACGAGGTCCGCGCCGCACCAGGCCTCCCCACGGAGCTCGCTGACGGTGACGACGGAGCGTGCGAGTAGCTTGGCGCGCTTGTCGGCAAGCTTGGCGGCGGGTGGGCGTAGGACCTCGAGGAGGAGGCGATGGTCGAGGTCGGCGAGGATCGAAGCGTGGCAGAGGGTGCCCCCACGCGCAGGTCGATACATCCCCAGACCGGCGATCTTGCGCCCATCCACGAGCAGGTCGTTCTTGCCCTCGAGGGTCGCCCGCAGGCCGATGGTTTCGAGTGCGCCGATGAGGAGCCGGGCGAACGCCGTCAGAACTTCCCGAGGGGTCGCACGCCGCTCGGGCAGGGCCAATGCCACGCCAAGCTGGGCATCTCCCATGAGGATGGTGCCACCGCCAGTAGGTCTGCGCCCAAGGTCGAGCCCCAGGCGCTCGACGGTGACGAGGTCGACCTCGGCCGCAGCGCGCTGGTGGCGACCGACGAGGACCGTATGGTTACGGTACGTGTAGCAGCGCAGGACCGGCTCGTCGACGGCGCACTGGACGAGCGCATCGTCGAGGGCGAGACCCTCGGCGGCACCGACGCCGTGGTCGAGGATGACGCGAAGCGAGCTCACGACACGCGCACCGTGGTGAGGTCGTCGTCGACGCCTGCCCAGCTCATCGAGCAACACCACTCGTGGAGCACCGGGGTGAGCCCCTGCTCGCGGGCGTAGGCGATGGTGCCCTCGGCAGGGTACGCGATGCCTGCGAAGCCGAGGTCGACGGCCGCTCGGTCGAGGGCGACCTTCGTGGTGCCCATGGGTCGGGCGCACCCCAGGTTCGTGCGCAGCGAGGGCACCAGCGTTCGTGCAGCCCGGAAGACCTCGACCGTCGCCTCGAGGGATGGCGGCGGGAGGTGTCCCATCGGCGTTCCCACGAGCGGTGTGAGCACCACAAGGATGAGGGTGTCTACCCGGTGCCTCGCGATGAGCTCAAGGGCGCGATACTCCCCGAGGATGCGACCGTAGTGCAGGCCGATGACCACATGCGGGATCACTCGGAGGCCGGTGTCGTCCAAGAGACCGAGGGCTCGATCGAAGTCGTCGACGCTCAGATCGAGGTGATAGACCTCACGTATGGTGGCGTCGGCGCCGATGATGTCGAGCATGACGGCATCCACCCCCGCGTCGGCGAGTTGGGCAGCGAGGGGAGGCGTGACGACTCCGGTGTGCACCACGACCCGCATGTCGAGCTCGTCTCGGATGCGTGGCACCCAGGGGAGGTGACGCGCGAGCGGCACGAAGCCCCGCTTGGTGGAGCCACCCGATACGAGGATGCCCTGAGATCCCGCGGCCTTGAGCCTACGTGCCACATCGAAGAGGTTCGAGCCCAGACCGACCGACACCATCCCGTCGAGGACCTTGGACCCGCAGTGATCACAATTGAGCGCGCACGCCGAGCCGGTCACGGACACCGGCAGGAACCGTCTCGGGTTCGTCGGGCGCCACTCCTTCGTGCTCCAATGCTTGAGGCCAGGAGCGTAGAACTCGATGGTGCGCGGTTCCGACGCTGCGTCGTCTACTGTGCCCACGGCAGGATCCACTACCACGCCAGCACCCCGGCCGCACGAAACGCCTCGACGCGCTTGGTGAAGTCCTCAAGCGCCTCGTCGGGGGTGACGAGGTGATCGAGCGCGCCCGGCTCGGTTGCCATCTCGACGAGCCACGCCTCGTAGCATCCCGCGTAGAGCTGCGTGACGTCGCGAACGAGGTGGTCATTCGTCCTCAAGATCGTTCCGGCGAGAGGTGCCGCGAGTGCCCCGACGTACTTCTCGGCCTCGAGTGAGCCGATGGGGTCACCCTCCACCACCCGGCACGGGGGCTCGACCAGTGTCAGCTGCGCCAGGGTGCCGTTCACCTCGAGTCCCAGCGCGTCGAGACCGACGCGCACGATATCGTCGCCGACCGGCAACGCCCAGAGGTTCGTATCGTGGTGGTAGAAGCGGTCGCTACGAACCTCAAAGCCGCGGTAAACGTGTGACGTCATCAACTCCTCCTCTTCGGTATGTCCGATCGTCCTCGTCTCCGAGGCTGGCGCCGACGGAGGCGAGGAGCATGGCGAGAGAACGGTCGCGCTCGATCCTTCGCCGCAGGAGCGCTGGATCGGTCACGGCCGAGCCCTCCTCGTGGCGCAGGCGCGTGAGGCGTCCTTCCTCCACCAGGAGCACGCAACGCCGACCCTCGTGTTCCAGGTCGTGGAGCCACACCCCCGCTCGAATCTTGACGCTACGTCGTGCCGAGTTGGGGGCTCCACGGACCCAGCCATCATTGTCCTCGTCGACGAGCGATCGATAGCGAGCGATGAGGTCTTGGTCGAGTTCGAGGATCCCGGGCCGGGGGTCACCGAGGATCTCGGCCAGTTCTTGCACCAGACTGGCAACGAAATCTTCGGGGTCGACCACGAGCGCCCGAGATGGACCGACGTGACGGCGCATCGCCGCGACGGCCTCCTCACGTGCAATCCTCGACAGGGAGAGGATGCCGGCGGCTGCCTCTGGATCGAAGGCTTCGAGCAGGTTTCCGACGACGACCAGACTCGCGGCGATCTCACCGGACCCATGACCACAGACCTTGCGACCCTGACAGCTGATCTCTCCGTGGCCATCGAGCACGGTCTCCAGCCCGAGACGCCTCCAACTTCGGGCGACTCGCTCGAGGATCCACGCAGCGAACTTCGGGCCTCGAACGGCCGCTACGACGTGGTCTCGGGGCAGGATGACCTGGAAAAAGCGTTGGCGCTGGTCGAGCCAGACCGGGCCCCCACCAACCCGGCGGCGTACGACGGGGACCCTGCGCGCCTGGATCTCGCCCCAGTCGAGCTCCTCTCTATGCCGGTGGTAGCCGAGGGAGACGTACGCGGAGCGCGGTCGTGCGACGAGCAGCGTCGGCCGTTCACAGCGATGGGCGAAGGCGTGCCAGATGGCATGGGAGTCCACTGGTTCGAGGTCGCCGAGATCGAGGACGTCGAGGCAGCTTCGACGCACGAACGCTCGGGTCCGACTCCCGTCAGCGACGGGTCTACGAACCCCGTCCGACACGTTCCCCCCTTCGGACGCGACGTCACCACCCCTCGGTGACGACCATGTGAGTCATCAAGTGCGCATATGCGCATGCGACTCCCGTAGCGTACTTGAGGCGCCACAGCGGGTGCAAGGATTTTCACGAATCAAGGGGGGTGTACCGGTGCCAAATCGAGCCGTTGAGGATCGTTGGGCGGTCGTGACGGGTGCCTCGTCCGTCATCGGATTAGAGGTCGCACGGTCATTGAGCGAGATCGGGTACTCGCTCATCCTCCAGGGTGCGCGCCACGCCAACGCGCTCGAGCTCCTTGCAGACGAGCTGGGGTCGCGCGGGCGTAGGCCCGTCGTGGTACGCGCGAACCTCGCCAGCGAGCGGGGCGTCGACCACCTCATGGCCACCATCCGAGAGCGCACCTCGCACCTCGACGCGCTGTGCTGGCTCGCTGCGGCTGGGGTCATGCGACCGGTGAGCGCACTCAGTCTGCACCACCTGGAGTGGACGTTCCGCGTGACGGCGGGGTCGTTCGCGGTCGTAACTGCGGGCTTGCGGCCGCGAGTGAGCATCGCCGTCTCGTCGCTCGGCTCCCAGCGCATCGCCCCCGAGTACGCCGCCATCGGCGCCGCGAAGTCGGCCCTGGAAACGCTAGTCAGGTATCTCGCCGTAGAACTCGCGCCAGCCTCCAGTGTCTTCGGGCTGAGGGTTGGCCTCATCGACACGCCGGCCGCACGACGTCTCAGCCGCTACGAGGAGCTCGAGGCGCTCCTGCGAAGGCGCGCGCCCATGGGGAGGCTCGTGACACCAGAGGACGTTGCGGCTGCGGTCGTGACCATGGTCACGGAGATGTCGAGCATGGCAAGCGGGTCGTTCCTCACCGTTGACGGCGGAGTCGGGCTTGTGCTGTAAGCTCGTCCGCGTCGTGGCCTGACGACCACCCGGATATGACTGCGCCCTGCCACTGAGAGTGCTCCGAGCGACAGGCCCGCGACCTAGGTCGAGAACGCCGAACCGATGGGGTTCGGATGCGCCGGGGCGGTATCGCGCTGGCGTCAGCTCGTTCATTGGTGAACCGCGCTCTGCGTCCCGGCGCGAGCCAACGGAGCCCGCTTGACTCGTGTGTCGGATCCACCCACCGTGACCGCGCGTAGGGGCGAACACAAAGTCATCCTGTTCGCGGCGACGGCGCCCGGCCAACCAGTGGGGGCCACGCTGTGGCCCATGGCAGTCCGCCCAGGCGTCGCCACGCTCGGTCGCCGTCGCGCACTGTTATAGTCCGAACCTCGCGGGCAGCCACGATGAAGGTGCACACTCGAGCGCTGGCGCCGAGAAGCGGTATTCTGTCAAGTTCTGGCGAGGACTGAGATGCCCGACACTCCGTCGAGGGTACTGCTACGATTCCCCGCGTGCGGAGGCTGCGAACGTCGGTTGGGATCGTGCTTCGAGGGTTGCGATGGCGCCTCGCAACGACCGTGATGCTGGTGGTCACGGGAACCTTGGCGGTCGCGACGGTGATACTCGCACCGCTCTACATACCTTCGGCCAAGGATGCGCTCGTCGTCAGCGTCGTGCGTGCGACCTCGCTCCAGCAAGATGGTCTGCAGCTCAATGGCTTCGGCCTCAGCGACGATTCGCGGGCTGCGCTCGAACGCCTGTTCGCCCGGGCCCCACGGCTCGACCATCGACCGCTGTTCGGTTCGCCGCTTGCGACGGCGTTCATGACCGTATCGCTGCCCTCACTCAAGATCCCGTCACGAACGCCAGGGGGTGTGGCGCAGTCCGTGGTGCAGACCACGGCGCTACTCGAGAGGACCGCAATCTGCTCGCACCTGAGGTTCGTCGCGGGTACCTGTCCGCGACGCGGATCTCAGGGCGTCGCGGTCTCGACGAGGGACGCGGCTGCACTGCATCTGCACGTCGGATCCAACGTCACCTTCGCTGCTGGTGCCATCGCGCCCGGAACCCCCGGAGCCCTGCCATCGGTGAAGGCTCCGGTCGTGGGCATCTATGACCCGCCGACCACCCTCAGCGCCTACTGGTGGGGCACGCAGTATTTCGATTTCAGCTCCACGCCGACCGGCAACGTCTATGACCCCTTTGTCGTCGCCCCTGGTTACTTCGACGGGATTGCGATTCCCGGTCCACCGGTCGTCCTCCGCGGTCACGGCACGGCAACGAGTCCGGCATTCGTCGTCGGCTCGCAGTATCGCTACCTGGTCGCACTCTCGTCGAGCGGGTCGCCCGGAGGGGTCTTCTTCGCAGCGAACTCGTTGCTGGGCCGCACCTTGCAGGCCCCGCTCGCAGCACCGCAGCGCATCACGAACACGACCGCTCCGGGTCTCTTGCGGTCGATATCGGGCTACCTCGACTCGGTGAACAAGCATGCAGCGCTGAACGTCGTGGGTTCCCAAGGCTTCGGGCCATTGCCCGTCGCCGCGTCGTCGCTGCCGGGAACCCTCACCAAGGCGCTCGCTCACCAGCACAGCTTCTCGACGATCTCCATCGTCGTCGTGGTCGAGATGCTGGCGATCGGCGAACTGGTGCTCAGCGCTGTGATCGCACGGTCGATCTTGGCGCGCGATCCCGAGCTGCGTCTCGCACAGTTGCGGGGCCTCGGAACGAGGCGTATCGTTCAGAGGGCGATCGCAGAGCCACTCGTCGCCATCGTCCTCACGATTCCGCTCGGCACGGCGGTTGGGGTCGGCGTCATGCATCTCGTCGCGAGTCGCGTCTTGCCCAGCGGCGTCACCGTCACTCTTACGACGACAGCCGTGTTGACGGCGGTCGGCACGGCCGTCGTCGGCCTGCTCACCACGGCGGTCATCATCATGATTGCGGTTCGACGCGGCGTCGTCGAGGCTCCGCGTGCCACACAGCGGCGCCGCGTCGTGTTCCGAGTGGCGCTCGACGTGGCACTGCTCGCGATCGCCGCGACGGGAACCTTCGAACTCGTCACGGCGATCTCCGCCTCCAGCGGCATTGCACCTCTCGCGGCCGGCGCCCCCGCGCTCTTGGCGCTCGGACTCTCTGTCATCGCTGCATGGCTCCTCACCATCACAGCTCGGCTGGTCGCTCGTCTCACGCGCTCCCTGAAACGCCCCTCGGTCTACGTCGCCACGCGTCAGTTACGCCAGCGCGCCAGTGCGCTGCACCGTGCCCTGGTCGTTGGGCTTGCCATCGGACTCGTCACGTTCGGCATCGGCCTCGACGACGTGGGAAACTCGCTGGCGCGAACCGGTGCTGCGGTCACGAACGGCGCTACCGAGGTGGCCGAGGTGACCCTGCCACCATCCTTGACGATCGCCGAAGCCGTCGATCGCGCCGATCCTTCGGGCCACGAGGCGATGGCGGCGCAGCGAGTGTCAACTCCTGCCGGTACGACACTGGCGATCCAAGCGCGGCGTGCGCCGGGGATCTTGACGTGGTCCCCGACGCTGGGCCTGCACCCGGCGCTCGCGCAGGTGGTCCAGGGACTTGACCCACGGTCCGCTGGCGGCTTTCCTGTCCGCGGTCGTCGCGTCGCTGTGACGGTGGAGATCTCCCTCACGAAGGCCCAGGCAGCACAGCTGGAGCGATCCTCAGCAGGCACCGTCACGCCCGCAACGCTCGGCGTATCCACTGTCACCATGGAGATCACCACACCGACCCCCGCGGGTCTCATCGAGTCCGTCGGTGTGCTGTCGGGGGCCGGGAAGGCGGTGACGGTGAGCGCGAATGTCCCGACCGCGTGCCGCAGCGGAGGTTGTGACCTCGTGGGTATCAGCTTCTCCTTGGCCCAGACGTTCACCAACTTCGAGATCTCCATCCTTGGAGTGAGCGGGATTGCGCCGTCGCCTGGCGGTCCGGTACTCGCAGCGAGTTCCTGGCGCGCGAGTGGGGCACTCCATCGCGCATCACGACCTGCGAGCTGGACCGTTGCCCCGTCCCAAGGTGCCCTCGACCTGGTACCACGCTCGCTACCGCCGACCATCCCGGCCATCACGACCGACCTACCACCGGGACAAGCCACGGCTCAGATCGTGGGCCTCGACAGCTCGACCATCACCGCGACGCCCATCGCCCAGGAGCATGCCCTGCCGGTCCTCGGCGCGAGCGGCGCCATCGTCGACCTGCGGCTCGCCGAGCAGTACCTCCAGGCAACCGACCATGCGCAATCGCTCGTCTTCCTCGGCCCGCGGGACCCATCCGCGGTCCTCCGCTCACTCGCGGCCGAAGGGGCCCACGTCGGGCCAATCACGACGGTCGCCCAGATCGTCACCGCCGCACGCACCAGTCCGACGGCGCTCGCCCAAGACCTCGTCCTCCCGGCGGGCATCGCGGCGGCGGTCCTGGTCGCAGCCGGCCTGCTCTTCGAGACCGTGACCGACGGGCGCGCCCGAATCGCCGAGCTCGCGGCGCTTCGGGTACTCGGCATGCGCCGGAGCCAGCTCGTCACCGCGCTCGTGCTCGAGGGCATCGCTGTCGTTGTGCTCGGTGCCGTGGTCGGCGTCGTCGCAGGTGTCGTCGGCGCGCACTTCGTCTTGCCACATGTGCTACCGCCGCCAACCACGCTCGCCGCATCCTTCGTCATTCCCTACTCTCTTCCAACGGCCCCCCTTGCACGAGCTGCGCTGCTCGTCGTGATCCTGGGGGGAGCAGCCGTGCTCGCAAGCGCCGTGCGCGTGGTCGCCCGGGCCTCGTTCGAACAGCTGCGAGCTGGTGAGCGATGACTGATCAGCTTGGCGGACTCCCCCTCCGGCTCGAGGGCGTGGTGCACCTCTACCCCATCCCCGGAGGAGACGTCGTTGCACTGCGCGGCGTCGACCTACGCATCCAAGCGGGCGAGATCGTCGGACTGCTCGGACCATCTGGCATGGGCAAGTCGACGCTGCTTCGCCTCCTTGCGGCCCTCTACCCTCCTTCTGCCGGTCGCATCTGGATTGGTGATACCGACATCGCCCAACTCGGACCCCGAGGGCGTCGCAAGCTGCGCGGCCGGACCGTGTCCCTCGTCCTGCAGGGTCCGGCGGTCAACCTCTTGCCCTATGCGACCGTTGAGCAGAACCTCGCTTTCGCGGCACGCGATCGCGCCTCTCGACACCGCGTCGGTGGCCTGTTGGAACTCTTCGGGCTTGGACCCCTCCGTCATCGCGTCGTGGCCACGCTCTCAGGAGGCCAGCAGCAACGTGCCGCCATCGCGACGGCGCTCGTGCCCGGGCCGCGTGTGCTGCTTGCCGACGAGCCAACCAGCCAGCTCGATCACGAGGCGCGCGACGACGTCGTGCGAGCCCTGTTCGATGTGCAACGCAACCTCGGGGCGACGGTGGTGATGGTGACGCACGACCCGGTCGTCGCGAGAGAGCTGCCGAGGCTGCTCACGATACGCGATGGCCGTGTCGGCGCAGAGGGTCGCTCAGGCGAGGAGTTCGCTGTCCTCGGCGAGGACGGTACGATCCAGCTTCCCCCTCACGTTCGCGCGATGATTCCGCCTCACTCGCTCCTGCGCGTCCGCGTGATCGACGAGGGATTCTTGCTCGAGCCGGCTGACCATGTGTCCGACCAAGGAGATGGCCTGTGAGCGAGCCCTTCGAGCTCGTCCTCGAGCCGATCGTGGTGCGACGGGGGCGAGGATCCATCCTCGAGCTTCCCGAACTTGCGCTCGCATCCGGTGAGCTCACGGCGATCATCGGACCGTCGGGGTCTGGGAAGACCACGCTCCTCCACGTCCTCGCACGCATTCTCGAACCCGACGAGGGGCGCGTCCTCTGGCGCGATGCACACGGCGATCACCGACTGCGCCGCCGCCAGAGCGTCCTCGTACCGCAAGCATTCGGACTGGTTGCTGCGCTCACCGTCGCAGAGAACATCGCGCTGGCGCTCAAGCTCCGCGGTGAACGCGCCTCGGATCGTTCCCCGCTGGTACGAGACGCGCTCGCCTCGGTCGGGCTCGACGGGCTGGCGAACCGACTGGTCGGTGAGTTGTCGGGCGGCCAGCAGCAGCGTGTTGCGGTCGCCCGAGCATTGGCCGTCGACAGCCCTATCCTGATCGCCGACGAGCCGACCAGCGAGCTCGACCCCGACAACCGTGCGCTCGTGCTCGATCTCCTTCTCGAGCGAGCGCGCAGCGGTCCACTCGTCGTCCTGGCTTCCCATGATCCGCTCGTCGCCGAGCGTGCCCACCGAACACTGGAACTCGCCGAGGGTCGACTCGTCGACGATCGCTGGACCCCCGAGAGCCAACGCAACGGAAGCCCTGAGCAGCCGTGATGTGTCAGGCCGCTGGCGTCGCCGGCTCGACTTCGGGATCGGCTGCTCGGCGGCCCCGCCCACGCGACAGTGACAACAACGCGGCAATGGCGATGAACACCATCGAGGTGTAGAAGGCGGCGTGCAGACCGTGCGTGAAGACGTCTGCCAAGTGTCCGCTGAGCTTGGTGGTGCCGACGAAGATCGCGAATGCGAGCCCTCGCGGGATGGAACGTGCCGCAGAAAGGATGGCGACGGAGAAGGAGAAGACCATCCCGATGTTCGAGAACGTCCGGAGCATGCCCGAGGCGATGCCGAACACTTCGGGGGGAGCAGCTTTCATGACGGCCGAGTTGTTCGCGGGGAAGAAGCTCGAGCCGCCGATGCCGTTGATGATGCTCGCGACGACGACGAGCGCCAGCGTGACATCGTTGCTGAGCTGTGCGTAGACGAACAGCGCGATCACCTGCACGGCGAGGCCGACGGTCGCAGGGATGACTGGGCCGACACGGTCCGCGAGTCGCCCCGCAAACGGACCGACGACACCGCCCAGGAGATAGCCCGGTACGAGCAGCAAGGAAGCGTCGAGAGCGCTCAGGCCCCGCGGTCCTTGCAGGTACATGATCACGAGGAAGAGAACTGCGTAGTTCCCGAGGGCCTGAAACGTCGCTGCCAGGAGCGACGGTGTCATCGTCGGGATGCGAAAGATGCGCAGGTTCACCATCGGCTCGGGATGGCGTAGCTCGATCAGGACGAAGACGCCGAGGATGACGAGTCCGCCGACGAAGAACGCGACGATGTGGGAGTCGAGCGGCCGCGTCGCGAGTTGCGTCACTGCCCAGAGCAGCCCGAAGATCCCGGCGCCGAGCGTGAGCATGCCCCCGATGTCGAAACGGTGGTGCCGTGAGGTCGCTTCGTTGTGGAGCACACGCGTCGCGAGGGCCACGGCGACGATGCCGATCGGGACGTTGATCCAGAAGATCCACCGCCACGAGACATAGGTGACGATGACCCCGCCCAACACGATCCCGAGGACCGCACCCAGGCTCCACCCCACTGCGTTGAAGCCATAGGCCCGACCCCGGCGATGAGGCGGGAAGATGTCAGCGATGACGGCACCGGAGTTGGCCGACACGAGTGCGCCCCCGACACCCTGGAGCACTCGGAATCCGATGATCGCTGCTTCGTTCCAAGACAGCGCGCACAAGGCGGAACCGACGACGAAGACCACGAACCCTGCTTCGTACATGCGCACACGTCCGAAGAGGTCGCCGAGCTTACCGACCTGGGTGGCGAGCAGCGTGATCGTCAAGAGGTACCCGATCACGACCCAAATCACCGAACTCAGGGCCACGTGCAGCGCACGCTGGATCTCCGGCAAGGCGAGCACCACGATGGTGGTGTCCACCGCAGCGATGAGCACGCCGGCCATGATGACCGCCAAGGCGAGCTGCGGGTGATCGGTCACGGACGAGTGGTAGGACGCATCATCAGTGCGAGTAGCCATGGCTCTCCCCGGTCGAAGGCTCGTCGAAGCTTGCTAGTTCCAACCTTATCGACGAGTCGGGTGTTCCCGTCTCAGAATCTGCGATGCGTCGAGGACGGGGGCGAGCGGTAGGCTTCGTAGCTGCTGTGGCGGGTAGTTCAATTGGCAGAACGCCTGACTTTGGATCAGGAGGCTCCAGGTTCGAGCCCTGGCCCGCCAGCCATCGCCGTTCCTCTCGACGCGCTCTGCGTGGAGCTGTCCGGCCTTCGAACGGCCTTTGGGTCGCCGACGTTCCCCACGTGAGACTGAGCGCCTCGGGCCGACCGCTGTGGTAGCAAGGCGCACCCGACGAATCATGAGCATGGCTCGATCACCCGCTGCCGCGACGGCGACCGAACCCGACTCCGCCGGCACGAACGCATCGGGAACGTGAGCAGCCGAATCCATGTGACCACGCGCCGCCAGAACCCCGACGTTGCCATCGTTGCCGCTTGACCCAGCGCTTGCAGGAGTCGACCGTTCTTCCTCGCATTCGCCAGGTCGTGCAGAGCGTCCCTTCGGCTGGAAGATCATCGGGAATCGCCAACGGCCTGCGCACCGCTGATCCCGCCACGAACACCCGAGCCGTGCGTCAACCGAGCCGAGGGGCCACGGCATGGTCCATGTGTGAAGCCGGGGCGCTCCGTGTCGCCAGTCGTGACGAACGTGTGCCGATCGCTGCTCTCGGCCACTCGCGAGCCGCGGAACGCGACGCGGCGAAGCGCACGCGCTGGGTTGGAGCAACGTCGACCGCAACGCTCGCACAGTGGCCGTCACAAGGGCCGCCTCACGAAGATGCGCGTCGAGCCTCGCGACGCCGTCACCGAGGTCCAAGCGAGGACAGCTCGCAGCATGCCTCGCGTGCTCGCATCCAAACCGCTCGTCTGGTTCCTCGAGGAGCACCGGGCACACCAGCGCCGGGAGATCGAACGCCCTCGCCCCCTCAGCGGTCGAGCTGGGGCCTGCTCCCGGTTCCCCTCTGCCTTCGGTCGGCCCCTTGCGCTTGGTGCGCCGAACCAGCACTTCGGATGCCTGTCTGTGACTTCTCTGGCCATCATCTCCTCGAGCCAAGGAGCCTTACGGCCTCGCCTCCTCGTCTCGCGCGTGTCGTTCGCGCCTCTCTGCGGCCGTCCTCCGCTCGAAGGCATCGGCCTCGGGCAGGGCAAGAGCAGTTCGGGTGATCACCGACACTGCGTCCGCAGCCCCGACCACCCAGCGGGACCTAGGCTCGACCATCGTGGTCGCTGGCGCACGTCATCCGGTTCGTTGGTTCCTCGCCGAACGCGGCTTGCTGGCGGCTGCGGTGGGCATGCTTCCGGTCGGCCTGTCCTTCTCGCTCCTCGACATCTACGCTCGCGCGAGCGCGCTCGGGATCGTGCTCGCACTACAGGGCGTCGGCCTCGTCGTCAGCTTGATCGTCCTCGGTGGCGTCGGCGACCTCATCGCACCTCGTCGCCTCCTCGTCCTCGCCGATGCGCTCTACGCAGCCTCGGCTGCGGCGTTGGCCCTGCTCGCGCAGACCCACAGCCACGCACTCGTCGCCTATGGGGCCGCCTCCATCGTCACCGGTGCCTCCGCGGGTCTCGTCAACTCGGCTCTGCAGGCTCTCCTGGCTGCGGTGGTGTCGCCACAGGATCGACAGCGCGTGAACGGTCTACGGAGTCTGTTGCGCAATCTCGTCCAGGTCGCAGCTCCTGCGTTCGCAGGACTCGTGAGCGCGATCGCATCCCCAACCGTCGTGCTCTGGCTCGCCGCGATCGTCGCCGCCCTCGGCACGCTCGCTGCTCGCGCGCTCCCCGATACAGGCGCGGGAGCACACCACGACGCTGGCCTGCTCGCCGAACTGCGCAGCGGTTGGCGAGCGTACTGGGCCTACGGGTGGCTCGTCGCTGTCGACGGCGCCTTCGCACTGTGGCACCTCGTCGTCTACGGACCGCTCTTCGTGCTCGGCCCTGTCGTCGCGCGTGCCCATGATCACGGTGCGCTGGGCTGGGGCCTCATGCTGGCCGGCGTCAGCGTTGGTGGCGTCCTGGGGGGCGCGCTCGTCGTGCGCCTGAGGCCTCGTCGCCCACTCTCCTTCGCCCTCATCGCATTCTCGGTTACGTCGGTGTGGCTCGGTGCGCTCTGGTTCGAGGCGCCCCTACCCGTCCTCGTCGTCGCCGCCGCGATCGCCGGGGTCGGCTTCGAGCTTCTCATGGGGCTGTGGGACACCGTCTTCCAGGGCACGATCCCCCGGAGTGTGCTCGGCAAGCTCGCAGCCTACGACTACCTCGCCTCCGTCGGAACCCTGCCGCTCGGCTACGCCTTGGCAGCGCCGCTGGCCGCGATCGTGGGCGCACGCGGTGTCTTCGGACTTGGTGTCGTGATCACGGTCGCGATCACGCTGGGCACCCTCGCTGTGCCGAGCGTTCGTCATCTCCCCTCGCCGGCACTTCCCATCGACGAGTGAGCGCCGACGACTCCTCGGCCGCGGGTTGAGTCCCCGCGCCGCATCGTCGCGGGCTCCGCTGGCAGCTACCGTACAACGCACCTGATCCAAGGAGTGTCCCATGACCGATAGCGTCAGCCAACTCGCCGATGACCAGCCCACGACACGCCTCCAGCGTGTGCTGAATCTCGTCCCGCGAGCGCTGTCATCGAGACCCCACATCATCTTCCTCGCGGTGCTCGGTGTCTACCTCGTGCTCCTCCCCCTCGCCCACGTGCACGTGTCGGCGTTCGCGGAACTCGTCGGCGGGAACTACACGAACGTTACGAGCGATCTCGGGGCCTGCATCGCCGCCGGCGGTACGATCCACATCATGCGCTCGCACCGGCAGCACCGCAGCGAGCTCGCCGAGCTACGCCGACTGGTCGAGGACCTGTCGCGCACGCTCGGGTCGGGGTCCGAGTAAATCCGTCGCCGCTCGCACCACGATCCGTCGACGCTCGCGGCCGGCTGCGCGGTGCCTCGAGACGGCACGTCACACCAGCTCGGACGGCCATCCGTCCTATCCTGGAGGCGTGGCACGCGCACAGCCCCCGGGCGCAGCTGAGCCACGTCGACCCCGCCGACGTGGTTGGCACCGTCGCACCTTTGAACCGGAGCGCGGATGGGGATCGCTGGGCGACGAGGGACGCGCCGTCCTGCGTGCGGCGCAGCGGCGCATCGCACGCCTCGTGTCCTCGGACTCGCTGGCCGAGCTGCCACCAGAGCCCGAGGAGGAGGTGGCCTATCGCCTCCTCACCGCCGCCCTTCGGGCAGGCGCCGTCCTCCTCGCGGCTGGGGCCGCCACGCTCGATGTCGAGCAGACCGTCCTCACCTTTGCCAACGCCCTCGGCCTCGCAGGGTGCGAGGTCGACGTCACGTTCACGTCACTCACCGGCTCGTACCGTCGTGGTGCAACCTTGAAGCCCATCACCACGCTCGTCGTGGTGCGCGATCGGACGCTCAACTTCGCCAAGTTGGCCGCGATGACCCAGCTGCGTGCGGCCGTCCTCGCGGGCGAGGTTCCCCCGGTCGATGTCGAGCAGCGACTCGAGGCGATCGAGCGGCTCACCGTGCGCCGCGGTCGCTTCGTCGTGGCCGGCTGGGCGGGCATGGCGGCTGCGTTCACGATCCTGCTCGGCGGACAGCTCCTCGCCGGTGCGCTTGGCTTCGTGGCGACCGCCTTGATCTACGTCCTCAACCGCGGTCTCGCCCGGCGCGGCGTCCCAGACTTCTTCTTGAGCGCCATCGGGGCGACGCTCGCGACCACCACGGCTCTGCTCGCGATCGTGGCGCACGCGCCGACCGTGCCTGCCCTCGTCGTCGCTGGCGGCATCATGGCCCTCGTGCCCGGCGTGAAGCTCGTCTCGAGCGTCCAGGACGCCCTAAGCGGTTTCCCGTTGTCAGGGACCGCCCGTGGCGTCGAGGTCCTCGTCATCGCCACCGGCATCGTGACCGGCGTCAGCCTCGTGATCTACGTGGCACGACTCGCGGGTCTGCACCTCGCCATCGGCCCCATCCCGCTCGCCTCCTTGCTCTATGTGCCGGTCCAGATCGCGGCCGCGGCGGTCGCGGCAGCCCTCTATGGCATCGCGACATCGGTGCCGCGTTCGTTCCTCCCTTGGGCGGCAGTCACCGGAGCGCTCGGATGGGGGATTGTCCTCGTGCTCGAACACAACGGCGTCTCGCTCGTCGTGTCGACGGCGCTGGCCGCGGTCTGTGTCGGCCTCCTCGGCCAGGCGCTCGCCTCCATCCACACCACCCATCCCTACCTCTTCGTCGTCCCCGGCATCATGCCGCTCGTGCCCGGGCTCACCGTCTTCGAGGGCATGCTCGCACTCGTCGAGGGGCACGGCGGTGCCGCGGGTCTGCTCCTGCAGGGCCTCGCCATCGGCCTCGCGATCGCGGCGGGGGTCAGTCTCGGTTACCTCATCTTGCGCTCGCCTGTGAGCCGACCGACTCGGCTTCGCTAGGCGGTCGCGACCTGTCGGCCGCCGCGGTGCACCT
The DNA here is from genome assembly GCF_000023265.1 of Acidimicrobium ferrooxidans DSM 10331. Lineage (GTDB taxonomy): Bacteria > Actinomycetota > Acidimicrobiia > Acidimicrobiales > Acidimicrobiaceae > Acidimicrobium > Acidimicrobium ferrooxidans. The sequence continues at coordinate 1,104,966 of NC_013124.1, forward strand.
CCCCGGTGCGGCCTCGCGAACGTGGGCGGTCTCGTGTCGTGGTGCCACGCCCGCCGTCATCATGCAGGCGCTGCATGACGAGCCCAGCAGACCGGCTAGGGTTGACCGGCTCAGCTACCTTGCGTCGTTCCTTTGGAGCTCCGATGTCTCCGCGTCCCGTCCGTCGTCGTCACCTCGCTGGGGTCGTCCTCGCAGGCATTCCCTTCAACGTGGCTCAGGGGGCCGCGTTCCCCTACTGGGTGCTGTATCTCCACAGCGACCTGCACTTCCCCACCGCCTTGGCGGGTCTCGTGATCGGCACCGAGGGTCTCGCCTCGCTCGGAGGCGCGCTGGTCGGCGGGGCCTTCCAGGATCACTTCGGGCCTCGACGAACGGCGCAACTGGGCGCAGTGATCGAAGCCGTGGCCGCAGCGTCGCTTGTCGTTGCTCGTAGCCCGCTTGCGGTCGCGGGCTGCTTCGTCCTCTTCGGTATGTCGACCTTGCGCTATCCGGCCCGATCGAGCGCGCTCCTCGCCGCACTGCCGGACGATCTCTCGGCGACCACCTTCTTTAGCTGGGACTTCATGGGCGCGAACACCGGCTTCGGGCTCGGGATCGTGGTCGGGGCGCTGCTCATCGGTGCCGGTGACGCGACGGTGATGCGGGGCTTGTTCGCCGCCCTCGCGGTGACGAGTGCCCTCCTCGCCGTGACCTACGAGCTCATCCCGAACCAGAGAATGGCTCGCGAACACCTCGAGCACGCGTCGTATCGCGCAGCCATGCGTTCGTCGCTGTTCTGGTACGTCGGCGCGTGGGGCCTGCTGCTCTCGCTCGCGAGCTACTCGTCGTTCGACGCTGGCGTGCCGGCCCTGATCGGCATCGAGCTCCACGCGTCGCCGCACCTGATCGCGCTCGGCTTTCTCACGAATCCCGTGCTCATCGTCGCGTTCCAGCAACCCGTGAGACGCCTGGTCCACCGACTCCGGTGGCGCCGCGCAACCATGGCGACCGCAGCGATCTTCGGCGCGTCGTGGTTCATCTTGTTCGGGGCCCTGTGGCTGCGGACCGAGTTCGAGCTCGCCGTCCTCGTCGTCAGCTTCGCCGCGACCTTCTCGCTCGCCGAGATGCTGATGGCTCCCCTTCGAACCCAGCTCATCGCCGCGCTCGCACCTGAGCATCTCCGCGGTCGCTTCTACGGGATGAGCCACTTCGCCCGCGGTGTCGCCGGTCTCGTCGGGCCGAGCGTCGCAGGGGCCATGATCGGTGCAGGCCTCGGCTTCTGGTGGCTGCCGCTCGTCGCGAGCTCGGGTGCCGGTGCCGCCTGGGTCAGCCGAAAGATCTTTCGGACAGCTCCCGCCGAGCTGTCCGAGCGCACCTGACGCAACCGGTTCGACGGCTCAGACGGCGCTCGCGTCGACTCCTGCCCCAAAGGCCGGACAGTGCGGCGCCAGCGGACAGGAGCGACACTGGTAGCCGGGTACGGCATCGGCCCAGAGACCGTCGGGGACGGAATCACGACGCAGTGTCTCGCGAAGCTCGCGGAGACGGCGAGCCCGTCGGACGACGGTCCCGATCGCGCCCACGCCCTCGTCGAGCAGCGCCTCATCGACGAGGCGACGCCGAGAGCGACCGGCTTCGATGTCGACGAGGCCCACCCAGTCGAGATCGACACCACCGATCGTCGCGACCACCGCCTCGAACGCGAGCGCGGTGTCTTCGTAGCCGTAGGGTCGATGATCGAGGACGAAGACGCCCGCCCGCTCGCCCTTCGCATCGAGGAGCTGGAGGTCGATGAGGCTCCGCAGCTGGACGGCGCCGAAGCGCACGGTGCGCCGACGCGGCTCGAGCGCACCGGCGTGCTCGGCCTCGAGCACGCCGATCGTCTCCGCTGCGAAGGTGATCACTTCCTGCTGAACGAGGAGTCGCTCCCCGCGTGTGATCGCCTTCGTCGCATGGCCGCTCACCCAGTCCCAGGCCCAGTGGTCGCGGATCGAGGAGCGGAGCGCGCGATAGAGCGCGTGCGGGGTCGGTGCCTGCTCACGCTCGTCGTACCAGCGCACGACGAGCTCCATCGCGAGGGTACGGCGCACGACCGCGACGGACGGCTCGAACGGGGCATCGATCACCGAGGAGCCGAGGTCGCACGCTTCGCGGAGGTCTCGGCTCGTGAGGCGGACCGGCGCGCCGCCGCCACGCAGCTCACGGACGATCGCCTCGACACGTCGCCCGAGGTCTGCTCGCTCCCCTCGTGTGCGGCTCACGGCGCCGCCGCCTCTGCGTAGGTGGCACAGTCCTCGCGGAACGGACACTGGGTACAGCGCGGACCTGCGCGCTCGATCGGCGCACCAGCGAGGCCACGCGCGGCGGCCCGAAGCGCATCGGCGACCAGGCGTGCGCCATCGCGCACGACGCGCTCGCTCATCACGAGCTGTCGCGCATCGGCGACCGCTTCGCCAGGGCCGAGGAGGATGATGCTCGCTGGAGGTGGCCCGTAGCGCAGGCCAGCCAGCAGCGCGTAGAAGCGGAGCTCGCTCTCGTGCTCCTCGCTGAGGGCGAGCGACGACTTGATCTCGACGAGGTGGTGGGGTCTCCCGCTCGCGGCCCCACCCACCACGAGATCGAAGCGCCCGGTGAGCAGCACGTGGTCGGTGAGGTCCGCCCGTGCGCGCACCTCGGTTCGTGGCCACCACGCCTCCTCGATGCCAAGACGCTCGACGAGTCGCGCGCGCCGGGTGACGACGTCTGCCATCTGCTCCGCATCGAGCTCGACCGTCCCACCGTCGGCAGTGACGGCTTCGAGCCACAGCGCGACGTCGTCGCCGGCATGGTACTCGGCGCCGTAGGCGAACCACGAGCGCACCCCGGCCTCGAAGACCGTGCCGAGGTCCATGGCGCGGTTGCGCGGCGTGGCGATCTCACGGCGCAGCTCGGCCGTCCCGTAGCGCTCACAGGCCACGAGTGAGGCCACGATGCGCTTGGTCAAGCGCCAGGTCTGCTCGGTGGGGAGTTGGCTGGCCAGCTCGGCGAGCTCGTGACGGACCTCGGCGATGACGTCACCCGCGACCGGGTCGCCTGGGCGCCAGAGCGCCTCGACGAGCGCTGCCTCGCTCTCGAGCCAGACGATGTCCGTGGCGCTCACGAGGCCGACTCCGAACTCTCCAGCGAAGCCGGCACGTCGAGGGGTTTGAGACGACCCGCAAGCAACGCGTCGCAGACCGCGAGCGTGCCCTCGACGAACGAGCGACCGAGCGCTCCGGCGACCTCCGAGTCGACACGCGAGGCACTCCAGCCGGTGAGCGCCAGCCGACGGGCGACCACGAGCGGCCACACACGTGCCAACCACCGCTCCTCGATCCTCGCCCGACGACCGTAGCCCCTGATCCACGCCGCAGCACGCTCCTCGCAGTGCGGGGCGTCCTCGAGGAAGCTCAGCGCTCCGGCCAGATCTGCCATCGGGTGTGCGAAGCCAGCGTCGTCGAAGTCGATCGGCACCAACGCCGAGCTCTGGGTGCGCACGACGTTGGCGGCGCGCAGATCCGAGTGGATGAGGAGCATCTCGTCCACCGCATCGAGCATGCTGGCGACACGTTCGGCGGCTCGGTCCATGAGACGCCGCTCGGACGAGCTCGCGCAGGCAAGCTGGTAGCTCCCCCAGTGGGCATGCGGCCCCACCAGCGCGCCAGCATCCCAGCGCCACCGACGAAACCACGGTGGCGGGCGCCACCGACGCGCGTGGTTCTGGAGTTGGGCAGCAACCTCACCAAGGCGCTCGAAACTTGCCGGATCGTCGCTGTCGCCTGCTCCCACTTCGCCCGCCGTCCAGCTCACCACGACCACCGGTCCGTCTCTGGTGTCGACGAGACCCGGGGGGCCATGGAGCTGGGCGATGGGCCGCGGGGCGGCGACACCTGCCGCATCCAGCGCTGCGAGCCAGGCGAGTTCGCTCGCCAGTTCGGTGACCGTGCGATAGCCAGGACGCGGGACCCGGAGCGCGGCCACCGGAACACCGTCGCAAGAGGCCTGGAACACCACGTTCTCGGAGACGGCGACGGGCGTCACCGTCGCCCCGTCGAGCAGCGGCACCACGCGGCACGCGGCTTCGGCAGCCTGAACGGCCCGCTCCAGGAGATCGGCCATGACCGAACGCTACCCGCTCGCTGAGCGCCCTACACTGCATCGTGCCGATGCAGGTCCTCCGTCCGCAGCTCGCCGTGCTCGTGGCCGCCGTCGCCAGCCTCGCTGCCTGCGGTAGCGCCGTCCCCTCGCCGAAGGCTCACCGCCTCCTCCCGGCGACCCATCCGCTCGCACCTCGGCCGGTCCTCGTCGCTCCCTCTGCCGTCTCGACCGACCCCGGACCAGGTGCCCTCCCACAGACACCCGCGCTTCCGTCTGCGACGACCCAGAGCTTCAAGACCAGTGTCGCTGACCTGTGGGCTGCGATCGTCACCGATAATCCGGCCCTCGCCATGCCCGCCTTCTTTCCGCTCCCGGCCTACCTGCAGGTCAAGTCGCTCACCGACGACGCGCACGACTGGGCGGTTCGCCTCGTCGCGCACTTCGTGCTCGACATCGAGGCAGCGCACGCGGTCGTGACGTCTCATGGCGGCACCCCGACGCTGGTGGGCCTCGAGGTGCCCACGACGAACGCGAACTGGGTGCCGCCGGGCACCTGCTACAACCGACTCGGCTACTGGCACGTACCCGGCTCCCGCCTCGTCTACCAGGTCGGCACGACGACCTACTCGATCGGTGTGCTCTCGCTGATCTCCTGGCGCGGCACGTGGTACGTGGTGCACCTCGGCGCGATCAACCGCCCGAGCGACGAAGGTGCCGTCGACGCGCCCGCCGTCGGGGTCGGTTCCTTCGGGCCCCCGGGCGGTTGCTGAGCGGCGGTCGAGTACCGTTCCAAGGGCTCGGCACCGGCTCCGGTGCCGAGGCACCCACGATCGACGGGAGGGGAACGAGCATGCTCATGGTGGCGAGTGCGAATGGCCGGGCCGGCATCGATGCCGTATTTCCTCGGCTCCTCGAAGGAGCGCTGACCCCGTTGGACGCCGTCGAAGAGGCGGCCTGGGTCACCGAGGACGATCCGGCCGATCACTCAGTCGGTACCGGGGGCCTCCCCAACATCTTCGGTGCCGTCGAGCTCGATGCGTCCATCATGGACGGGACCACCCTCAAGGCCGGTGCGGTCGCGGCGTTGCGAGGCTTTCGTCACCCCATCAGCGTGGCCCGAGCCGTGATGGAACGATCCCCCCATGTCCTGCTCGTTGGTGAGGGTGCCGCAGCGTTCGCACGCGCGGTCGGAGCCGAGGCCGCCGTGCTCGAGACCGCTGAGGCGCTCGCTTCTTGGAGAACGGCGATCGCCTCCCTGCACGCCGAGGAGCTCGCCTCGACGCTCGCGATGGCACGAGCACTCACCCGCGATCCCGAGCGGGCCGTCGGTACGGTCAACTACCTGGCACTCGACGACCGAGGCCGCATGGCCAGTGCCGTGTCGACGAGCGGATGGGCCTTCAAGTGGCCAGGGCGAGCCGGTGACAGCCCCGTCATCGGCGCCGGCAACTACTGCGATGCCCGTGTCGGCGCGGCGGCATGCACAGGCTTTGGCGAGCTCTCGCTCCGGACTCAGCTCGCCAGCCGCTGCGTTGGCTTCCTCGAGGCCGGGGCCACCTGCGAGGAGGCTGCTGTGCGTGCGATCGAGCTGGTGAACCGCCTGCAGGTCGATCCCGCCGAGCGCATCATGCACATCGTGGTCCTCGATCGAGATGGGAACCACGCGGCGGCGTCGACGCGAGCGGGAACGACGTATGCCTGGCGTGATGGGTCACAACCACACTGCCAGCTCTCCCCGAGAACGCACGTCCCCCCCGAGGGCTCATCCGTCGTAGGCTAAGCAGCACACGATCCGACGGGAGGTAGTCGTGGCTCCTGAGGAACGCAGGACACTGCCGGGCTCCGCCATGCCTCGTCCGGCGGGCGCCCAGGTGCTCGGCCAGATCCCCGACGACGAACGTGTCGAGGTGACCGTCGTACTCCAACCGCGCGCCCCCCTCCCTGAGCCAGGGCCGACCCCCATGTCGCGAGCGGAGCTTGCCGATCTGCGCAGTCCACCCGAGGGAGCGCTCGAAGCGATCGCTCGCTACGTCGCCGGTCAGGGCCTCGAGGTCATCGCAGCCGACGCACCTCGACGCCGCATCGTGCTCGCGGGAAGCGCAGCACGGATCGCGGCTCTCTTTGGTATCAGCTTCGTGCGACTCCAGCTCGAGGGCCGACGGTATCGGACCTACGAAGGGGAGATCTCGCTTCCGGCCGAGCTCGCCCCCCTCGTGGTCGCGGTCCTCGGTCTCGACACCCGCCCCTTCGCGCGCTCCCATCGGCGTCCGGCGGTGGCGCCGAACGCACCCACGACCGCTCCGACCGTCGCGCGCGCCTACGACTTCCCGACCGCCTACGACGGGCGCGGTACGACGATCGGGTTCATCGAGCTCGGAGGCGGCTTCCAAGAGAGCGACCTCGTGCGCTACTGCGAGGGGCTCGGCCTCTCGACGCCCCAGGTCAGCGTCGTCGGCGTCGACGGCGCCCGCAACGCCCCGACCGGCGACCCCAACGGGCCCGACGCGGAGGTGATGCTCGATCTCGAGGTCGCCACCGGGGTGGCCAACGGCGCCGACCTCGTGCTCTACATGGCGGCGAACACCGACGCGGCGTTCTACAGCGCGATCGCCACCGCGCTTCGCGACGCCACACACGCTCCCGTCGCGATCTCGATCTCCTGGGGCGCACCGGAGGAGTCCTACCCAGCCACCACGATCGCGGCCTTCGAGAGCGTGCTCGAGGAGGCGGTCCATGTCGGCGTGACGGTCCTCGTCGCGGCCGGCGACCAAGGCTCCACGGACGGCGTCGACGACGGACGCGCACACGTGGACTACCCCGCGGCGAGCCCCTACGTGCTCGCGTGCGGTGGTACGCGCCTCGACCTCGACGGCACCACGATCGTCGCCGAGACGGTCTGGAACGACCTGCCGAACGGCGGCGCGACCGGCGGAGGGATCTCTGCGCTCTTCCCGGTCCCGTCGTGGCAAGCAGGCATCGCAATGCCACCGAGCGCCAATCCCGGTGCCGGACCAGGACGCGGCGTCCCCGACGTCGCGGGCAACGCCGATCCCGACACGGGCTATCGGATCGTTGTCGATGGGGTCGCAACCGTCGTCGGGGGCACGAGTGCCGTCGCACCACTCTGGGCTGGCCTCGTGGCACGCTGTCACCAAGCCGGCGCTCGTGGCGGCTTCTGGAACCCGCTCCTCTACGCAGCCCGGGGATCGTCGGCGTTCCACGAGATCACCGTGGGGTCGAACGGAGCCTACGACGCAGGGCCCATCTGGAATGCGTGTTGCGGCCTCGGCTCACCGAACGGCACCGCCATCCTCCAAACGCTCAGAGCGTGACCCCGACGAACGCAACCCTCTGGGCCACGTCCGATCCGACGCAGCCCAGGGCGTGCCGTGTGAGTGTCCCGCGTCGAGGCGTACCCGGCTCACACCACCGCAAGTTGACGCGTGATCGCGACGTCACGCTCGAGCGTCGCGTGCACGGGGCAACGGCGATCGACCTCGTTGGCGAGCTGCTCGTAGCGTTCTGGCGTGCTCGGGCCACGAAGCTCGACGTGAACGACCACGTCGCTCACACAGGGCCGAGCCGCACCGTCGAGCGTCGCGGGATCCAGCGATCCCTCGACACGGACCGTGACCGAATCGAGTGGAACGTTCTGCGCCTCGGCCACGTGCTGGTAGGTCAACACCTGGCACGAGGCGAGCGCGCCAAGGAGGAACTCCACCGGACTTGCCAGCGTGCCATCGGATGCGACCTCGAAGCGGCGACCCCGTGCGAGCTCGATCTCGGCACGGCCGGCGGCGCTCGTCGTCGCCGTCGCTCCAAAGCGCACGACGGGTCGTGGACCGGACGATGACGGATTTGATGCTGAACGTGTCATACGCATAGCTTACTATCCCGATCGGCTTTATCAGGTATAGGTCGACTGGTTATCACCGCACCGGTTACGGAGGTTGCATGCAGCAGGTCATCACCGGGTGGACGACCGACGACGAGGGCGACTGGGTCGCACTCCTCGCGTGTGGCCATCGACGCCATGTACGCCATCGCCCTCCACTCTTCCCAGCGCCCTGGGTCCTCGACGAGATCGGACGCTCCGACCACGTCGGTCAGCCGATCGACTGTGGCCGCTGCCGCCAAGGGATCTTGCCGCCGCTCACCGACGAGACGGCAACCCTGACCTGGATCGACGCTCGGGCGACCGACGTCGAGTGGGTCATGGGGGGACGGACGAATCACTGGGAGCTCGTCGTCGTAGCCGAGGGGCGAGTGCACCTGGAGCTCACCTTCGCTGACGGCGACACGACGACGTGGTGGCTCGAGGGCGGCATGCAGCGGGCCCTCCCGGTCGGCTGCGCGTACCGCCTCCGAACGGCGACCCACGCGTCGGTCCTTCTCGCACGCTTCGACCAGTCCTGACTCGACCGACGACCGCAGTGACGCTCGAGCCCGCGAGCGCACCGCTCCCTCGCCGAGACGCCCGCTCACCCCAGCACCGGCGACGGACCCACCACGATCAAGCCGAGCCCGATGAGCGTCACGAAGACCACCCCGAGCACCCGCTGTAGCACGCGCATCGCAACCTCCGAATCCGGGCCAGACACAGTCCCAACGCCTCGACACAGCCCCAACGCACGACGAGCCGGGATCCCGAAGGATCCCGGCTCGTCACGAAAGCCCGGTCGGCGGCGCCCTACTCTCCCAGGGGGTCTCCCCCCAAGTACCATCGGCGCTGGTGGGCTTAACGGCCGTGTTCGGAATGGGAACGGGTGTTTCCCCACCGCCATGGCCACCGCCCGGACGATCTGCGGCGTCGAGCGCTCCAGAGCGAGCACGAGGAGCTCCAAGTCCTCGGCCGATTAGTACCGGTCGGCTGAACACGTTGCCGTGCGTACACCTCCGGCCTATCAACGTGGTCGTCTACCACGGGCCTTACCAGGTTGACCCTGTGGGAAACCTCATCTTGAGACGAGCTTCGCGCTTATATGCTTTCAGCGCTTATCCCTTCCGTAGGTCGCTAACCAGCCGTGCCCTTGGCAGGACAACTGGCACACGAGCGCTACGTCCGTCCCGGTCCTCTCGTACTAGGGACAGCCTCTCTCAAGTTTCCTACGGCTGCATCGGATAGGGACCGAACTGTCTCACGACGTTCTAAACCCAGCTCGCGTACCGCTTTAATGGGCGAACAGCCCAACCCTTGGGACCGACTTCAGCCCCAGGATGCGACGAGCCGACATCGAGGTGCCAAACCTTGCCGTCGATATGGACTCTTGGGCAAGATGAGCCTGTTATCCCCGGGGTACCTTTTATCCGTTGAGCGACGGCGCTTCCACATGCGACCGCCGGATCACTATGCCCTGCTTTCGCACCTGCTCGACATGTGGGTCTCGCAGTCAAGCTCCCTTGTGCCATTGCACTCGACGACTGATTGCCAACCAGTCTGAGGGAACCTTTGGGCGCCTCCGTTACTCTTTAGGAGGCGACCGCCCCAGTCAAACTGCCCACCTGACGCGGTCCCGGACCCGGATTCACGGGTCGCGGTTAGAGCTCCAGCACCGACAGGGTGGTATTTCAAGGACGCCTCCAGGGAAGCTAGCGCTCCCCTTTCGCAGGCTCCCACCTATCCTACACAGTCGGAACCAAAGCTCAACATCAAGCTACAGTAAAGGTCCACGGGGTCTTTCCGTCCTGATGCAGCTAACGAGCATCTTTACTCGTACTTCAATTTCGCCGGGTCTGTGGTTGAGACAGTGGGGAAGTCGTTACGCCATTCGTGCGGGTCGGAACTTACCCGACAAGGAATTTCGCTACCTTAGCACCGTTATAGTTACGGCGGCCGTTTACCGGGGCTTAGGTTCAGAGCTTCGCCCTTGCGGGCTAACCCCTCCCCGTAACCTTCCGGCACCGGGCAGGCGTCACAGCGTATACATCGTCTTGGCGACTTGGCACGCTGCTGTGTTTTTAGTAAACAGTCGCTTCCCCCTGGTTTGTGACACCCCCTCGGGCTCCGGGCGCGAGGCCCTTCACCCTACCGAGGTCTTCCTTATCCCGAAGTTACGGAAGTAATTTGCCGAGTTCCTTAACCACAGTTCTCCCGCTCGCCTTGGTATTCTCTACCTGCCTACCTGTGTCGGTTTGGGGTACGGGCGCCTCGATCACTCGCTAGAAGCTTTTCTCGGCAGCATGGGATCAGTGACTTCGCCCGAAGTGGGCTCGGAGTCGCGTCTCAGGCTTCGTGAGGTCCGGATTTGCCTGGCCCTCGCCCTACACGCTTTCCCCAGGAACGACCAACGCCTGGGATCACCTACCCTCCTGCGTCCCTCCATCGCTCAAACGCGATCGGGGCGGTACCGGAATATGAACCGGTTGTGCATCGACTACGCCTTGCGGCCTCGCCTTAGCTCCCGACTCACCCTGGGTGGACGAGCCTTGCCCAGGAACCCTGAGGCATTCGGCGGAGGGGATTCTCACCCCTCGTTCGCTACTCATGCCAGCATTCTCACTCGAGCGCGCTCCAGCTCGGCTCACGCCTCACCTTCACGGCACGCTCGACGCTCCCCTACCGCCCGGTGACGTACGTCACCGGACCCGCAGCTTCGGTGACCGGCTTAGCCCCGTTACATTATCCGCGCGGAACCACTCGACCAGTGAGCTATTACGCACTCTTTGAAGGGTGGCTGCTTCTAAGCCAACCTCCTGGCTGTCTGGGCGGTTCCACATCGTTTTCCACTTAGCCGGTACTTTGGGACCTTAGCTGGCGGTCTGGGCTGTTTCCCTCTCGACCACGAAGCTCATCCCCCGTGGTCTCACTGCCAGGCTCTGGAGCATCGGCATTCGGAGTTTGGTTGGGATCAGTAAGGCTGTGGGCCCCCATAGCCCATCCAGTGCTCTACCTCCGATGCTGAACACCTGACGCTGCACCTCAATGCATTTCGGGGAGAACCAGCTATCACCGAGTTTGATTGGCCTTTCACCCCTATCCACAGGTCATCCCCCCTGTTTTCAACCAGGGTGGGTTCGGCCCTCCACGGGATCTTACCCCCGCTTCAGCCTGCCCATGGATAGATCACTCGGCTTCGGGTCTACCGCAGGCAACTCTCGTCGCCCTGTTCAGACTCGCTTTCGCTTCGGCTCCCCCACGCATGGGTTAACCTCGCTACCTACGGTAACTCGCTGGCTCATTCTTCAAAAGGCACGCCATCGCCCTCACGGGCTCTGACTGCTTGTAGACCAACGGTTTCAGGATCTGTTTCACTCCCCTCTCGGGGTGCTTTTCACCTTTCCCTCACGGTACTAGTTCGCTATCGGTCGCCTGGGAGTACTTAGCCTTACGAGGTGGTCCTCGCAGATTCACACGGGCTTTCCCGGATCCCGCGCTACTTGGGTGGCGACGGGGAGGCAGCTCGCTTCGCCTACGGGGCTGTCACCCCCTGTGGCGCGACGTTCCAGTCGCTTCGGCTCACGCGCTGCTTGGTAACTCCCTGGAGGGGCTGGCGCACCCTCCTCGTCGCTCCCGCTACCCCCGGACGGCAACGCCGCCAGGCTTGACACCGCCCGGGTTTGGGCTGATCCCCGTTCGCTCGCCGCTACTAGGGGAGTCGCGGTTGCTTTCCTCTCCTGGGGGTACTGAGATGTTTCAATTCCCCCCGTTCCCTCCTCCTGCCCTATGTGTTCAGGCAGGGGTGACGTGGCATTCCCCACGCCGGGTTTCCCCATTCGGACATCCATGGATCAACGCTTGGTCGACAGCTCCCCATGGCTTATCGCAGTCGCCCACGTCCTTCATCGGCTCCAGGCGCCAAGGCATTCACCGTTGGCCCTTCGTACCTTGGAGTTGTGATACTCGTGCTCGCTCTGGAGTTCTCAAGCTGCCGCGCAGCAGGTGCTTCGCGAAGAGGGAGCCAGTGCTTCGACTGGGTGCGGCCACTCGTTGTGGCCACTCCTTAGAAAGGAGGTGATCCAGCCGCACCTTCCGGTACGGCTACCTTGTTACGACTTCACCCCAATCGCCGACCCCACCTTCGACGGCTCCCTCCCTTGCGGGTTGGGCCACCGGCTTCGGGTGTTGCCGACTTTCGTGGTGTGACGGGCGGTGTGTACAAGGCCCGGGAACGTATTCACCCCGGCGTGCTGATCCGGGATTACTAGCGACTCCGACTTCACGCAGTCGAGTTGCAGACTGCGATCCGAACTGAGACCGGTTTTTTGGGATTGGCTCCCCCTCGCGGGTTGGCGACCCTTTGTACCGGCCATTGTAGCATGCGTGCAGCCCTGGACGTAAGGGGCATGATGACTTGACGTCGTCCCCACCTTCCTCCGAATTAACTCCGGCAGTCCCCTACGAGTCCCCGGCATGACCCGCTGGCAACATAGGGCAAGGGTTGCGCTCGTTGCGGGACTTAACCCAACATCTCACGACACGAGCTGACGACAGCCATGCACCACCTGTGAAGGGCCCCGAAGGACACCGCATCTCTGCGGCTTTTCCCTCCATGTCAAGCCCAGGTGAGGTTCTTCGCGTTGCATCGAATTAAGCCGCATGCTCCGCCGCTTGTGCGGGCCCCCGTCAATTCCTTTGAGTTTTAGCCTTGCGGCCGTACTCCCCAGGCGGGGCACTTAATGCGTTAGCGTCGGCACGGAGCCCGTCGAATGAGGCCCCACACCTAGTGCCCAACGTTTAGGGCGTGGACTACCAGGGTATCTAATCCTGTTCGCTCCCCACGCTTTCGCTCCTCAGCGTCAGTACCGGCCCAGATCGCTGCCTTCGCCATTGGTGTTCCTCCTGATATCTGCGCATTTCACCGCTACACCAGGAATTCCACGATCCTCTACCGGACTCAAGCCATGGCAGTATCGGATGGCGACACCAGGTTGAGCCTGGTGATTTCACATCCGACTTGCCAAGCCGCCTACGAGCTCTTTACGCCCAGTAAATCCGGACAACGCTCGCCCCCTACGTCTTACCGCGGCTGCTGGCACGTAGTTAGCCGGGGCTTCTTCTGCAGGTACCGTCAGTTTCGTCCCTGCTGAAAGGAGTTTACAACCCGAAGGCCTTCGTCCTCCACGCGGCGTTGCTGCGTCAGGCTTTCGCCCATTGCGCAATATTCCCCACTGCTGCCTCCCGTAGGAGTCTGGGCCGTGTCTCAGTCCCAGTGTGGCTGATCGTCCTCTCAGACCAGCTACCCGTCGTCGCCTTGGTGGGCCGTTACCCCACCAACAAGCTGATAGGCCGCGAGGCCGTCCCGTCGCGCCCGAAGGCTTTGCTCCCTCGACCATGCGGTCAGGGGAGCACATGCGGTATTAGCACCGGTTTCCCGGTGTTATCCCCCACGTCGGGGTGGGTTCCTCACGTGTTACGCACCCGTTCGCCACTCGGTGGCAAGCCACCGCGTACGACTTGCATGTGTTAGGCACGCCGCCAGCGTTCGTCCTGAGCCAGGATCAAACTCTCCATTGGAGATCGTTCCGAGGGTGGAGTCCACCCTCGCTCGCCTCGCCCCGGGACACGTGGGTCTCGGGTGAGGGAGAGTCGATCATGGTTGGTGGGTTTGGTCCCACCGTTTGTGTTGTCGGGGTGACACCGAGCTTGTGCTCGGGTCGCCCGCACTGGCTTGTCTTCCCTCTTCGCGATGTCAACCTGCGCCCCTGTCGGGGCTCTGCCACGAGGGCACCCGAAGGTGCTCGTTGTGGATGGTGGGTTGCCCCACCCCCAGCGGTGCTCTTGGAGCACGTGGGATTCATCAGTGTAGCGGGGTCGGAACGGGTCGTGCACGGTTGGGGGACATCTTCTGTCGAGATGGGACGTCCCGCGTCAAGTACCATCGGCCCATGCCTGTCTATCGACTCGGTTCCCGCAGCCCCCGCATCCATCCCGACGCATTCGTTCATCCCGATGCGGTCGTGATCGGCGACGTCGAGATCGACGAGGAGGCATCCATCTGGCCGCACGCCGTCCTGCGCGGCGACTACGGCCACATCCATATCGGCGCCCGCACGTCGATCCAAGACGGCACCGTCGTGCACGCCACGGCCGACCTCGCGACACGCATCGGGGCGGCCTGCGTCGTCGGACACCTTGCCCACCTCGAGGGCTGCACCGTCGAGGATCACGTCCTCATCGGGTCTGGGTCGGTGGTCTTGCACCGCGCCGTCATCCACTCCCACGCGCTCGTCGGCGCCCATGCGACGGTGACCAACGACACCGAGGTTCCATCCCACGCCCTCGCACTCGGAACACCCGCGGCGATCCACCCCGATCGCGTGCCCGCCGGCACCTTCGACGATGCGGTGCAGCGCTACGTCGAGAACGCGCGCCGCTACCGCACGGATCTCATCCGCATCGAGTAGCGGTCGATTCGCGCGACGAGCCGACCGCCCACCTCGGTCACCGTGACGGGCATGCCGAAGACCGCGGCGAGCGCATCGGCGTCCTGGAGGATCGCACGAGTACCAAAGCGGGTGATCCCCGCTCCGACGAGGAGCACGTGGCTCACCTGGGCGGGGAGCTCCTCGACATGGTGGGTCACGATGAACGCCGCGCGCGGTCGTGGCGACCGCTCGAGCAGCTCTTCGAGCGCCCACAGGGCCTCCTCGCGACCGATGAGATCGAGATGCGAGGTTGGCTCATCGAGCACGATGATCTCAGGGCGCCCCGCAAAGGCTCTGGCGAGGAGGACTCGCTGACGCTGACCAGCAGACAGATCCTCGATGGCTCGATCACCCACGTTCGCCAGGCCCACCCTCGCCAACAGCCGGTCCGCTTCGACGAGTTCCTCGTCGGAGAGCTCGAACCACGCACGACGAAGGCCAGCATGAGGACCGAGCGCGACCGCATCGCGGGCGCTCGTCGTCGGCACCAGCTGAGTCGTGAGCTCGTCCGCGAAGTACCCGACCCGTGCGCGGAAGCTGCGCACGTCACCGTGGCGCAGGTCGCAGTCGAGGACTCGAAGCTCTCCCGAGCGCGGGCGCAACCGGCCCGCGATGGCCGCGGCGATGGTCGACTTGCCGGCACCGTTCGGACCCACGACCGCGACCACCGCGCCGTCGGGGACGTCGAGCGTCAGCCCTTCGAGCACCGTCTTCGTACCACGGGCGATCGAGAGATTCGTCGCGCTGATCACCGTCGCGTTCGCCATGGAACGCCACCCTACGCGACCTAGATGGCGATTAGCAGCACAGCGACCATCGCTAGCACCATGCCGACGATCTGGCGCGGGCTCGGGCTGACACGATCGATGACGAGACCGAGCACGAGCGTCACGACCGGATAGACGGCAGTCACGGCCACGATGGGTGCTGCCGTTCCAAGCGGCGCGGCTCGCAGAGCGAGAAAGTAGAGCAAGTAACCGGCGACACCCGCGACCCCGGCCGCGATCGCAAGTGGCCCCATGTAGGGCCGCAAGAACGCGATCGATGGTAAGGCAATGACGGCCTCGACGAGCACGACACCGAGCCAGAGCGACAGTGCGGAAGCCGAATGACCCGCCCGAGCGGAGAAGTACCCCCACACCCCCCACGCAAGCGCGCTCCCAACCGCAAGCAGCACCCCGAGGAGAACGGATCGCACCGCTCCAGCCTACGTCTCGCGAACTGCCGGCGATTCCTCAAGTTCGCGTCGACCGCACCCGATACGATCGCAGGGAGGGTCATGGGACACGACTCGAGTTCGATCATCCTGCGAGGGCGCGACCAGATCACGCACGACGCGCTCGCACAACAGCTTCGGCTCCTCAGGACCCACGCGGGCGCGATGGGTGTCGCCGTCGTGCGGGTCGGAGACGATGGGCGCGTCGTCATCGAGGCGCTCGACATGGACCGAGCCCTCCTGCGTGAGGGTGAGGAGATCGTCGTCACCGACCCA
Source organism: Acidimicrobium ferrooxidans DSM 10331 (assembly GCF_000023265.1). Classification (GTDB taxonomy): domain Bacteria; phylum Actinomycetota; class Acidimicrobiia; order Acidimicrobiales; family Acidimicrobiaceae; genus Acidimicrobium; species Acidimicrobium ferrooxidans. Next base: position 1,120,918 of record NC_013124.1, read on the forward strand.
AAGGTGCTGCCTGAGCGCGCAGACGCACCGAGTCTGCGACCGGGGCGCATCGAAAGCGACCTCTTGACGTTCTCGCCACTGCATGGTCTCGTCCTCGTCCCCTTCGAGAGTCCACAGGACCAGTCGCTCGCACTCCTTGTGTTCGCTGCGCGCCCGCTCCTCGTGACCGACGACGCACTGGTGCTTGCAGCCCGCACCATCGAGACCTTCCTGATCGCCGCGAGCCGCTTTACCGAGGAACTGCGCTACCTGAAGGGCACCCTCACACAGTCGGAGTTCTACTCCGACCGAGACCCCCTCACCCACGCGCTCAATCGTCGTGGTTTCATCGGCCTGCTGCATCGCCTCGAAGCCGACTGGCCGCACCGGCGAATGGCCTACGCGATCATCGTGGCCGACCTCGATCATCTCAAGCAAGTGAACGACCACCAAGGGCATGCCGCCGGTGACGCGCTGATCCAGCGCTTCGTCGAGACCCTCCGCTCCAACCTGCGTGAGCCGGAGAACGTCGGGCGTCTGGGGGGAGATGAGTTTGCGGTCGTCGCCAAGCTCAGGACACCCGCCGAGACGCAGATCCTCCTGAACCGCTTGCGCACCGCACTCGACGCCGCGGGGATCGCTGCCTCCCTCGGAGCGGCGAGCCGCGACGTCCCGATGCCGCTCGAGGAACTCCTCGTCCTCGCCGACCGAGCGATGTACGACGACAAGTTCCGTCGCCACGAAGCCATCGAGGGCATCGAGGCCACGGCACCATCGCTCTTCGAACCAACCCTCTAGCGATCGCTGCCTGTCGTTCGCCACCGGTCCCGATGCCGATCGGAACGCGGGGCTCATACGCGCCTCGCTGACACCACAGCAAAGCCACACATGAGCAAGGGGGCGCGCTGCGCCCCCTTGCCTTCGATCATGTCCCTAGCCCGGGCCCTGACGGATGCGGCCAAGTTGACCGCTGCGGGCACCGACGTGCAGGCGCTGATGAGTGCGAGACGCCGCACTCAGCGGAGTGGCTCAGGCGTCCGCGCTGTCGTCGTCGCCCGTGCCGTCACCGGTTCCCTCCTCGCCCTGAGGCGGGCCGATGTAGTTGCCCTCGTCGTCGTAGTACTCGGCAAAGGCCTCTCGGTACTCGGGTGCGAGCTCCCCGCCCTCGAGCGCCTGACGGATCGACAGGCTGATGCGCCGACGACCGGGGTCGAGATCGATGATCTTGACCCACAGCTCCTCGCCGACCGAGACCACCTGCTCCGGGAGATCGACGTGGTGGAGGGCCATCTCCGAGATGTGCACAAGACCTTCGATCCCGGGCGCAACTTGCACGAAGCACCCGAACGGCACGATCTTGGTGACCCGTCCGTAGACCAGCTCCCCGATCTTGTGAGCCGAAGCGAACTCCTGCCACGGGTCCCGCTGCGTCGCCTTGAGCGACAGTGAGATGCGCTCGTGCTCCTGGTCGACCTCGAGCACCAGGACCTGCACCTCATCGCCGACCGAGACGACCGACGATGGGTGATCGACATGATTCCACGAGAGTTCCGACACGTGCACGAGCCCGTCCATACCGCCAAGGTCGACGAAGACGCCGAAGTGCACGATCGACGAGACGACGCCCTTGCGCACCTCGCCCGGGCGAATCGAGGTCAAGAAGCGCTCGCGCTGATCGCGCTGATTCTCCTCAAGGTAGGCCCGCCGACTCAGCACGACGTTGTTGCGGCCCCGATCGAGTTCGATGATCTTGGCCTCGATGTCTTGGCCCACGAACGGTGCGAGATCACGCACCCGTCGCAGGTCCACATGGGACGCGGGCAGAAAGCCTCGCAGTCCGATGTCGACGATGAGGCCACCCTTGACGACCTCGATGACCTCGCCGCGGACCACGCCGTCGCGAGCCTTGATCGCCTCGATCTCCTTCCAGGCCTTCTCGAACTGGGCCCGCTTCTTCGACAGGACCAATCGCCCCTCGCGGTCTTCCTTCTGGAGGACCAAGGCGTCGATCCGGTCGCCAACGCTGACCACGTCGGCGGGGCTCACGTCCTTACGGATCGAGAGCTCTCGGAGCGGGATGACCCCCTCCGACTTGTAGCCAATGTCCAGGAGGACCTCATCCTTGTCCACCTTGACGACCAGTCCGCTGACGATGTCACCCTCGTCGAACTCGACGAGGCTCTTGGCAATCGCCTCCTCGAGTCCCTGCTCGCCAAGGTCGTCGAGGACGATCGCGTCCGAGGCCGCGGGAGCCCCATGCTCGGATCCCAGCTCGCGTTCGCTCGCGGACTCCGACGCCATCTCTTCAGTCATGCTCGATCCGATATCCTTCTGCTTCTTCCAACGCCACCAGCGCGGACGTGCCACGCCATGGCCGAGGATAGTCGGCCGAATGCCGGCCGCTGCGGCTCATGCGTCAGCTTTGGCACGACCCCAACTTCGGCCGACGCCGCTCTGTACTCGCAGCGGCACCCGTAGTGCAAAGGCGTGCTCGAGCACGTCCTCGACGAGGGCACGGACGTCGTGCGCGCGCTCCGCGACAGCCTCGACCACGACTTCGTCGTGGACTTGGAGCACGAGTGCGCCATCGGTAGGGCTCAGCGCAGCGTGCAAGCGCACCAGGGCGATCTTGAAGATGTCGGCCGCAAGACCCTGTGTCCCCGCGTTCATCGCCTGCCGCTCGGCGCCTTGGCGAACGGTGCGATTGGGTGAGTCGAGGTCGGGGAGATAGCGGCGCCGTCCGAGCAGCGTCGTAGTGAAACCCTGCGCTCTCGCCGCATCGACGGAAGCATCGCGGTAGTGCCGCAGCCCCGGAAAGGCCGCGAAGAAATCTGCCAGTATCCCCTCGGCCTCCGCGGGAGGGACACCAAGACGTTGGGCGAGGCCGTAGGCCTCCATGCCATAGGACAGACCATAGGTCACCATCTTGGCTACCGACCGCTGCTGCGGCGTGACGCGCTCTGCTGGTACGCCGAAGACACGCGCAGCCACGAGGGTGTGGACATCGCCATCGCCCGAGAGGATCCGTACCAGCTCCTCGTCGCCCGACAGGTGTGCGAGGACCCGGAGCTCGATCTGTGAGTAGTCGGCCGCCACGAGCACGTGACCCTCCGTCGCCACGAAGGCGTCGCGGAACCGCTTGCCCTCGTCGGTACGGACCGGGATGTTCTGGAGGTTCGGTCGCTCGGAAGAGATCCGGCCCGTGCGTGCGACGGCCTGGTTGAAGGTGGCGTGGATGCGGCCGTCGGCACCGATCTCACTGCGCAGACCTTCGTAGAACGTCGACAGCAGCTTGTCGAGCTCGCGAAAGCGAAGGATCGCCGCGACGATGGGATGAGCGTCGCGCAAGCTCTCGAGCACACGGGCGTCCGTCGAGTACCCCGTCTTCGTCTTCCGGCCTGCCGGCAACCCAAGCCGCTCGAACAGGACCACCGCGAGCTGGCGCGGTGAGTTCGGGTTCAGCTCACCACCGGCGTAGTGCCGGACCTCCGCGAGAGCACGATCGCGCTCGGTGGCGAGCTCCGTACCGATCGCCGCCAGGACGTCGCGGTCGATCGCTACCCCATGGATCTCCATGTCCGTCAGGACTCGCGTGAGCGGGATCTCCACGTCGGTCGCGAGACGCCACAGATCGTCCTCCGTCAGGCGCCGCTCCAACGCTTCGCGAATCGGATGGACGACCTCGACCCACTGCCTCGCTCCGAGCGGCGCCGCTTCCGCTTCGAGGGGCCCCCGGTCGTCGAGGTGTCTCCCGAGCCAGCGCCGCGCCAGTTGGTCGAGACCGTGAGCAACGTCCGCAGAGTCGACCAGCCACCCGAGCACCTCGAGATCGACGAGCGCGCGTGGCTCGAGCGGCACCGCATGCTCCATCACGAGCGAGCGCACGATCTCCTTCGGGCCTGCTCCCACGAGGACGCACGACCCGAGGGCCTCCCACAGATGCGTGGGGGCATCCTCCGGAGAGCCCGCCCAAACCACGCCCTCGACGCCGAGCGCGAGCTCGACCACGCGGCTACGTCCGGGGTCTCCAGCGAACGTAGCCGCCACCGCCACCGTGGCACCTGGTGCGAGCCGCTCGACGACGGCGGCGGCGCTGACGTCGGTGAGGTGCGCAACCGGCGACTCGACCGGCGGTGGTTCGTCGCCGGCGGTCGGCCGACCCTCGAACGCCCGCACCAGGGCCTGAAACGGACGCCGCAGCTCGAAGGTCCCCACCATGAGCGTCTCGGCCCGCCGCGGGTCCCACGGACCGAGTCGCAGCGCATCGAGGGAAGGTAGCTCCGCGACGTCTCGACGCAGCTGCGTCAGCAGGCGTGCCTCGAGGAGCTGTGAGCGCGCCTGCTCCAGCGCCTCGCGTTGCCGCGCCGAGAGGGCATCGAGGTGAGCCAAGATCCCTTCGATCGACTCGAACCGATCGAGCAGGGCGGCGGCGGTCTTCGGCCCAATCCCTGGCACGCCCGGGAGGTTGTCGGAGCTATCCCCTCGCAGGGAGGCCAGATCGCCGTAGCGGGCTGGTGGAACCCCGTAGGTCTCGAGGACCTTGGCCTCATCGAAGGCCTCGAGATTGGAGACCCCCTTGCGCGTGAGGAGCACCACAATGAGCGGGTCCTCGACCAGCTGCAAGAGGTCCCGATCGCCGGTCACGATGCGGGTGGCGATCCCGGCGTCGCGGGCGCGCGTGGCGAGGGTTGCGATGACGTCATCGGCTTCGAACCCGCTCGCCTCGACAGCGGGGACGCCGATCGCCTCGAGCAACCCACGAGCCGCATCGAGCTGCTGTCGCAGGTCATCTGGGGTCGGTGCCCTCGTCCCCTTGTAGCTCTCGAGGATGGCGTCGCGAAAGGTCGGGCCCTCCGCGTCCAACGCGACCGCGAGGTGCGTGGGCCGGGTTTGGGCGACGACGTTGGCGAGCATGCTCGCGAACCCGAACAGGGCGTTGGTCGCGACCCCGCTCTCCGTGCGCATCATCGGCTCCCGCAGGGCGTAGAAAGCACGAAAGAGGAGTGAGTAGCCGTCGAGCAGGAGGAGGAGCTGGCGGTCAGTCGGTTGTGGAGCTGGGACTGAGCTCACCGTTGATCACCTGCTCGGCGATGGACCGCACCCGCGTGCGCTGGTTCATCGCGGTCTTCTGCAAGAACCGAAATGCCTGCGCCTCGGTGAAGCCATCACGCTCCATCAGCACCGCCTTGGCACGGTCGAGGAGCACGCGCGTCTCGAGACGCTCCGCGATCCGTTCGTGCTCGTCACGCAATCTGGCCAGCTCAGCCTCGATGATCTGTCGCTCGTCGAACCGAGCCCTGGCGAGCTCGAGCGCAGCGACGAGCTCTCCTGCCTGGAAGGGCTTGACCAGATACGCCATGACCCCAGCGTCTCGCGCCTCCTCGACAAGGGCACGCTGTGAGAAGGCGGTCAAGATGACCACCGCGACCGGGACGGAGCCTTGCACGCGTCGCGCCACATCGAGCCCGTCGAGTCCCGGCATCTTGATGTCGAGCACGGCGAGATCCGGCTTGAGCGCACCGATCGCCTCGAGCGCCTCGTCGCCCCGCCCGAGGTCGGCGACGACCTCGTAGCCCTCGAGCTCCAACATCTCGCGCAGGTCGCGCCGAACGATCGCCTCGTCCTCTGCGATGATCACGCGTGCCGACATGCACCCCTCGCTGCTCGACTCGCGCCCACGCTAGCCGCAGCCCGGTTCCGGTGCTCTCGCCCTAGCCTCCAGATCGTGATCACCGCCCTTTCCCTCTGGGTCGCCGGCACGAACGCGTGGATCGCGTCTGCCGACGGCCGAGAGTGCGTCATCGTCGATGCGCCTCCAGAGCCATGGCACATCGTCGAGCGGCTCGACGCACTCGGCCTCCGCGTCAGCGCGATCATTGCAACGCATGGTCATCTCGACCACATCGGGGGCATGCACGATCTCCAACGCGCCCGTAAGGAAGATGGGCTGGTCGAGGTGTGGCGTTCCCCAGCGGATGCGCACTACTTCGTGGACCCCCTCGGGAACGCCCCGCTGCTCGCAGACGCCGTCGACAGATCCCGTGTCACCGTCGCCACGCCAGAAATGATCCGCGATCTCGACGACGGCACCGTGGTGCGTGGGGCAGGTATCGAGCTGCGTGCAATCTGGACCCCCGGACACACGCCGGGATCGACCTGCCTCCTCGCGACCATCGGCGACGAAGGCACCGTGCTCTTCAGCGGCGATCACCTCTTCGCGGGCTCGATCGGACGCACGGATCTCCCCGGTGGCTCACTCGAGCACCTGCTCGCCTCGATGCGCGATCGTATCCTGCCGCTCCCCGACGACCTGGTAGTCCTGCCTGGCCACGGACCAACAACCACGATCGGCAGAGAGCGAGCAACGAACCCGTATCTCCAAGACCTGCGCTGACCACAGGCAGCGCAATGAACGTCTCGGCGGATTGGAACCCGGGGCTCGCCGAGGCGATGGCGCCGTGCCCGGGGCGGGACTCGAACCCGCACGCCTGTTGGGGCAGAGGCTTTTGAGGCCCCCGTGTCTACCATTCCACCACCCGGGCTTGGCCGCAGCCTACCGTGGCTCCCCCACCGAGCCAAGCCGCGCGCACGTCACGGTGACCGGCCCCAAGACCGGATCCACCCTCACGGTGGGACCCGACGTCCTCACGCTACCGCTCGCAGGTCCCCCCGGGCACCGATCATCTCGAGTGCGGAGAACGTCCGACTCCTCGTCGAGGTGCAGAGGATGTGCCGCTGGCTCTCGACGTCGAGCCCCCGGACCTCGGCGGGGCCGAGGTAGCCGGCGGATCCACAGGCCCACGTTGTGTTGGTGCGGTGCGAGTCGTGCCCGAGGAGCACTCCGGCCTCCGACACAGAGCCGAACAGCTCCCCATCGAGCACCTCCTCGCGGACCTGGGCGCACAGTGACTCGCACACCCCGTTACCGCCACAGCGAGCCCGGATCGGTGAACCACGAGGTCACTCCGAGTTCGCTCGCCCAGCTTGCCACGGAACCCGCGACGAACTCCGGGGCGTTGTCGACCCGAAGAAAGCCTTGGGCTCCTCGCTCGGCGACGAGGCCATCGAGGGTGGCGACACGTCTTCGGCGTCGATCGAGTGCCCCACCACGCAAGGCCAGCTCCTCCCTGGTGGAGGCGTCCACCACGCATCGCACCGTGAGCGCCCTCCCGTCGTCGGTCGCGTCGAACCGGCTCCAGTGCCCAGATCGCGTTCGCCTGGATGGGCAGGTGAGACACCGTTTGTCAACCCCCCACGCAGCCGGCGACTCCTCGCATGGCGCGGGAGGACTCAGGCGGCAGCCCGAGGCGATGGTCCGGGGGCACGTCCAAGGGCACGGTTCCGGTTCGCCACGTGACGCCCCTCGTCGTAGGGCACGCCCTGGCGAGGGTTCGCCAGGGCGAAGGTACGCAAGACCTCGGTGATGGTCGCATCCAGGCTGGACTCGGGCTTCGTCGGCACCCGACGCTGGGTGGAGCGAGGCTGGCCTGTCACCCGGCACGCTCGTCGCTCGGAGACCTGAGAACCGCTGGCGGAGCCGGCGCACGGCTCCCCGCCGGCGGTCCGGGGTCAGACGTTTCCCTCGGCCAGCTCCTCAGAGCTGTCGATGTCGAGGGAGAACTCTGCCACCAACTTCTTCAAGCGCCGGTTCTCGGCTCAGAGCTCCTTGAGCCTCTTCACGTCTGGCCCCTTCATGCCGCCGGAGGTCTGCTTCCAGCCGCTACCAGGTGGTCTTGGTGATGTGCAAAGGCCCGGGCGACCTCGGCGACCGTGGCGCCCTTGGTGAGCAGCTGTCCCTCTCGGCCAGCCTCCGGAGGATCTGCTCCGGCCTGTGGGGCTTCGGGCCCTTCATGTGGTCTCCCTCCCGCATGTCCAGTCTGGTCGGGGTTCTCACAGAGCGGGTGGTCTCGTTGCAGGGGGGCCAGCCAAGTTGGGGTACAGGTCATCGATGGCACCCAGTTGCATATCACCAAATCCTCTCCCACTGGCGTCAAATAGATGGACTCGAGGAGACGAGAGCACGTGTGAGAGAGGATGTCAACCGATCATCGGTAAGTCGGGTGGCTGGTAGCATGTCCCTGTCGTGGTCGCGTAGGCTGCAGCCCGTTCAGTCGCCGCCGTGTGTCGGCGATCCAAGCCGACCCGGCGCGAAGATGCCGGCCGGATCGAACAGGCGCTTGATGCCCGCGTCGATGCGCAACTCGGTCGCGCTCGCGTGGGTCCGGAACTCCTCAAGCTTGGCGACCCCGATGCCGTGCTCGCCCGACACCGCCCCCCCACGGCGAACGCCCTCGGCAACCACTTCTTCCACGACACGCCGTGCGCTGGCCACATCGTCGGCGAACACCGACAGGTGGACGTTCCCATCGCCGACGTGGCCCGTTGCGGCGAGGCGCACCCCATAGGTGGAGGCGACGGCCGCGACCGCATCGAAGTAGTCTCCGAGCCTGGCTGGCGGAACGACCACGTCGACGATGTCGCGGGCACCGAGAGCCCTCACCGTCCACAGGGCCGCTTCTCGGGCGCGCAGCACGGCCCGGCCTTCGGTCTTGCCGAGAACCCATACGCCATCGGCGCCAGCCCCCTCGAGTACGGCTCCCGCCAGCTCGACCGCTCGTGCAACGTCGTCCGCGTCGACACGCTCCACCGCAACGACGAGGATCGCGCCGTCGGCGAGCGCCCAGCCGGGTAGCCCGAGGGTCACGCCCGCAAAGTGAGCCATCGCCTCGAGCGCGCTCGGTTCGAGGTACTCGATCACGCTTGGTGGCGGCTCGATCGACTGCAGAGCCTGCACCGCCCCGAGCGCACCACGCATGGTCGGGGCATGAGCAACGAACACCGCCTCCTCGGCACGCGGCGCGAGCCGCAATATCGCTCGCTCCACGATGCCGAGCGTGCCTTCGGATCCGATGACGAGCTGCAGGAGGTCGTAACCCGACGAGCGCTTGTAGAGGGAGCCTCCGAGCGTCAAGACGCGACCGCCACCCGTGACCACTGTGGCACCGAGAACGTTCTGCCTGGTCGTACCGAAGCGCACCGCTCGCATTCCGCCGGCGTTCGTCGCGACCGTCCCGCCGATCGAAGCGGCGTTCTCGCCAGGCGACACGGTGTAGCGCAAGCCGTGATCGGCGAGCACGTGATCGAGTTCGGCGAGGCTCGTGCCGGCACGGACGACGGCGACGCGGGACACCGTGTCGACGTCGTCCACCCCGCTGAGCCGCTCGGTACTGACACAGACCTCGGTTGGCCGACAGACCGCTCCGCCGGCCAGCCCCGTCCCCGCCCCTCGCACGACGAGCGGGACCTGGCGACGCTCGGCCCAGCGGACGAGCTCGACGAGCTCGTCCGTGTCCGCTGGGCGCACGAGCGCCATCGGCCGGCTCGGCGCGACCGTCAAGGACTCGTCGTGCCAGTAGCGCTCCTCGATCATCTCGCCGACGGCGAGATGATCGGGTCCCACGATCGAACCGAGCTCCTCGAATGCACGCTGCACGGATCGACCTTAGGCAGTGGGGCTCCGGAGGGCAAGGCTTGCCCCGGTTTCGCCATGCCCGACACCCACGCAGCCTCGAGTCTGTAACCCAATCCGACGCGAGAGCATCTAACTGATGAAGGCTGGAGAAGGGGCAGGTACCTACGCAGTGACGGAGCGGCGCAGACGCACACCGAGCAGGGCACCTCACGCAGGGTAGCTCGTCAGTGTCATCGGCTCTGGTGGCGCGACACGAGGCACTCGCCCTAGGGCGTGGCTACGAGGGAGAGGTCGTGCGCACGGGATGGGGCGTCAGGCGCCACGATGGATCGAGGTCCGTCGGACGCGCACGAGCGCAGCGGCAGGTAGTCAGCAGGTAGTACGGAGAGAGGGAAAGGGAGTACAGCCATGGTGGTGTTTCTGTTCCCCGGTCAGGGCTCACAGCAGCCCGGTATGGGGGCAGCCTGGCGCGACCATCCCTCGTTCGAACTCGTCGACGAGGCCAGCGACGTGCTCGGTCGCGACATGGCCTGGCTGCTCCTCGAGGCGGATGCCGAGACGCTCCAGATCACGCGGAACACCCAGGTGGCGACGCTCCTCATGAGCGCGATCGCGCTCGACGCCATCGAGCGCCTCGGCATCGCACCGCAGCTCGCTGCAGGCCACTCCCTCGGTGAGTATGCCGCCCTCGTGGCCGCGGGCGGGATCTCACTTGAGGCAGGGCTGCTCCTCGTTCAAGAGCGCGGCGACGCGATGGCCCAAGCCGCCGAGGCATCCCCGGGCGCGATGATCGCCCTCCTCGGCGCGACGCTTGACCAGGCGCTTCAGCTCGTCGATGCGATCGGACCGGATCTGTGGCTCGCCAACCACAACTCCGACACCCAGATCGTGCTCTCCGGCACGACCGACGCGGTCGCGAGTGCGGAGGAGCTTGCACGCGAGTACGGGATCCGGCGGGTCACGCGGCTCAAGGTCGGTGGCGCCTTCCATTCGCCCTACATGCTCGAGGCCAAGGATCGCCTGCGCAAGGCCATCGCCCAGACGAAGTTCTACGACCTCGAGGTTCCGGTGATCGCTAACGTCGATGCGCGCGAGCACGTCCTTGCGAGCGAATGGCCCACGCTCCTCGCCGAGCAGCTCACCAGCCCGGTGCGTTGGGCCGAGACGATGAGCGCCATCGCCGCCGCTCGGCCGGCCCTCATCGTCGAGGTCGGCCCCGGCGGAGTGCTCGCCAACCTCGCCAAGCGCGCCATCGCCGACATTCCAACGATCGCGGTGGCCACCCCAGATGACCTCGAAACCCTGGTGGAACGGCTCGCCGGCGACGGACCGGTCGCCGAATGGGCGACCTCCCACCAGGGCGAGCGCCTCTACGGCTCTGAGCGCCTTATCGTCGCGCCGGTCACGGGCGTGTTCCAGCCAGCCCGGCCGGCTCCGGAGCCCGGCGCGCCCGTCCGAGTCGGTACCGAAGTAGGGACGATCGGCGACACTCCGGTTCGATCGGCCTTCGCCGGTACGCTAAAGGAGATGCTGGCCGTCCCGGGCGAGCGCGTCACCGCTGGCCAGCCGGTCGCCTGGCTGTCGGAGACGAGCGCTTCCGACCACGCACCGGCCGCCATCGCAACCCCCCTCCACGAAAGCAGGTAAGTCACACTATGGGAGCACGGATCATCGGGGTCGGCCAGGCCGTCCCGGATCGGGTCGTCACCAACGCCGATTTCGAGGCCTATCTCGACACCTCTGACACCTGGATCACCGAACGCACCGGCATCCGCGAGCGCCGCTTCGGCGGCACCACCTCGAGCCTGGCCATCGAGGCGGGGCGACGCGCGATCGCCGACGCCGGGTTGACCCCCGGCGACATCGACTTCCTCGTCCTGTCGACGACGACGCCCGATCAGACGGTCCCGGCCACATCTGCCGAGGTATCCCACCAGCTCGGAACCCGCGGTGGCGCCATGGACCTCAATGCTGCCTGCGCGGGCTACGTCTATGCCCTCGTGGTCGCACGTGGCATGATCGCCTCTGGGGCACACCGGGTGCTCGTCATCGGATCCGACACCCTCTCGCGCATCACCGACCAGAACGACCGCTCGACGGCCGTCCTCTTCGCAGACGGTGCTGGTGCGGTCGTCATGGAGCGTGCCGACGAGGACGACCTCCTCGGCTGGGACCTCGGTGTCGACGGGGCGGCGCGCCCCATCTTGTACTGCGACCACGGCGGCTACATGTACATGGAGGGACGCGAGGTGTTCAAGCGCGCCGTTCGCGTCATGGTTGAGTCGTCGGAGACCGCGATGAAGCAAGCTGGCGTGAACGCCGACGACATCGCGCTGCTCGTACCCCACCAGGCAAACCTGCGCATCATCCAAGCCGCCAACGAACGCCTCGGCATCTCGCTCGACCGTACGGCCGTCGTGCTCGATCGCTACGGCAACACCTCGTCCGGCTCGATCCCGCTGGCCTTGGCCGACGCCGTCGCCCAAGGGCGCCTCCATCCCGGTGATCACGTCCTCTTCACGGGCTTTGGTGCCGGCATGACCTGGGCAAGTGCGGTCTGGCGGTGGGCCAGATGACCCACGTCCTCGTCACCGGCGCCGCAAGCGGCATCGGCCTCGCGACCGTACGCACCCTCCAAGCGAGTGGGTTTACCATCTCGGCCGGCGTCCACCACCGCCCCATGCCCGACGACGTGCTCGCAGCGGGCAACGTGACCCCCGTCGAGCTCGACGTCACGAACTCCGAGAGCGTCCTCAAGGCGGTGGCAGCGGCCGAGGCGGCCAACGGGACCATCGAGGCACTCATCGCCAACGCCGGCCTCACCGACGATCAGCTCCTGCTTCGCATGGATGAGGCGTCGTGGGCCGCGACGATCGACCTCAACCTCACGTCCGCATTCCGACTCGCCAAGGCCGTCGTCCCGCGCATGCTCAAAGCCCGTCGCGGACGCATCGTCTTCGTCTCGTCCGTTGTTGCCCTGCTCGGTTCGCCAGGCCAGACGAGCTACGCAGCAGCGAAGGCCGGGCTCGTCGGCTTCGCGCGTTCACTCGCGCGCGAAGTCGGATCTCGCGGCATCACCGTCAACGTGGTGATGCCGGGCATGATCGACACCGATCTGCTGCGCGCGACCGGAGAGCAACGACTCGCGTCCATCCTCTCCCAGGTGCCGCTCGGTCGCACCGGTCGGCCGGAGGAAGCGGCGTCGGTTCTCGCCTTTTTGGTCTCGGACGCCGCGAGCTACGTGACCGGATCCGTCATCCCCGTCGACGGGGGTCTCGGAATGGGCATCTAGCGCACTCGCGCAGCGCGAGCGGAGAGCCTGTCGGCCGCTCACGCGCCCGTCGTGACAGGCAGTACGGCCGCAAGGCCATGGACCAGTACCACACAGGAGGAACCACAATGGACCGCACCGAGGCATTCGAGAAGTTCAAGGTCACCACGGTCAAGGTGCTCGGCGTCGAGCCGGACCAGGTCGTGATGGACGCCAGCTTCGCGAACGATCTCGACGCCGACTCGCTGGATCTCGTCGAGCTGATCATGGCGCTCGAAGACGAGTTCTCCGTCTCCGTGCCCGAGTCCGAGCTCGAGGGCGTCGATACCGTGGGCAAGGCGTTCGAGCTGGTCTACGGGAAGCTCTCGTGAGAGTTGAGGCATCCGAGCCCGAACGGTTCGCGTCTCGGCGCGTCGCCGTCACGGGCATCGGCGTCGTGAGCGCTGTGGGCATCGGCAAGGAGGCCTTCTGGGAGGGCCTCCTTGCACCAGCACGCACGGGTGTGCGGCGCATCGAAGGATGGGATCCGTCTGCCTGGCTCGGGCCGAAGGAGATCCGCCGCCACGATCGCTACAACCAGTTCGGCGTCGCCGCAGCGCAGATGGCATGGGACGACGCCGGAGCGCCATCGGTCGATCCGGCGCGCGCCGGTGTGATCATGGGGACCGGCGTCGGCGGGCTCGAGAGCCTCGAGAACCAGATCGTCATGGCGGAGAAGCGCGGCTACGACCGCATCACGCCGTTCCTCGTCCCGCTCTTCATGGCCAACTCCAACGCCGCGTCGATCTCGATGCGCTTCGGTCTCAACGGTCCTTGCGAGACCATCTCGACGGCGTGCGCGGCCGGGAACCACGCCATCGCCAACGCTGCGCACCTGGTCGCGATGGGGCGCCTCGACGTGGCCCTCGCGGGCGGTGCCGAGGCAGCGATCACGCCCTCGGCGACAGCTGGCTTCACCAACATGACCGCACTGTCGAAGGAGGGGATCTCTCGACCGTTCGATCGTGACCGAGACGGGTTCGTGATGGCCGAAGGTGCCGCGGTGCTCGTGCTCGAGGATGCCGAGCATGCTCGAGCACGTGGCGCGCACATCTACGCCTACATCGAGGGGACGGCCTCGACCGCCGACGCCCACCACATCACCGCACCCGCCCCTGGCGGCGTCGGTGCGCGCAGCGCCATCGAGCTCGCCCTCGCCGATGCCGGCATCACCCCTCGTGACGTTGGCCACGTCAACGCCCATGGCACCTCAACACCGCTCAACGACCTTGCCGAGGCTGGTGCGCTTCGTGCCGTCTTTGGTGACGCCGTACCGCCGGTGACCAGCATGAAGGGGGCGCTCGGCCACGCGCTCGGCGCCGCCGCCGCGCTGGAGGCGGTCGGGGTCATGCTCACCTTCGAGCACCAGCTGATCCCCCCGACGCAGGGGACGGTCGCCCTCGATCCGGAGATCGACATCGACGTGGTCCTCAAAGATCCTCGCCCGCTGCCGCCGGGGCGCATCATCTCGAATGCGTTCGGCTTCGGCGGTCACAATGCGGTGATCGTCTTCGGCCCGCCTTCGACGGACTGAACCTCGCGCTCGCCGCGCAGCACACGCAGCGAGACAACACGAAGGGTCGCCCGAAACGCCTCGGGCGACCCTTTGCTGTGCCACCTGGCTGTAGTCCGGCTGCGCGCTTGACGCATGGTCGCCCGATCGGTCATCGTCATAGCAACGAACCACGGGGCCGAGCCCCGACCCTTAGCGAGGGTCGCAAGCATCCGCCAACCCTCACGTCCGCTCTCCGCTCCCGGCGCCCCGGCGTTCGCCCCTGTAGCGGACGCTCGGGGATGCGAGACTCAGCGCTCGCGAGAGGCGTGTTCGCCGAGGATGATCTCGGCGCCACGCTCGGCGATCGCGATGGTCGGTGCGTTGGTGTGGCCGCGAACGATCTCTGGCATCACCGATGCATCGACGACGCGGAGCGCCCCGACGCCCCTCACCCGCAGCATCGGGTCGACCACCGAGCGCTCGTCACGTCCCATACGTGCGGTGGAGGTCGGGTGATAGATGGTGTGGGCCACGCTCTCGAGCGCGAGTACCGCTCGTTCGTGGGGGTCGAGCCGCTCCCCATGGTCCGGCATCAAAAGACGTCCGGTCGTGTGCGCCCGGAGCGCCCTCGAGGTCCGCAGCACCTCGAGCCGCTCCAGCCCTGCGATCATGCGGTTCCTGTCGTGTCCGTCGGGGTCGGACAGATAGGCGGGGTCGATACGTGGGCCCACGAGCGGATCGGGGCTCGCCAGCGTGACGCTGCCGCGGCTCTCGGGCGTGAGTAGGATCACCCCGAGCGTCAGTCCATCGACCGTGATGGGCACGAGACCCTCGCCGAGATAGGCGACCGGCGCGAAGAGGACCTCGAGATCGGGTGCCGCAAGGCCCGGATCGGATCGCCAGAACCCGTAGGCCTCGGCGATGTTCGAGGTCAGCATGCCCCTCCGGCCCACGAAGTAGCGCACCACTTCGGCAGCGCTGGTCGCTGAGCGCAGCGTCGGTTCGGTCGTCTCGAGGACCATACCGGCCACGAGGTGATCGCGGAGGTTCCGGCCCACCTCGGGGGCGTGGTACACCACCCGAATCCCAAGCCGTCGCAGTGCACCCTCGTCACCGATGCCCGAGAGCATGAGGAGCTGGGGCGTGTTGACCGCTCCGGCAGCGAGGATGACCTCGGCGCGCGCGCCCAGCGCACGCCGCTCACGGCCGACGAGATACTCCACGCCAACGGCGCGCCCCCCCTCCACGATCACCCGCGTCACACGAGCCTGCGTGCGCACGACGAGGTTGGGGCGATGGCGCACCGGCCGCAGGTACGCATCGGCAACGCTCGCACGGCGTCCCGACGCCTGCGTGACCACCGTCTCGGTGAAGCCTTCCGGGCTCGGGAGGTTCGGGGCCTCGACGACCCCGCCGGTCTCGCGGATCGCGTCGAGGAACGCGCGCGTCACGGGCCGTGGATCGCGCTGAGCCTCGACGGGAACGACCGCACGCCGCATCGCCGCCATCATCGGGTCGAAGCCCCACGCAGGACCGGCGAGCTCGGCCCAGCGGTCGTAGTCGGCTCGCATCCCGACGACCCACATCATCGCGTTGATCGACGAGGAGCCCCCGAGGCCCTTGCCACGCGGCCAGTAGATGGAGCGTCCTTGGAGGTTCGGTTGCGCAACGGTGCGATAGGCCCAGTCGTAGCGCGATCGAAACAGTCGCGCGAACCCGGCGGGGATATGGATGAGTGGCGATCGATCGCGCGGACCCGCCTCGAGCACCACGACGCGATGCCGACCATCGGCACTCAAGCGGTTGGCGAGCACCGCACCGGCCGATCCCGCCCCGACGATCACGTAGTCGGCGTGCTCGTCCACCACCGCCCCTTACGACTCGCTGGCCCCGCTGCGACTGCGTCGACCGGGTCGGCGACCACGCTCGTGGGCCTCCATCCGCCGCCGAATGAGCTCGCGCCGTTCTCGCAGCTCGCGATAGGTCAGCTGCTCCGTCGTCTCGTCGACGCCGAGGCTCGCCTTCACGCCCGACAGATCGATCAGCTCCGGCGAGACCGCCACGCCGATCTCGGACGTGATGCGCGCACCGTACTTCGTCATGAAGTAGGCAGCCAGACGAGCGATCTCGGCGAAGAGGTCGATGTCGGGGGCGAGCGTGGCGAGCGACGCGTCCACGAAGAGCATGTTCTTCACGAAGAGCATCAGCTCCTTGGGCATGCGAGCACCCGAGCCGAGCAGCGCCTTCGTGATCTCCTGGAGCTCAGCGACGAGCTGCTCGGGCTCGAGTTCCGTGGGATCGACAGCCGGCTGGTCCAGCCCGAGATCGTCGATCACCTGCTCGGGATCGGTCCCAGGCGGGAGCGCACCGAGATCGATCAGCGCCTGCACCTGCGTCGTGAGATCGTTCATCGAGCCCGCCATCAACAGCCGCAAGAAAGCGAGGCGCTTCGGCTCGCTCAGGCGGCCGGTGATCCCGAAGTCGAGCAGCGCCACCGTGCCGTCTGGCTGCACGAACAAGTTGCCACCGTGCAGGTCGCCATGGAACACGCCGTGGAGCATCGCGCCCTCGAGGAAGCTGACGAGCGCCGCACGCACCACCTCGGTCGTGTCGATCCCCGCGTCGTGCATCCCGCGGGCGTCGTCCCACCGGTAGCCGTCGAGGCGCTCCATCACGAGCACCCGCCGCGTCACGAACTCCGGGTGGGGCCTCGGGACGACGATGGCGCGCTGCTCGGTCGCGGCGAGCACGGCAGCGATGTCGAGCATGTTGGCGGCCTCGATGCGAAAGTCGAGCTCCTCGACGATCGTCTCGGCAAACAGCTCGACGAGTGCCGGCGGGTTGGCCAGTGCCGCCACCGGGATCCTGCCGACGAGGTGCGGCGTGATCCACGCCATCGCGGCGAGGTCCCGGCGCACCAGCTCGGCGACGCGCGATCGCTGGACCTTGACCGCCACCGGCGTGCCATCGCGGAGGGTCGCGTAGTAGACCTGGGCAATCGACGCCGCAGCCACCGGAGATGGATCGAAGGATGCGAACAGCTCTTCGAGCGGCGCATCGAGCTCCTCCTCGATGGTCGAGCGGACGACGGCGAAGGGCTCGGCCGGCACGCGATCGCGCAGCTGCTTGAACTCCTCGACCAGCTCCACCGGGAAGATCCCCTCCCCCGATGAGATGATCTGGCCGAGCTTGATGTAGGTGGGGCCGAGCGTCTCGAAGGCTCGTCGGAGCCGCCTCGAGAGGCCCCGGCGCGACGCGGCACGACCCCGAGGGCGATCGAACAACCGCCATGCCCCGAGGGCGACGCCAAGGGACAGGCCCGTCCCAAGGACACGGCGCGCCGGCGGCACCCGCCGCGGCGCCGTCAACCTGGGGATCTGCGCCTGTGCCCTCGCCCGCAGCGCGGGCACACCCTCGGCCCACAGGAGCCGACCTGCCTCCACGCGCCATGGACCATGTTCGGTGAAGGACCACTGCTGTTCGTCAGAGGCCACGATGGCGAGCCTACCGGGCCCTCTCGCGCACCGACCGGTTCTAGGGGCGGCGCTCCTCATGGCCTCCGAACTCCCGGCGCAGCGCCGAGAGCACCCGATTGGCGAACGCGTCCTCGCCCCGAGAGGCGTAGCGCGCAAAGAGCGCGGATGCGATCACCGGCGCGGGCACCGTCTCGTCGATGGCGGCGAGCACGGTCCAGCGACCCTCGCCCGAATCGGCGACACGACCCTCGAGCTGTTCAAGGTGGGGGTCGTCCGCCAAGGCCCGCGCGGCGAGATCGAGAAGCCAGGATCCGACCACGCTCCCTCGACGCCAGAGCTCTGCGATCTTGGCCACGTCGAGTTCGTAGCGGTAGGCGTCGGGCTCACGCATGGGGGCCGTCTCGGCGTCCGCGGCGAGCGCGACCGAACCCGCGTTGGCATGCTCGAGGATGGAGAAGCCCTCGGCGAACGCCGCCATGAGGCCGTACTCGATGCCGTTGTGCACCATCTTGACGAAGTGTCCAGCACCGTGCGGGCCGCAGAGGAGATAGCCCTGCTCCTCAGGACCCACCGCGACGTCGGCTCGCGTGCGCGGCGCCGCGTCCACACCGGGCGCGAGGGCCGCGAACGCCGGCTCCAGGCGTGCGAACACGTCGGGGTCACCACCGATCATCAAGCAGTAGCCACGCTCGCGGCCCCATACACCCCCTGACGTGCCGACGTCGAGATGATGGATGCCCCGAGCAGCCAGGGTCGCTGCATGGGTCACGTCGTCGCGATAGAACCCGTTGCCCCCGTCGACGACGACGTCGTCCGGGGCGAGGAGGGAGCCGAGCTCGTCGACGAGCTGGCTCGTCAGCGCGGCGGGCACCATGAGCCACACCACGCGCGGTGCCTCGAGTGCATGCACGAGTTCGTCGAGGGAGCCATGCACGCTGACCCCGAGGGCGCTCGCGGAGGCGCGTGCGGCCTCGGCGGGGTCGAATCCGTGCACCTCGATGCCCCCGCGCTCACGGAGCCGAGCCGCCATGTTGGCACCCATTCGACCCAAGCCCACCATGCCGATCTGCATCTCACGGCCTCCTCTCGCCTCGCCTACGCTACTGGTTGACGTCCTCGATGCTCCATCGCACGATCCCCCGCTTCGTGCAACGCACGCACGAACTCGCCGAGCTCCGCCGGTGGTGCCCCCTCGAGCACCCTGCGCACGATCGCCGAACCCACCACCGCGCCGTCGGCACCGGCCTCGACGACCGCAGCCGCGTGCTCCGGGCTCGAGACCCCGATCCCGACGAGCACCGCCAACTCAGCACGCCCGGCGAGCCGCCCGGCGATCTCGGTCGCCGTCTCGGCGAGCTGGTCGCGCTCACCGGTGACGCCCATCAACCCGACCGCGTAGACGAAGCCCTCCGCAGCGCGCACGATGCGCTCCATGCGCGCCGGGGGCGTCGATGGCGCGACGAGCTGCACGGTCTCGAGACCGACCTCGCGCGCCGCCCGCCACCACGGCTCCGCCTCCTCGATCGACAGATCCGGGATGATGACGCCCGCAACGCCGGCCTCGGCCAGGCGTCCAGCGGCACGTTCGAGCCCCTGGTGATAGAGCAGGTTGTAGTAGGTCATGACCACGAGCGGCACGCCAACGACCAGGTTCCGGAGCGCAGCGATCGTACCGGCGACCGTCGTGCCTCGCTGGAGCGCGACCTCGCTGGCTCGCTGGATGGTCGGCCCGTCCATGGAGGGGTCGGAGAACGGTATGCCGATCTCGATCGCGTCCGCACCACCCTCTGCGAGCGCGACGACGTCGTCTTCCCAGCCGTCGCGCGCGCCAGCGCACACGTACGGGACGATCACGGACCGTCCACGCTCGACCCTGGAGCGAAGGTGGGCACCGAGGCCGCTCACCGCCGACCCCCGAGGTACGCAGCGACCGTCTCCGCGTCCTTGTCGCCCCGTCCTGACAGAGTCACCACGATGCGGTCACCGGGCTGTGTGCGCGCCGATCCCTCACGCAGCACCCACGCGAGAGCGTGGGCCGATTCGAGGGCCGGAACGATGCCCTCCGTCCGCGACAACGCCACCAGCGCATCGACGACCTCGTCGTCGCCGACCGGTTCGTAACTCACGCGGCCCGTGCTCGCCCAGTAGGCGTGTTCCGGACCGACCCCGGGGTAGTCGAGACCGGCCGAGATGGACTCGGCCTCGCGCACCTGACCGTCCTCGTCCTGGAGGAGCATGGAGTGCATGCCGTGCACCACCCCTGGCCCCCCGCGTCCGATGGCGGCACCACCGGCCGGCTCGACCCCGACGAGCCGTGCCGACGTCTCGACGAAGCCCGTGAAGGTCCCGGCCGCGTTGGAACCACCGCCGACGCAGGCGACGACGAGCTCGGGGACGCCACCGGCCTGGGCAGCGAACTGCTCGCGCGCCTCGTCGCCGATGACACGCTGGAACTCGCGCACCATCCAAGGGTACGGATGCGGACCCATGACCGAACCGATGCAGTAGTGCGTGTCCCCGAGTTCGGCAACCCAGGCGCGCATCGCCTCGTTCACCGCGTCCTTGAGCGTGCGACTTCCCGCCGTGACCTCCACGACCTCCGCACCGAGCAGTCGCATCCGAAAGACGTTGAGCGCCTGGCGCTCGGCGTCGACCGCTCCCATGTACACCCTCGCCTCGAGCCCGAGGAACGCCGCTGCCGTCGCCGTCGCGACACCGTGCTGGCCGGCTCCCGTCTCGGCGATGAGTCGCCGCTTGCCCAACCGCCGCGCCAGCAGCGCCTGACCGAGCACGTTGTTGATCTTGTGCGAGCCGGTGTGGGCGAGGTCCTCCCGCTTCAGCCAGACCTCGCGCCCGACGAGCTCCGAGAAGCGCTCTGCCCGATAGAGCAGGGTGGGCCGGCCGGCATACGTCGCCAACAGACGCGCGTATTCGTCCCGGAATGCGACGTCGGCCCACGCAGCTCGAAATCCGCTCTCGAGCTCGAGCACCGCCGGCATCAACGACTCCGGGACGAAGCGGCCTCCGAAGTCGCCGAAGCGACCAGTCGCGTCCGGCGCGTTCGTCCCCTTAGGCTCGATCATGGTCATCGGTCTCTCCTTCCAATGCTGCAGCGGCCCCTCGCGCAGCCTCGATGAACTGTCGCAGGCGGATCGGGTCCTTGTGGCCAGGTCGAGCCTCGACACCGCTCGAGACGTCGACGCCGAACGGCATCACCGTCTCGATGGCCTGCCTGACGTTGTCGGGTCGCAGCCCGCCGGCGAGGATGAGTCGCCGCATCGGCGAGATCCCGTCGACGAGCGACCAGTCGAACACCGTGCCCGAGCCGGGGCTCGCGGCGTCGACGAGCAGCGCCCACGCCGGTTGCTCGATCGCGCGATCGAACTCCGGCGATCCGGCCGCAACGGCGCGGATCACCCACGGCGTGCGCTCTGCGAGCCAGGCGAGCCCGTCGTTCGAGATCTGACCGTGGACCTGGACGCCACCGAGTCCGGTCTCGGCGAGGACCTGCGCCATGCGCTCGGGCAGTTCGTCGCGAAACACGCCGAAGGTCCGTACGCCAGAAGGCAACTGCGGGAGGATCTGGGCGATCCGCACGGGCGACACCTGCCTCGGGCTCGGCGCGAGCACGAAGCCGAGCGCGTCGGCACCGAGGGCAACGGCCAGCAGGGCGTCAGACTGATTCGTGATGCCGCAGATCTTGATGAACACTCGCACCTCGCTCGACGAGCGCCCGGACGGTCGCGTAGGGGTCCCGAGCACGCATGCAGGCCTCACCGATCAGGACACCGTCGAAGCCCACGAGCCCCGCGAGATCATCGGGACCACGCACGCCCGACTCAGCGAGCCTGGCCGCGCCCGGCGGGAGCGCCGCGAGCACGCGACGCGCCCGATCGGTGTCCACGCGAAAACTCGTCAGGTCGCGTTGATTGACGCCGACGACGTCCGCGGCGGCAAGCTCAGCAAGCTCGAGCTCGCTGAGCTCGTGGATCTCGAGGAGCACCTCGAGCCCGACGTCGTGGGCGACACCAGCGAGAGATGCGACCTCCTCCGGCTGGAGCGCCGCCGCGATCAGCAAGACCGCGCTCGCTCCCGCGCGACGGGCCCGGAGAAGCTCCCTCGCGTCGACGATGAAGTCCTTGCGCACGATGGGAAGCTCGACGTGCTGCGCAGCTCGCTCGAGGTCAGCGAGGGTGCCCCCGAAGTGCGGTGTGTCCGTGAGCACGCTGACCGCGACCGCCCCAGCTCGCTCGTAGGCCGAGACTCGCGTCGCAACGTCGGTCTCTGGCTCGACGAACCAGCCCTTCGACGGGCTGCGGCGCTTGAACTCAGCGACGACACCGAGGCCAGCCGATGCCAGGAGCGCCGAGCGAAGGCTCGGGCGGGGCTCGATGGCGTCGAGTCCGGCGAGCAGACTCGTGAACGACTCGTCGTCCAAGGCGGCACGCCGACGATGGTAGGCGACGATGTCGGTCAGGTAGTCGGCCATGGGCCCAGCCTAGGTGCCCTGCGGCCCGGCTCGAGGCAGGCCGCCTCGCAGCTCAGGGCACCGTGTGATACCGGTCCGTTTTGCTTGCACAATGCAACAGAAGGTCTCGACTTCGCTAGAATGTGGCCAGAGCGCACCGCAGTACGCGCCAGCTACGGAGGTCGATCAGCGTGACGAAGTCCAGGGGATCCATCAGGGAACGGAGCTTCCGCCTCACCGAACACCCGCACTACAAGTGGATCGCCCTCTCCAACACGACGCTCGGCATCTTGATGGCCACGATCAACTCGTCCATCGTGCTCATCTCCCTCCCGGAGATCTTCAACGGGATCCATCTCAACCCGCTCGCACCGTCGAACACGTCGTACTTCCTGTGGGTCCTCATGGGCTATCTCCTCGTCACGGCGGTGCTGGTCGTGAGCTTCGGACGCCTCGGAGACATGTACGGCCGCGCACGGATGTACAACCTCGGCTTTGCGATCTTCACCCTGTTCTCGATCGCGCTCTCAGCGACCTATCTCCACGGGACCGCCGGTGCGTGGTGGCTCATCGTCATGCGCATCGGCCAGGGCATCGGTGGTGCCCTCCTCTTTGCGAACTCGGCTGCCATCTTGACCGACGCCTTCCCTCCGAACCAACGTGGCCTCGCCCTCGGGATCAACAACGTCGCCGGTATCGCGGGCTCGTTCATCGGCCTCATCCTCGGTGGGCTCCTCGCCCCGGTCTCCTGGCGTGCCGTCTTCCTCGTCTCGGTCCCGGTCGGCCTCATCGGGACCGTGTGGGCCTACCTCATGCTGCACGACCTCGGTCAGCGGGTGCGAGCCCACATCGACTGGCTGGGTAACGCCGTGTTCGCGGTCGGCCTCATCTCGATCCTCGTCGGGATCACCTATGGCCTCGAACCCTACGGCGGAAGCGACATGGGCTGGGGCAACCCGGGCGTCATCGCGGCCATCCTCGGCGGTCTTGCAACCCTCGGCGTCTTCGTCTGGATCGAACAGCACGTTCCCCAACCCATGATCAACGTGCGGCTGTTCAAGATCCGGGCCTACCTCGCCGGCAACCTGGCGAGCCTGCTCGCCTCGCTCGGCCGTGGTGGGATGATGTTCATCCTCATCATCTGGCTCCAGGGGATCTGGCTCCCCGAGCATGGCTACTCCTACTCGCAGACACCGCTCTGGGCCGGCATCTACCTCGTTCCCCTCACCATCGGCTTCCTGGTCGCAGGACCGGTCTCTGGATTCCTGTCGGATCACTTCGGCGCCCGTCCGTTCGCGACCGGCGGCATGATCGTCGCCGCGATCTCCTTCATCGCCCTGCTCACCTTGCCCGTCAACTTCTCGTATCTCACCTTCGCCGGTCTCTTGCTGCTCAACGGACTCGCAATGGGCCTGTTCGCCTCACCCAACCGCGCCGGAATCATGAACAGCCTGCCGGTCAACGAGCGCGGCGTCGGGGCGGGGATGGCAGCGACGTTCCAGAACGCGGCGATGGTGCTGTCCATCGGGATCTTCTTCACCCTCATGATCTTCGGGCTCAAGGCGAGCCTGCCTCGCCATCTCTACGACGGGCTCACCCAACAGCACGTGCCCGCCTCCATCGCCCACGCACTCGCCACCCTGCCACCTGTCGGCGTCCTCTTCGCCGCCTTCTTGGGCTACAACCCGATGGCCAAGCTCCTCGGGCCCAAGGTCATCAGTGCCCTCCCGCACTCGAACGCGGCGTATCTGACCGGCCGGTCCTTCTTCCCGAACCTCATCGCCTCGCCATTCGGTCACGGCTTGACGGAGGCCTTCACCTTCGCAGCCATCGCGTGTGTGGTGGCGGCGGTCGCCTCGTGGCTGCGCGGTGGCAAGTACACCGCGGCCGACGTCGAGCCATCGGACTCGGCCGATCCCTCCGTCGCCGACGCCGTCTCCGAGCCGGTCGCTGGGGGCGACGCCTGAGCGAAGCGCCTGCTCGCCTGCCCCTGCTAGGTTGACCGCCGTGGGACGCCATGTCCTCGTCGTCGAAGACGATCCGGCGATCGCCGATCTCCTCTGCGTGTACTTTGCCAAGGAGGAGGGCGAGGTCCGTGTCGTCTCCAACGGCGAGGACGCGCTCAGCGCGTTCGATGCCTCGGTGACCCTGGTGATCCTCGACCTCAACTTGCCGGGGCGCCTCGATGGCCTCGAGGTCGCGCGGGCGATTCGCCACCGCTCGACCGTCCCGATCATCGTGCTCTCTGCGCGCGACAACGAACTCGATCGAGTCACCGGACTCGAACTCGGTGCGGACGACTACGTCACAAAACCCTTCTCACCGCGCGAGCTCCTCGCGCGGGTCCGGGCGATCGAGCGTCGTGTCGAGGCGAATCCCTCGTCCGCAGCGGCGCTCTCGTTCAACGGCGTCGACTGGGACCCACGGGCGCGTCAGGTCCTCCGTGACGGGGTGCCGGTTGCGCTCACGAACCGGGAGTTCGACCTCCTCGGGTACTTCTTTGCCCACCCGGCGACGGCACTCACCCGCCGTGAGCTGCTCGACGGGGTGTGGGGGCCGGAGTGGTACGGGGACGACCGAACCGTCGACGTCCACGTCCTGCAGCTGCGCAAGAAGCTCGGCGGCGCCATCGCCATCTCGACCGTCTGGGGTGTCGGCTACCGGTTCGACCCCGAGGAGCACTAGCGTGCGACGACGCCGTCGCCCGACGATCCGAACGACGCTCCGCGCCGGGCTCGCGACCACCGCCGTGACGACCGCCCTGGCAGCCGGCGTCGGCACGCTGCTCATCTTCCGCTCCATCGCTCTGCACGAGAACGAGAGCTTCCTCGCGCGCCAAGCGAGCGTGGCGGCCAACGTCGCAAGCCGCGCCGAGCACTTCTTCCTCGGTCCCCACGGCGCCCATACCTTCGGCGCGCGCAGGTTGGTGCGCCTCGATCCGTCCGGCCATCTCGGCGGCCCCGTCCCGGCCGAGCTGCACGGCGTCGTCCTCCATCCGCCACAGCTCGTTCCCGGTCACGTCTCCTTCGTGGTGCGAGGTGACACCGTCTGGGCCCTCGACCCCGTCATCCTCGTCGACCGCCACGCCCAACGCACCTACGCGGTCGTCCTCCATCGCTCGCTCCCGTCCGAGCTGGTCCCAGCCCTCTTCGTCGTGGCGCTGACCTTGCTGGCGGCGCTCGTGGCCATCTTGCTCGCCGACGCCTACACCCGCCGCGTCTCGTCGGTGGTGGCGGACCTCGCGGCGCTCGCCGAACGAGTCAGCCGTGGCGACCTTGCCCAGGCACCGCCGTCCGAGCCGATCGCCCAGCGAGAACTCGACGATCTGCGACAGGCCCTTGCGGAGATGATCGCCTCGCTGCGCAGTGCGAGCGAGCGTCAGACATCCTTCCTCCTCGCCATCTCCCACGACCTGCGCACGCCGCTCACGAGCATCCGGGGCTTCGCCGAGGCCATCGAGGACGGCGAGGTGGTTCAGCCGGCCCATGCCGCAAGCGTCATCCAACGCGAGGCGCAGCGCATCGAGCGCCTCCTGGCCGACCTGATGAGCCTCGCACGCCTCGAGGCCGATGGCTTCCGCGTCACCGTGACCCCCCTCGATCTCGGCGATCTCGTCGAGCACCTTGCCGAGACCGCTCGTCTGCGCGGCCGCACCCAAGGGCTCGAGGTGCACGCGTCGCTCGCACCGGATGCGCGCTCCGTGCTCGGCGACCCGGAGCGGCTCTCGCAGGCGCTCGCCAACATCCTCGACAACGCCGTCAAGTTCGCGCGCAGCTCGATCGACGTGATCGTCACCCGGCGCTTGGAGAGCGTCCGCATCGAGATCACCGACGACGGACCCGGCATCCCGCCGTCCGTGCGCGACCAGCTCTTCAGCCGCCAGGTCGCGCCACGCCCAGGTCGCAACAACGAGATCGGCTCTGGGCTCGGCCTCTTGATCGCCGCACGCCTCGTCCAGGCCATGCATGGTCGCCTCGGCGCGAGCTCCCCGATCCGATCCGACGGCGGAACACGCATCGTGCTCGAACTACCGGCCGCCGTCCACGACCGCGTACCCTCGCAGGTCGGCTGAGCCAGAGGCCGACGCTTCACTCGCAATCGCGGCCACCAGTGCATCGGTGAGCGTTGTAGGCGAGCCTGCGTCGCCGCGACCGTGGACGACCAGATGGAGCGCGGCAAGTGCGCCCGTGAGCGCTGGCGTGATCGGACAGGCCTCGACTGCGCACTCGTGGCCGCCTCGATGGCGCCAGTGCCACGCGAGCGCGCCCGGCAGCGTCGTGTAGGCCGCCCCGACGGCCTCGGCGGCGACGCCAGGATCGACCCAGGCAGCATCGGCGCGTGCCAGTTCCGGGCGACCGAGGAAGTAGCCCTGTCCGAGCTCGATGCCGAGCGCGCGCGCCACCTCGAACTGGGCACGTGTCTCGATGCCCTCGAGCACGACCGAGCACCCCTGGCCCTCGCCAAGGCGCGCCACGGCATCGAGGGTCACGATGGCCTGCAGGGGATTCTCACCGAGGGCAGCGACCACGTCGCTCGCGACCTTCACGAGATCCACCGACAAGCTCGCGAGCCGGACGATCCCCTGACCGCTGCTCCCGACGTCGTCGAGTGCCCGACGCACGCCAAGCGCTCCCAGCGCAACGAGCGTGGCCTCGAGCGATGAGGGTGCTCCGGTCGAGTCCTCCAGGACCTCGATCGTGAGCCGCCACGGCGCGACCGCGTAGCGCTCGAGGACCCGGCGGATGGTGTCGACCGAACTCGGGTTGGCGAGCACCGCGGTCGGTGCGTTGACCCCGATCGCGAGGTCGGGGCGCAGGCAGTTCGCCGCCAGGCCGACTGCGTCATCGAGGACCCGCTCGAAGAGCTCGCCGAGCTCGGCAGCGGAGAGAAAGGGCAGGAACTCCGCCGGCGACCAGAGTCGACCTCGGCCATCGTCGAGCCGTGCGAGCGCTTCGAGCCCGATGACACTCGCGTCGCCGAGGCGAACAATCGGCTGGAGTGCGAGCCGTACGCCTCCACCACGCAGACGCGTGAGGATCTCACGCCGGCCAAGCGTCGAGTGATACCCACGACGGAGCAACGCGATACGGTCGCAGATCGCCTCGACGAGCCGACCGAGCAAGGGTTCTGTCGCATCGGGTGCGACCTCGACCGCGACCACGAGCCCCCAGACGCTCGAGTCCTCGCGTCGGCACACGATCGCCCCGTCGCCGACGACCTGCTCGTCCACGCCGATGACGCGCCGCGCCAGCGGTCCCGACGGCTCCTCCAGCGCGGCGACGAGCGCGGCTCGCTCGCGCCCAGCGCTTCCTCGAACGCGCAACCGACCCGCCCCGGTGACCTCGACGAGCGCCGCGCCATGGACTCCGGCGAGCCCGCCCGCGACGTCGACCTCCTCGAGGACCGACCCGAGCGGTCGACCGTCGAGGCCGTCGAGCGCCTCGGACCAGCGGGCCCTCAGCACCCGACGGCGAGCACCGGCGACGTTGAGACCGGTCTCGAGTCGCGCCATGGCGATGCGGGTCGACGGCGGTACGTCAGCGAGCTCGGCCACGGCGCCGCCACCCCATCTCGCCACCGCCCTCGCTGCCGCCGCCGGACCGTCGACGAGCGCGTCGAGCACCTCGTCGGGGAGCGCGCCTCCGAGCGCGACCCGCCACGAAGGGTCCTCCGCGAGCTCCGCCGTGGCTTCGGGGCCCCACGGATCCACGATGGCACTGCGGGCGTCGCTCGCTCCTGCACCTCGGACACTCCGGGCGCGCTTCGCCTCGTACATCGTGGCATCGGCCACGCGGAGCAGCCCCGCGAGATCGCCGGCGTCCCGCGGCCACCAGGACCATCCGACGCTCGCCCCGATCGTCACCGCAAGGCCGGCCTCGAGCTCCACGGGTCGCCGGAGGGCACGGCCGATGCGCTGTGCGAGATCGCGTGCCGCCGCCTCGTCCATCGCAAGCGCTGCGAGGATGACGAACTCGTCGCCACCGAAGCGTGCCACCAGTGCCGACGGCAGCCGGCGCGCGACCTCACCGGCCACACGCCTCGCCGCCTCGATGAGGACCTGATCGCCGACGACGTGACCAAAGGAGTCGTTCACCTCCTTGAAGTCATCCAGGTCGATGAGCATGCACACGACCGCACCCACACTCGCATCGCTCGTCAGGCGAACGAGCCGCTCGGTGAGCGCCATCCGGTTCGCGAGGCCGGTGAGTGGATCCCGCCTGGCGATCGACCTCGCCTCGGCTTCGGCACGGCGCAGTCGATCCACGAGTGCGAACTCTGCGACCTCGCGGTCGATGGCGCCACGGATGCGAGGCTCGAACGGCGCGAGCCAAGCGCGACGGCGTGGATCGTCGGCGACGACCTCGAGACCGTCGCCGTCCCTTCCCTGCAGCACCCGCACGCCCGGCACGCGGCCGAGGATGCCCGCCGCCGCTTCCAGGAAGGCTCCGACGCTCTGGGCACCCTCGGCGGCACCAGCGAGCTCCGCGAGCGCGCGCTCGAGCGCCTCCCGCCAGGCGAGTTCGGCCTGGTAGCGCTCGGAGTCTCGCACGAAGCGCTGCGTGACGAGCGCCGACGCACCCACCAGCACGACGATGGCAGCCACGAGTGCGCTCATGGGTCCGCTCGCGGCGTCGAGGACGCTCGTTCGGGCAGTGAACTCCACCTCGACCGGCCCGAGCGCACTCGCAACCTGTACGTGCATCGTGGCCGCAGTGGCACGATCGAACACGCGCACGCCCCCGATCGCAAGGCTCACCGCCCTGACGCCGGTCTGTGCCGGGGCTGCGACCTGCAACGTTCCCGGCGCGACAAGGGCCTCGACGAGGTAGTCGACCTGCGCACTTCGGCGTGCATGGATCGCAACGGCGATCTCGAACCCGTTGGACACACGAACCAACCTCGTCCCCGACGCGCCGACGGCGACAGGATCGACCGCACGCCCGGCCCGCCACCAGATGGATCCTCCGTGCGGGGCCACGACCGCGATCCCCTCGATGGCTGATTGACGGGCGACGAAGGCCTCGAGCACCGGCACCATGGTCGCCGGCAACGACGCGAGCGTCGGACGAGGCCCGATGAGCACCGTCCCGACGGTGTCGAGATCGGCGACGACGAGGTCGGCTCGCACCGCGACGCGCCGAGCCCACGCCCGTGCAACGGCGTTCGCAAGCGCTCGCTCCGACGACACACTGGACGCGTCCACACGCCGCAACCACGAGGCCCCGACGGTGAGCGCGAGGAGGAGCGGCATCCAGATGGCGGCGAGGACGACGAGACGCCACCGTCCCCGCAGCCGCCATGTCATACCGAGAGTGATCGACCAACCAGGTCGCAGAGTTGAGGCGCCTAGCCTGGGAGCATGGACGCCACGACGGTCGCCACAGCCTCGGGGCCGAGCGACGCCTCGGGGCCCAGCGACGCGTTCACCGCACCCTTCGTTCGGGTCCAGGTCACCGGTCGGGATGCGGCTCGCTACCTCCAGGGTCAGCTGTCCCAGGACGTCTCGACCCTGAAGGCGGACGGCCAGGGGGCGATCAGCGTGCTCCTCGGCGTCGATGGCCACCTCGTGACCTGGCTCAGGGTACGTCGCCTCGCCGACGATGCCTTCTGGCTCGTCGTCGCCGAGGCGCATGGCGAACGCGTCCGCCAACGCCTCGAGCACTTCCGCATCCGCACCCAGGCCACCATCGAGCTCCTCCCTGGCCACCTCCACGTTCGGCCTCCAGAGGGCCTCGAGCCTCTCTGGCCCCTCGACCAGGACGCACCGTTCGTCGACGCGCCCGCCGACCTCGCCCGCTTCCACGCCGAACGCCTCGTGGCCGGCGCCTTCGATCCTGCGAGCGATCTCGTCGACGGTCTGCTCGCCCACGGAGTACCCACACTCGTCGAGCGTGCAGTGAGCTTCACCAAGGGCTGCTACACCGGTCAAGAGCTCGTCGCACGCACGTCCTCGCGAGGAGCGCCGGCCCCGATCGGCCTCGTCGCACTCGAGCTGGCCGAGCCGATCGCCGTCGCTCCCGGTACGGCGCTCGTCGTCGGCGGTGTCGACGCCGGAGCGATCACGAGTGCCGCGGTGGTCGGCGACCGTGGCTACGCCGTCGCCTACCGGCGCCGGCGCGCGCGCGAGCACACGCACTTCGACGTCGGCGGCGTCGGTGCGACGGTGCGATCGTCCGCACCCTAGCGAGGCTCACACGAACCGCTCAGAGCCGCAGACCTCTGCCCGTGACGCTGCCTCGCACAGTGGCGAGGGTCGATCGCGCGCTCACCGCTGACCACAGCTCGCCCCAGGGGACCTCGTGTGACGACGGCGTTCAGACCTCGATGAGGCGATCGGCGACGGCGACTGCCCGGGCCACCGCCGCTGCCTTCGCCACGCACTCGGTCGCCTCCCGTTCCGGGTCCGAGCCTGCGACGATGCCGGCCCCAGCCTGCAGGAGCACCCGACCGTTCTCGAGCCAGACGGCGGTACGAATCGCGATCGCGAAGTCCATCACCGCGCTCTCGGGGTCGGTGCCATCGCGACCGACGTAGCCGACGACGCCGCCGTAGACCACGCGTCGCTTGGACTCGAGCTCGTCGATCAGCTGCATCGCGCGCACCTTCGGGGCACCTGACAGCGTGCCCGCCGGGAGGGTCGCCGCGAGCGCGTCGATCGGGCCGACGCCGTCGGTCAGCTGACCATGGACGCTCGAGGTGAGATGGATCACGCGCGCGAAGCGCTCGGGCACCATGAACTCATCGACCACGACGCTCCCGAAGCGTGCCACACGGCCGACGTCATTGCGGGCGAGATCGACCAGCATCAGGTGTTCGGCCCTTTCCTTCGGGTCGGCGAGCAGCTCCTCGATGAGAGCCTCGTCGCTCGCCCCACCCGAACCCCGCGGCCGGGAACCGGCGATCGGTCGCGTCCAGACGACGCCGTCGCGCACCGTCGCGAGGGCCTCGGGCGAGGAGCCAACGATCGCACCCCCGGCGTCCGTGATGAGATACATGTACGGCGACGGGTTGGTGAGGCGCAGCGCTCGATAGAGCGCGAGAGGGTTCGCCCGGGTCGTGAGCTCGAAGCGATGCGACAGCACCACCTGGAACACCTCGCCCTCGTCGATCGCCTGCTTCGCGAGCCGGACGGCGTGCGCGAACGGCTCCCGAAACCCTTGATCGAGCAGCGCCACCCCCTCGCTGGGATCGTCACCAAGTGGCCAGGCACGCACCGGTCGCCCGACGGCCGACTCGAGGTCGGCCTCGAGACGACTGAGCGCCGCCCTCGCCGCTGCCGCGGCCCCGACGGGATCGTCCTCCACGAGCAGCGCCGACGAGAGCGTGAGCGACTGCGCCCAGTGATCGATCACGGCGAGGTCACCCGCGAGGAGGAGCCGCGCCTCCGGCAGGCCGACGTCGTCCGGGTGCGAACTCGGCACGCTCGGCTCGCGCTCTCGGACCGCCTCGTAGCCGACGTGGCCGACGAACGCTGCCGAGAACGGTCCGGCCATCGGGCACCCGTCGTCGACGGCGTCGACCTCGAGCCCCTCCGACCACCGACGCAGCCCATCGAGAATGCCCGGTGCCTCGTCGAGGACCGAGCCGTCGGCAGCCTCGAGTCGGGCGTGGCCGACCTCGCCGATGACGCGCGCCAAGGGCCGACGCCCGACGACCGAGTAACGCGACCAGCGACCCTGCTGGTCGACCGACTCGAGGATGAAGCCCGCCTCGCCGGGCGCCACCAACCGCTCGAACACCTCGATGGGTGTGAGTGCGTCGGCGACGTAGCGGGCCCGGACCTGAACGAGACGCAGCCTCACGACTGCCCCAGCACCGGATGCATGAAGCAACTCCACGCGCCCGTGTGGCACGCACCGACCCCACGCTGACGCACGCGCACGAGGAGCGCGTCACCGTCGCAGTCGGTGGTGACGGAGCGAACCTCTTGCACGGCGCCCGAGGTCTCCCCCTTTGCCCAGTAGGTCCGCCGTGATCGCGAGTAGAACCACGTCCGTCCGTCACGAAGGGTTCGTCGGAGCGCCTCCGCGTCCATGTAGGCGAGCATCAGGACCTGGTCGTCCTCGTCGACGACGACCGCCGGGACGAGTCCATCGGGACCGAAGGCGACGACGTCCACGGAGACCGCCTCGCCTGGGGCAACCCCCTCGATATCGCTCACAGGTACAACCCCGTCTCGTCGTCGAGCCGATCGGAGGCCACCGCGTGGAGATCCCGCTCGCGCAAGATCACGTAGGTCTCCGAGCCGATCTCCACCTCGTAACGATCCTCGGGCGCGAACAGCACGAGATCACCCGGACGCACCGAGCGCACCGCCGGACCGACCGCGCTCACCTCTGACCACACGAGACGTTTGGCGATCTGCGCGGTCGCGGGGATCACGATGCCCGAGCGCGCGTGGCGCTCCCCCTCCGACGGAGGGACGCTGACCAGGACACGGTCGGCCAACATCGTGATCGCAGCCTTCTTGGGCTCCACCGCCACCTCCCGTTGCACCACGCTAGCCGCCGATGGGGCGCACGACGAGACCCGCCGCGTCGAGCGCGGCCTTGACCTGAGCGACGCTGAGTTCGCCGTAGTGGAACACGCTGGCGGCCAGCAGGCCCGTGACGCCGGTCCGCGCGCCGTCGACGAAGTGTTCGACGATCCCGACGCCACCCGACGCGATGACGGGCAAGCTCGTGCACGACAGCACCAGCTCGTAGAGGTCGGTGTCGTAGCCCGCACGCGTGCCGTCGCGATCCATGGAGGTCACGAGGAGCTCGCCGGCGCCGGCATCCGAAACCCGCCGGACCCACGTCTCGACGTCGAGACCGGTGGGGCGACGCCCGCCGTGGGTACGCACTTCCCAGTCGCCCGCGCCCGTACGAGCAGCGTCGATGGCCACCACGGCACATTGGGACCCGTAGCGACCGGCGACCGCCTCGACGAGGCCGAGATCGGCGACCGCCGCCGAATTCATCGACACCTTATCGGCTCCAGCCTCGAGCAACGCGGCCACGTCGCCGAGCACACGGACACCGCCGCCCACGGTGAAAGGGATGAAGACTCGTGACGCGACACGCTCGACGAGATCAACGAGCGTCGAGCGCTCCTCGATCGAGGCGGTGATGTCAAGGAACACCAGCTCGTCGGCGCCCTCGGCGACGTAGCGCTCGGCGAGCTCGACAGGATCTCCCGCGTCACGCAGCTCGACGAAACTGACGCCCTTGACGACCCTACCCTCGGCGACGTCGAGACAGGGGATCACCCTCACGCTCTGCATGCGCTGAGTGCCTCGTCGAACCCGAGCGAGCCATCGAGGAGCGCAGTCCCGACGACGGCCCCCCACACGGCCCCTCGTGCCCCTCGGATCGCCGCGAGCTTTGCCAGGTCGTCAGCGGAGGCGACCCCGCCTGAGGCGATCACCTCGACCGGCACGACCTCGCACAGCCCCTGATAGGTACCGAGATCCGGTCCGCTCGCCATGCCGTCGCGTCCGACGTCGGTCAGGAG
The DNA here is from genome assembly GCF_000023265.1 of Acidimicrobium ferrooxidans DSM 10331. GTDB lineage: Bacteria > Actinomycetota > Acidimicrobiia > Acidimicrobiales > Acidimicrobiaceae > Acidimicrobium > Acidimicrobium ferrooxidans. The sequence continues at coordinate 1,154,614 of NC_013124.1, forward strand.
CTGGGTCCGTACGCCGCGTGCGAACAGTCGAGCGGACGCCTCGAGGAGCCGCCGACCACCAGAGCGTTCCCATGCGCTCACGACGACCTCGAGCGCCCCTTCGTCGCCACGCCGATAGTCGAGCGCCGCGACCAGATGCTCCGGATCGAGCTCGTCGAGCGTCTCCTCGACGAGTGCCGTCCCGAGCACCACGCGCGACGCGCCCGTCTCCAGCAGTTCGGCGATGTCCCTGGCCGTACGCACGCCGCCACCGACCTCGACCGACCCGCCGGCCTCGCGCACGAGCGCGATCAGGTCGCCGACCATGTCGGCGTTACGACGGTCGCCGGGCGTGCGGGCACGATCGAGGTCCACCACGTGGAACCACCGCGCGCCTGCGTCGAGGGCGCCCTCGACGTAGCGGCGAGGATCGCCGAAACGCCGCGGCGCATCGAACCGGCCCTGCCGCAGCCGGACAGCCTCTCCGTCGAGCAGATCGACGGCGACCACGAGTTCCACGCCTAACACTCCTCCTGGACCCATCGCCACAGCGCATCGAGGAAGCGCAGACCCTTCGCCCCCGAGCGCTCGGGGTGGAACTGCACACCGAGCAGCGCATCGCGACCGGCGGCGGCGACCCAGGTGCCACCGAACTCCTCGAAGGCAAGCGCCGCAGGCGTCGTCGCGACGGCGTAACTGTGGACGAAGTACACCCACGCACCCTCGAGGACCGCCAGTGGCCCCGAGGCCCCCTCCGCCACTCGCAACCGGTTCCACTGCATCTCCGGCAGACGGGGCGCAGGGCTCATGCGCTCGACCCAGCCGGGCAAGAGACCAAGTCCCACACGATCGGGCGCCTCGTCGCCGCCGTCGAAGAGCGCCTGCATGCCCACGCAGACGCCCAAGGTCGCCATGCCGCGCTCGCGACGGCGCACCATCGCCTCGTCGAGACCGGTCGCCGCGAGAGCGTCGAGCACGCTGCCGAGGTGACCGACGCCGGGCACGACGAGCAGCCGCGCCTCGTCGAAATCGGCTCGGTCGCTCCCCCGCCTGACCGGATGGCCGAGTGCCCGCCACGCCCCCACGGCAGCCCCGATGTTGCCGATACCGATGTCGGCAACAACGATGGCAGCGCTCACAAGGAGCCCTTGGTGGAGGGAATCTCGCCGCCCCCGCTGACGGCCGTCGCCTGGGCGAGTGCCCGGCCGAGCGCCTTGGCCATCGCCTCGATCTGGTGGTGGGTGTTCGCGCCCCGAATCGACCGGACGTGCAGCGTCAAGCGGCCGCCTCGAGCCAGACCCCACAGGAACTCCTCGACGTGCTCGAGCGCGACCCCCGGGCTGCCCAGGAGGAGCCCACGCTCGCCCTCGAGGGCGACCCATGCGCCGGGCCTCCCGGACAGGTCGACGACGACCTCGACGAGCGTCTCGTCGAGCGGGATGGTGGCAGCCCCGAAGCGCTCGATGCCGCGTCGCTCACCGAGTGCCCCATCGAGCGCCTGACCGAGCGCGATGCCGAGGTCCTCGGTGAGGTGGTGGGCGTCCACCTCGACGTCGCCGCGTGCTGCGACCTCGAGGCCAATCCTCCCGTGGCGCGCGATCTGGGTCAGGACGTGGTCGAAGAAGGGCAGCCCCGTCGACACGTCCTCGCGTGGGCCCCCGTCGAGCTCGAGCCGTACCCGGATGAGCGTCTCGCGAGTCTCGCGATCGATGATCCCCACACGCCCACTCACGCGAGCACCTCCCCGAGTGCAGCGAGGAACGCATCGTTCTCGTCCGCGGTGCCGATCGTGACCCGAAGCGTGTTGGAGAGCCCGGGCCAGCGCGACGCATCGCGGATGAGGATCCCTTTCGCCACGAGTCCCTCCCATACCTCGGTCGCAGGCCGACCCGGATCGAACAAGATGAAGTTGGTCGCACTCGGCCACACGCGCGCAGCGAGCGTGCCGAGGGCCTGGCCGACTCGCTCGCGTTCTCGAACGACGAGGGCTGCGCGTCGTGCGATCTCGTCCACATCGGCCAGCGCAGCGACGGCGACCGCCTGCGTCACCGCGTTCACGTGATACGGCAGGCACGCCGACCAGAGCACGTCGGCGACCTCGGGCGCACAGACGGCATAACCCAGCCGGAGTCCCGCAAGCCCGGCGGCCTTCGAGAGCGTACGGATCCGCACCACGTGATCCCCAAGCAGGGTCGCAGGGCCGAGATCGGCGAAGTCGGCGTAGGCCTCGTCCACGAGCACCAGCCGATCGTCGCAGGCCAGGACGCGGTCCATCACCTCGGGCGGCTCGAGCATCCCCGTCGGGTTGTTCGGCTGGCACACGATCACGAGCTCCGAGTCGGCCTCCAGACTCGACGGATCAATCGACCCGTCGGATCGGCGCGCACCGGCGACCACCGTGGTGCGCGTCACACGGGCGATCTGGCGGTACATGCCATAGGTCGGCTCCGCGAGCCACAGGCGTCGACCGGGCCCACCCCAGGCCGCGAGCACGGTCTCGAGCACCTCGTTCGACCCGTTCGCGACGAAGATCGAGGTCGGCGCGACACCGTGGAGCCTGCCGAGCGCAGCGCGCAGCGCCTCGGCGCGCCGATCGGGATAGCGCGCCAGATCGAGCGCGACCGCCTCCTCGAGCGCCCTCGCGACGGCGGGCGGCGGACCATACGGCGACTCGTTGGTGTTGAGGCGAACCCTGGCGGGAACCTGGGCCGAGTGGTAGCTCGCCCCCAGCGCATCCTCGAGCGACGGAGCCGGCCTCACCATCCGGCCTCCCGACGGATGCGGATCGAGTCCGCGTGCGCGACGAGCCCCTCTGCGTCGGCGAGCGCCTCGACGGCCCAGCCCAGCCGACTGAGCGCCTCGTCGTGGACCTCGACGACGTGGAGGCGACGCTGGAAGTCTTCGAGGCCGAGCACGCTCGCAAAACGCGCCGTCCCAGCCGTCGGCAGGACGTGTGAGGGGCCGGCCACGTAGTCCCCGAACGCGGCACTGGCTGCTCGTCCGACGAAGACCACACCGGCGTGGCGGACCCGATCAGCGTCCCGAACCGCCTGGTCGTAGAGCAGCTCGAGGTGCTCAGGCGCGATCGCGTCGGCCACCAGGCGAGCTTGATCCCGGTCGCGCACGAGCGCGAGATAGCCGTGCGCCTCGAGCGTGCTCTCGAGCTGGGCGCGCCTGGGACTCGCCTCCACGTAGGCCGCGAGCTCTTCGAGCACCTGCTCGGCCCAGCGGGCGTCCCAGGTCACGAGCCAGGCCAGGCCATGGGGGCCGTGCTCGGCCTGGACCGCGACGTCGATCGCCGCGACGCGCGGCTCAAGGGAGCCGTCCGCGACCACGACCACCTCCGAGGGGCCGGCGAAGGCACCCGGCACACCGACGTCGGCCGCGACCTCTTGCTTGGCCAGCGAGACGAAGAGGTTGCCCGGACCCACGATGACGTCGACACGCTCGAGCGACTCCGTGCCATAGGCGAGCGCCGCGACCGCCTGCGCGCCACCGGCGAGCAGCACGGTGTCGACCCCGGCCAGATGACAGGCGGCGAGCGTCGCGTCGTCGAGGCCACCGTCGGGCAACGGCGGTGTGGCGACGACGACATCGCGTACGCCCGCAACCCGAGCCACCGTCGCGGTGTGCACGACGCTTGAGGGATAGCGAGCCTGTCCCCCGGGCACGTAGCAGCCGGCTCGCTCCACCGGGACGATCCTGCGGCGCACCTCGATGCCGTCGGCCACCAGCGACGACGCCGCCGGGCGCTCGGCCTCGTAGGCCTCGCGCACGCGATCGCGAGCGACCCGCAACGCCTCGGCCAGCCGCCGATCGAGGCGCTCGTAGGCGGCGGCCATCGCCTCGCGACCGAGGACGAGCGCTCGCGGCCGCACGCCGTCGAAGCGCTCCGTCAGATCCGCCAGGGCCCCGTCCCCACCCGTGCGCACACTCTGGACGATCTCACGCACGAGTGCCCGTGGCCCTTCCACCGGCAACGCCACCCCGGGAAGATCGTCGCGCCGCAGGGCGCCAGTCGTCTCGCGAAGATCGACAAGGGTCAGCGATGCCATGGGACTCCTCGGACAGCAGGGCAGCTCAGCGGCGCTAGTCTACCGGCGGCGACCGCGACGAGGAACGTGGCGACCGTAACGGAGGAACGCTGTGGCCGAGGCTCACGAGCTCGCCTCGATCGCGAGCACCTACGAGGAGCTCGCTCGACGCATCGAGGCCATCGAGCGCTCGCTGCTCGCCGACCATCGAGACGGGCCGGCCCAGTCGCTGCGGGCCGCGTGGGCACTGAACCGAGCCCTCCTGCGCGAACTCGATGAGGCGCGTCGCCGTCTCGAGAGCTGATGCGGGTCCCAGCCCTCGCTACGTTCGCGGCAACCTTCGCGTAACGTACCCCTGGTAGTCTTCGCTCCATGACCCACCTCATCGAAACGTGGGGCGTGCTCGCGGTCTTCGCGCTCTCGGTCGCACAGTCGCTCGGCGTACCCACCTCCTCTGAGCTCACCTTCGGCCTCGTCGGCCTCCTCTGGGCCCTCGGACGGATGAACCCCGTGGCGGGCATCGCCGCCGGTGTCATCGGCGAACTCATCGGAGCGATCGTCGCCTGGTGGCTTGCCGCCGCTGCGGTCGAGTCTCACTGGTGGGCGCGCTTCGAGGCGCACCCGCTCGTGGCCGCCTTTCGTGGTGTGCTCACCTCCCTCCTTCGCCGCCGCTTCGGCGTGCTGATCTCGCGCCTCATCCCCCTCGAGCGCAACGTCGCAGCCTGGGCGGCTGGCGTCGCCGAGGTCTCGCTCGGTGCGCTCGCCCTCCAGAGTGTCGTCGGATCGGCGATCTTCGCCACCGCGTTTGCCCTGGCCGGCTACGAGGCCAAGGACGCGATCACCACCATCGCGCACCGAGCCGGCCAGATCGGCGAGGTCGTCGCGGTCATTCTCGTCGTCGGCGTCGTGCTCGCCATCCGTCAGATGGCCCATCGTCAACTCGGGCGCAGCCGCGCAGCTCGCTCCGGCCACGCGGCCACCCAACCCGACGCCACCGCACCCGACACCACCGCCACCGAGGATCGACTCGTCCTCCAGCTGCTGCCGTCGGAGCCACTCTCGTCGGCCGCCTACCTCGACGCGCTCGGCCGGATCCATCAGACCGAACCGCCATCTCCGGACGTCTCCGCCGACGAGGGCCGCCGCGCCCCACGGCGCGATCTCCCGACCTCAGGTAGCCGCTAGCGAGCGCCTCCCCGCCCCAGACCCACGCCGGACGGCTCTCGGTGCCGACCGGCACCCACACGCCAACGGACCGACTTGCGCCACGTGCGGGCGCGTCATCGGCGCTGCAGGCACCCGAGGAGTCGAGCACGCCCATCGGTGAGCGCCATGTCCCAGGACCGTGCGTAGCGACCCGTGGCACCGCGGACCTCCCGTTCCGCACGGCCCCTCGCTGCAGCAGCGCCCCTAGACGCCCTCGGCCGGCGCGAAGAACCCGTCGCCCACCGCCTGGAGCTTGATCAGGTTCGTCGTTCCACGCACACCGAACGGGATGCCCGCCACGATGACGACGAGTTCGCCGACCTCGGCGAGACCTCGCTCGACAGCCGCCGCGAGCGCCTCGTGCACCATCAGCTCGGTCGACGGCGTCCTCGCCACGACGTGCGGGATGACACCCCAGCTCAGTGTCAGCGACCGCGCAGCGCGCGGATCGGGGGTCGCGCCGAGGATCGCCACCGCTGGACGGAAGCGCGCCAGCACCCGAGCACTGTGTCCCGACTCGGTGAGGGCCACCACCGCACGCACCGGGACGGATCGAGTCATCCGCGTGGCGGCCTCTCCGATCGCATCGGCGACGGAGTGGGCCACAGGCGAGGGCCTCGTGAGCAGCGTGAGCGCCTGGTTGTCCACCTCGCGCTCGGTCGCACGCGCGATGCGATCCATGGTGGCGATGGCCTCGACCGGAAAGGCCCCAACGGCCGTCTCGGCCGACAGCATCAGTGCGTCCGAGCCATCGAGAATCGCGTTGGCGACGTCGGATGCCTCGGCCCTCGTCGGCGACCCCGCCTCGATCATCGACTCGAGCATCTGGGTCGCAGTGATCACCGGCTTGCCGGCTTCGTTGGCCAGGTGGATGATCTGCTTCTGCAGGAGTGGGATCCGCTCGACGGGCATCTCGACTCCGAGATCGCCGCGGGCGACCATCACGGCGTCCGAGGCAGCGACGATCTCGCCGATGCGCTGGATCGCCTCCTTGCGCTCGATCTTCGCAACGAGCATCACGCGGCTCGCCGCGCCCGCGCGGTCGATCTGGCGTCGAGCAACCTCGAGGTCCGAGGCCGAGCCCACGAACGACAGCGCGATGAAGTCGACGCCCGCCTCCAGCCCAAAGGCGATGTCGGCGAAGTCGTCTTCGGTGAGTGCGGGCAGCTCCAGATACGAATCCGGGAAGTTCACGCCCTTGCGGACCGACAGTGGCCCCCCCTGGACGACCGTGGCCTCCACCCAGCCGTCCTCCGAGCGGTCGACCACGAGGCGGACCGCGCCGTCAGCGAAGGCGATCGTCGCCCCTGGGGGCACGGTATGGAGGATGCCGAGCCGACTGATGTGAATCGCGGCGTGGCGGGCGCTCCCCTCCTCGGCGATCTGGACGACCTCGCCGGGCTGGAGCTGTGTCGCGTCGTCGGCCAGCGACTCGATCCGAAGCTTCGGTCCGGCGAGATCGAGCAGCACGCCGACCGTCTTGCCGGTCCGAGCAGCGGCTTGACGAACGAGCTCGATCGAGCGGGCATGGTCTGCGGTGCTGCCGTGTGAGCAGTTGATCCGCGCGACATCCATGCCAGCCTCGATCATCGCCGTCAAGGTCCCGAGGTTCGATGAAGCCGGACCAATACTCGCAACGATCTTCGTGCGCCGGTGCTCGCGCATGCGCCTCCTCTCTCGTCGAGGTCAGGCTACGTGCCGGCGCTGCCGAGCTCGACGAGTCCGCGCGCGACGTGCTCGAGAAAGCGCCGAATCGTCGCGTCGGCGACCCGATAGAGGAGCGTCTGGTCGATGAGCAGACCGGTCCGTCCGAGCGGCGGTCGATAGCTCCCCTCGAGCCAGAGCTGACAGAGCTCGGGGCCAACCTTCGAAACCCCGAGCAGGCCGTCGAGCCGCGGAAAGAGCCACGGAGCTTGCGCGCCCTCCCACGTCATCGGAAGCTGGAGTTCGTCGTCACCGAGGCGCCGTGGGCTCGCGATCCGAAACGCCACCGGCGTGCGCAAGAGTCCAGCCCGAAGACCGAGCACCGCGCGCAGACCGGCGTCATCGGCCGTCACCTCGCTCGCGAGATCACCGAGCCACTCGGCACTCTGGCGCGACAGCAGCGGGGCAGCGACCTCGAACGGCAACGGCAGCTCGACGAAGTCGCGGACGAAGCGCACCGGGACCGACCCGTCGTGCTCTCGCTCCTCGGCCTCCACGCTGTCCTCCACGAACTCCATGCCCTCCGTGCGTGAACCGCCCGAGGGGCTCACCCACCTCTCGTCTCTAGGCTACGCGCGCCACGCATCTAGGCCAAGGAGTACGCCTCACGGTGTGACACTGGTCCCTAGCCGGTGGGGTCGGACGACCGTGCTGCGGCCGGCGGAACGGATGCCAGGACCATCGCAGCGAGCGCGAGAAGTCCACCGACCACCACCGGTAGGCCCAGGGATGCATACCCGAAGGCCAGCGACGCGAGCGCGGCGAACAGCGGTTCGGCCGCATAGATCACGGAGATCTGCACGCTGTCGGCGTGAGCGAGCGCCCAGGCTTGGACCACGAAGGCGAGTGCGCTCGCGAGCACCCCATCGTAGACGATGGCCGTCACCGCGATCGGCGTGAGGTGCGTCGGCACGAGACCCGCACCCACGAGCGGTGCCGCGACCACGGTCGCGGCCGCGATCGTCGTCATCTGCAGTGCCGCTGTCACCATCGCATCACCGGGAGACCCGAGCTCCTCGAGCACGACGATCTGAGCCCCGAAGAAGCCGGCGCACGCGAGTTCGAGGCCGATCCCGACGAACGACGCATGCCCTCGTGGGGCCGAGAGCACCACGAGGGCGAGGGCCGCGAGGACGATACCGACGAGCTGACGAGCGCTCGGACGTCGACCGAGCGCCATCACGAAGATCGGCACAACCACCACCGACAAGCCCGTCAGAAACCCCGCGATGGTCGGTGACACGTAGCGTTGACCCTCGATCTGAGTGAGGTAGCCGCCAAAGAGCGCGAGGCCGCTCGCCAGGCCGGCAACGACGCTCCGTCGATCGATGCGATGGCCCCGTGCGAGCGCCAGCACCCACAGCACGAGCGCCGCGACGCTGAAGCGTCCGAAGGTGAGCTCGACCGGGCCGAGACTCCCGAGTGCGCGCTCGTTCAGCGGAAAGGTGACTCCCCAGATCGCCGTGACCCCCACGACGGCCCACGAGGCACGGCCCCTTGCCGGACTCCTCACATCGTCTCCGGTAGCATGGCGGCCCAATGGCCCTCGAGCAGCACAGTCCTCGCCTCACCCGACCACTCGTCCTCGCCGAGTCGGTCGCCTACCTCCTGATCGGCCTCGTCCTCGTCGTCATGAGCGCCGAGACGCTGTGGCAACTCGCGCGCGCCGTGTTCGTCGACGTCTCGCTCAACGGCGACGTCACCGCCCAGCTCGTCGGCGCCCTGAACGACGCGCTCTTCGTCATCATTCTGCTCGAGCTGCTCTCGAGTGTGATCAGCCACCTTCGCAAGGGAGGTCTGCAGCTTCGCCCCTTCCTCGTGATCGGCATCGTGTCATCCGTACGGCGTATCTTGGTCCTCGGCGCGCAGCTCTCGATCTCCCGAACCCATGGCGCGCAGACCCGCTCGAGCCTCGAGGAGCTTGCCCTCGACGCAGGGGTCGTCTTGATCCTGACCGCGGCTCTGTGGCTCAGTCGAGTTCGTCCGCAGCGCCGACGGGCTCGACGAGTACGGGCTTCCTGGCAGCGCCCACCTCGTCGAGACGCCTGACCGGCGTCGTCCGGGGCGCCTCGGCGAGCTCGGCCGGCGTCGTCCGCGCGATCTCGACGAGCCGCTCGAACGCCTGCGCGAGCGCCTCGAGCGTCTCCGGAGACTCGGTTTCGGTCGGCTCGATCATGAGCGCCTCGTCGACGATGAGCGGAAAGTAGACGGTCGGGGCGTGGAACCCGAACTCGAGCAGACCCTTGGCGATGTCGGAGGCACGCACGCCGGCCTCGCTGCGAAACTCCTTGGCGCTCGCCACGAACTCGTGCATGCACGGCTCGTCGAAAGCCGCGGGCAACACGGGCTGAAGGCGCTGCTGGAGCCACCTGGCGTTCAAGACGGCGACTTCACTCATGCGACGGAGGCCATCCGGGCCGTGGTAGCGCATGAAGGCCCAGGCACGAGCGAGCACCAGTGCGTTGCCGTGGAACGCGTGCACGTTGCCGATGGACGACGGTGGCGTCCACCACTCGAGCTGCCCCGTTGCGCCAGGGCGAGGCAGCGGACCAGGCAGGAACGCCTCGAGGGCGCTCGTCACCGCGACGGGACCCGCCCCAGGACCACCGCCGCCGTGCGGGGTGGCGAAGGTCTTGTGGAGGTTGGAGTGCACGATGTCGAAACCCATGTCTCCGGGTCGCGCGACACCGACGATCGCGTTCAGATTGGCGCCGTCGTAGTAGGCGAGCGCGCCGACCTCGTGCACGAGCCGCAAGATCTCGGCGACGTCACGCTCGAACAGCCCCAGCGTGTTCGGGTTGGTCAACATGATGCCGGCGACGGAGTCGTCGAGCACGCGTCGCAGGTCGTCGAGCGAGACCAAGCCTCGCGCATCGGAGCGAACCGTCACGGCCTCGTAGCCGGCCAAGGTCACCGAGGCCGGATTCGTCCCGTGCGCCGAGTCGGGGATGATGATCCGTCGGGGGTCTCGCCCCGAAGCCCGGTGGTAGGCGCCCATGATCAGCAGACCAGTGAGCTCACCGGCGGCACCCGCCGGTGGCTGCAGGGTCGCCGCCGCCATGCCGGTGATCTCGCAAATCGCAGCCTCGAGCTCGGCGAGCAGTTCCAACCAACCCTGGACGGCACGCTCGGGTGTGTCAGGGTGCACCCCGGCGAGCCCTGGGAGGGCCGCGACCTCGTCGGCGAACTTCGGGTTGTACTTCATCGTGCACGACCCCAACGGATAGGCCCCCAGGTCGACCGAGTAGTTGCGAGAGGCCAGTCTCGTGTAGTGGGCGACGAGGTCACGCTCCGATACCTCAGGGAGCGCGGCCGGCTCGCGACGGAGCCACGGACCGAGCTCCTCGAGCGACGCCTCCGGGATCGCACTGTGACGCAGCGTGTCGGCTCGGCGGCCCCGGACCGACAACTCGAACGCCGTCGGCTCGGCATCACGTCCGACGAGCGGGGCGGACGCTGCACGACCGCCTGGGCGCGCACCTCGGGTCGACACCTAGCGGACCTCCTTTGCGATCCGATCGACGAACGCGTCGATCTCCTCTCGAGTCCGTGCCTCCGTCGCGGTGAGCACGAGCCAGGTCGGCTCCTCGGGGACCAGGACACCGGCCAGCCAACCATCCTCGAGGAGCCGCTCGCGGACCGGCCGCGCCTCCACCTCGAGATCGACGACGAACTCACGAACGAACGGCCGGCCGAGCACCGAGAGTCCCGCGGCCTCGAGTCGGTCAGCGAGGTAGTGCGCGGCGTTGTAGCACGAGCGGGCGAGCTCGACCATGCCTTGCTTGCCGCGCCACGCCAGGTAGACGCCCGCCCAGATCGCGAGCAGCGTCTGGTTCGTGCACACGTTGGACGTCGCCCTCTCACGCCGGATATCCTGCTCGCGGGTGCGCAACGTGGTCACGAAGCCGCGCCGACCCTCGACGTCGACCGTCTGACCGACGAGGCGGCCCGGCACGAGCCGCACCAGCTCGCTCCGGGTGGCAAACAGCCCGAGGTAGGGCCCGCCGAACGAGAGCGGGATGCCGAGGCTCTGTCCCTCGGCGACCACGACGTCGGCGCCGAAGCTGCCCGGCGGCTCGAGCAAGGCGCACGCGACGGGGTCGGCAACGACCACCAGGAGTGCCTCCATGGCGTCGGCGACCCGACGCGCCTCCCGCAGGTCCTCCACCCGCCCGAGCGCGTTCGGATAGCCGATGACGAGCGCCGAAGCCTCGGCGTCGACCGCTGCGAGGTCGGTCGCCAGATCGTCACGGAGACCCACGCTGACGAGCTCGAGTCCTCGCCCGCGGCCCAAGGTGGCCAGTGCGCCCCGATAGCGGGGATGAATGCCCTGCGACACGACGATACGGTTCCGCTTGGTGGCCCCGACCGCGAGGTTGACGGCCTCGACCACCGCAGCGGCGCCATCGTAGAGCGAGGCGTTGGCGAGGTCCATGCCGAAGAGGCGCGCAATCGAGGTCTGGAACTCGAACAGCGCTTGGAGCACTCCCTGAGAGACCTCCGGCTGGTACGGGGTGTAGGCCGTCACGAAGGCACTCTGGAGCGCGAGCGCTCGCACGGCACTCGGCACGTCGTGGTCGTAGGCCCCGCCGCCGGCGAACACCACGAGGTCGCGTCGAGCGCCAGCGTTCCGGCGCGAGCGCCGTTCCGCCTCCTCGAGCACCTCGACCTCGGCCAGGGCCGGGGGTAGTTCCAGCGGTCGCCCCAAGCGGAGCGACGCGGGGATCGATGCGTAGAGCTCCTCGAGCGACGCCAACCCCACCTCGGCCAGCATGCGCTCGATCTGCGCCTCGGTGTGCGGTACGAAACTCCCCACGACCACCTCCTCAATGATCACGAACGCAGGTCGACGAACGGGACGGCTGCACGCTCGAGGTCCAACGACCCGCGAGCACGAACCGCCCGGAACGGCCCTGCCGCGGCCTCCGGGTCGACGTAGGCGAGGCCGATGCCGACGCCCGCGAGCGGCGAGTACCCACCCGACGAAATCGAGCCGACGGCCGTCGAGGCGGCATCGACGAGGACGTCGTGGGCGCGTGGAGGCTGTCTCGTCAGCGAGCGAACGCCGATCAGAATCGGGTTGACACCCGCGGCCTGCTGGGCGAGCAACGCCTCACGACCAGGGAAGGGCCCCTTCTCAAACGCGACGACCCAGCCGAGGCCCGCGTTCAGCGGCGTGAGGCCAGGTCCGAGCTCGTTGCCGTGCAGCGGCAGGCCAGCCTCGAGCCGCAGCGAGTCGCGCGCACCCAACCCGCAGGCGACGGCCCCTCGCTCGAGCAGCCGTTCCATCAACGCCACCGCATCGTCAGGGGCGACCTCGAGCTCCACGCCTGGGCCACCTGTGTAGCCCGTGCCCGCGACCCGCACCTCGATGTCGCCGATGCGGCCTGTCACGATGCGATTGCGCGCCGGCGGCTCTGCTCCCTCGAGGAGAGGGCCGAGCAGGGCCGCAGCACCAGGCCCCTGGAGCGCGAGGATGCATCGCGAGCGAGTGATGTCACGACCGCCGAGTGCGGCGGTCACGTTCTCCGTATTGGCCGCGTTCGGCATCACGTGGAATCGCTCGCGATCGACCCACCACACGATGATGTCGTCGAGCACCGATCCATCGACGTCGAGCAGGTGCGTGTACTGCGCTCGCTGCGGACCGATCTTGCGCAGATCGTTCGTCAGCGTCGCTTGAAGCCGGTCGAACGCGTCGGGTCCCTCGACGACGACCGTACCGAGATGGGAGACGTCGAACACTCCGACGCCGGTGCGCACCGCGAGGTGTTCGGCGATCGTCCCGCTGGGGTAGGAAACTGGCATCTCCCAACCACCAAAGAGCGTGAATCGAGCCCCAAGGTCGCGGTGGAGGTCATAGAGCGCGGTGCGTTCGGGCACCCCGCCATGCTACCGCTGAGCGCGGACGTGGCGCTCAGACGCCCGGCCGAGCCGAGACGATCGGCAGCTCGATCCGTTCGGCGTCTTCGGTCCTCGAGAGCCGCAGTCGCTCGCCCATCGGGTCGATCTCGAGCCCCACGTGGGCATGATCGGCGCACCACGCCTGGAGCACCTCGAGCACGCTCGTCCCCGGATCCTGCGCGACGATCGTTGCGCTCATCCCGGGCGTGGCGACCGGCTCGTAGGCGATCAACACGGACCCACCCATGACCAACACGCTGAGCAGCATCGCCTCGGGCACCTCGGCGAAGGCGAGCCACGCCTGGTGCGCCATGTACTGCTGGGCCCGCCGACGTCGGATGCCCTCCATGAACCGCCGATGCCGCCGCCACCCGATGAGGAACGCCGTGATCCCGAGCCCGAGCACGAGCGACGGGAACACCACCAACGCCAGCGTCGACCCCTGAGGCACACTTCTAGTGTACGACCTCACCACGCGCCGAGCACGAGCGGCCAGGCTCGATAGCATGAGCCCATGCCTCGCTCGCTGCGGCGCGCCGTTCCCACTCTGATCACGCTCGCACGAGCGGCGTTGTTGATCCCGTTCTGGCGTCTCGCCGTCGACGAGCACCGCACGGGAGCCGCCGCCGTCGTCGCCGTCACCATCGGGGCGACCGACTTCCTCGACGGCTACAGCGCTCGTCACCTCGACGCCGTCACCACCGTCGGCAAGGTGCTCGATCCCACGCTCGACCGAGTCGCACTGCTGGTGAGCTGGCTCGTCGCACTCGAGGAGCACCTCTTGCCGACCTGGTTGCTGTGGTTGATCCTGCTTCGGGAGGTCGCCGTCAGCGCCGTCACGCTCACGTCGCTCGTGCGCACGCATCGACGCCAAGACGTCGTCTTCGTCGGCAAGGCGGGTACCTTCGGCCTCCTCGCTGCCTTCCCGCTGGCGCTGATTGCGCGCGCCACACGCCTCGACATCTTGGCCAAGGGAGCCACCCTCATCGCCACCGTCGCCCTCGCACTCCTCACCGTTGCCCTGATGCGCTACGCCACCCAGCTCCGAGACGACCTCGATAGGCTGTCGCGCGAAGCACCACCTGCTTCGTAACGAGGCACCCCCACCAGAGCGAACCCGGGAGGCGCACCGTGCAGGCTGTCATCATCGCCGGAGGCGAGGGAACCCGCCTTCGGCCCCTCACCTCGACCACTCCGAAGCCGCTGCTCCCGGTCGCGAACCGGCCCATGATCGCCCGCGTCGTCGACCTCCTCGTCGCCAATGGCATTGACGACATCATCGTCACCGTGGCCTACCTGGGCTCGGCCATTCGCACCTATCTCGGCGACGGCACCGACTGGGGAGCGCGTATCCGCTACCTCCAGGAGGAGTCGCCGCTCGGGACCGCAGGCGCGGTCCGCAACGCCAGACACCTCCTCGAGGACACCTTCATCGTGCTCTCTGGCGACGTCGTGACGACCGTGGATCTCGAGGCCGCGCGACGCTTCCACCACGAACGGGGCGCCAGTGCGACCATGGTCCTCACCACCGTCCCCGATCCCACCGAGTTCGGCGTCGTCGCGACCGAAGACAGCGGAGCGGTCACCAGGCTCATCGAGAAGCCGTCGTGGGGCGAGGTCTTCACGGACACGGTGAACACCGGCGTCTACATCCTCGAACCGTCCGTCCTCGATCGCATCCCCGCCAACCGTGCGGTGGACTTCTCCGAGGAGGTGTTCCCGCAGATCCTCGACGACCGCGGAGCGCTGTTTGGCTACGTGGCCGACGGCTATTGGGCCGACGTCGGCACCTTCTCGGGATTTCACCAGACCCACCACGACGTGCTCGACGGGCGTGCCGGCATCGCTCCCTCGGGCTTCGAACTGGCTCCCGGCGTCTACGTCGGTGACCGCTCGACGATCGACCCCTCGGCACTCTTGGAGGCGCCGTGCATCGTCGGCAACGACGTTCGCATCGGCCCCGGGTCGAGGCTCGGCCCCTACACCGTGGTTGGCCACGGCGTGCGGGTGGGGTCCGACGTCCATCTTGACGGCACCATCGTCTTCGACCACGCATGGATCGCCGACGGGGCACGTCTCGGCCGCGCGATCGTCGGCCGCGGCGTCGACATCCGCCGCCGGGTCAACGTACACGATGGCGCAGTGCTCGCCGACGGCGTCCTCGTCGGACGCGACGCGGTGGTGCGAGCCGACATTCGGGTGTATCCGGGCAAAACGGTCGATCCGCTCGCCACGGTCGCCAACTCCATCGTCTGGGAGAGTGGCGCGAGTCGGACGGTGTTCGGGCCGCTCGGCATCTCCGGCCTCGCCAACGTCGACATCAACCCAGAGATGGCGACACGGATCGCGATGGCGCTCGCATCGCAGCTCCCCCCCAACGGCGCAGTCCTCGCGGCACGCGACACCTCACGGGCCGCACGCATCATCAAGCGCGCGATGATGGTCGGGTTCAACGCCGTCGGGCTCGACGTCTGGGACCTCGAGGCAACGACCACCCCGGTCCTCCGTCACGCCGTGGCCGCCACCGATGCGGTCGCCGGGGTACGAGTCGCCCTCGACGCCGACGATCCCCAAGCCCTGACCATCGAGCTCCTCGGGGCCGAAGGCGCCGACCTCGTCGCGACCGAGCGACGCAAGGTGGAGCGCGCGCTCGAGCGCGAGGAGTTTCGCAGGGTCTCCGCGAGCGAGATCGGCGATCTCGTCATGGTCTCCCACGCGACCGACCGATGGAAGGCAGCGGTGACCGCCCTGCTCGACATCGAGCGGATTCGGGAGCGCGCCTTCAAGCTGGTCCTCGACTACTCGTACGGCGTCGTGGCGTCGAGCCTTCCGCAAGCGATCGCGTCGTTCCACGCGGACGTTCTCGCCACCCACGCCTACCCCTCGACCGCACGCCTCATACGACTTCGACTGGAGGAGCAGATCGCCGAACTCGGCCGTCTGGTTCGAGGCGCCAAGGCCGACCTCGGTGCGATCGTGAACGCCGGCGGCGAACGGCTGCTGCTCACCGATGCGCGCGGTCGCGTCGTCCCGATCGCCGGTATCGCCACCATCCTCGCCGAGCACCTGGTCGCGACCGGGAAGGTCCGGCGGCTCGTGGCGAGCGCGGCCGTCGCGAGTTCGGTCGCCGACACCGCTCGCGCCCTCGGCATCGAGTTCGCATGGTGCGGGCTCTCGCGAGCTGATCTCGCCGCCGCCGTCGCCGATGCACCAGGAACGCTCGCCATCGGCCACAGCGGCCTCGTGTTCTACTCCGGATGCGCGAGCTCGTCGGACGCAGCCGTCACCCTCGGACTCATCTTGGAGGCCCTCGCCACCACCGGAACCGATCTCGCCCATGTCATCGACCGCACGCCCGCCGAGACGACGGTGGCCGAGGCGGTACCCGTCCCGTACGCGGTCCTCGGTGCGACGATGCGGGGGCTGCGCACCTTCGCCGAGGAGCAGGGGCCGGTCGAGCTCGTCGCGACCGATGGCCTTCGAGCGCAGTTCCAGGACCGATTCTGGCTCCTCTCGCCCGACCCCCAAGAACCGGTCGTGACCGTCATCGTGGGTGCGGCCGACCCCGAGGTGGCCAAGGACGATCTCGCGGTCCTGCGCACCGCTGTCGCGGCGCGTCGCGACGAAGCAACGCAAGGTCGCAAGGGCTCGAATTCCAACGGCAGCCTGCCCCCCTCGACCTCCGCGCGCGGGTAACCTAAGGCGTCATGGAGTTCCCTGACGACCTGCGCTACACCGCAGACCACGAATGGCTTCGCACGATGGACGACGAGACCACCCAGGTCGGCGTGACCGACTACGCCCAAGACGCGCTCGGCGACGTCGTCTACGTCGGCCTGCCCGAGGTCGGACGATCCGTGCGCGCAGGAGAACCGATCGCGGAGGTCGAGTCCACGAAGTCGGTCTCGGACGTCTTCAGCCCGCTCAGTGGCGACGTCGTCGCGGTGAACGAGGCGCTGCGCGAGGCGCCTGAGCTCATCAACCGTGACCCCTACGGCGAAGGCTGGATCGTGACGATCCGTCCCACGGGGTCGACGGACGAGACCGCTGGCCTCATGGACGCAGCGAGCTATCGCGACCTCGTGCACAAGGCGTGAGCGAAGGGGATGTGGTGAGCGAGGGGGGTGCCTCCTGTCCCGTGTGTGGCGCGCCACTACCGGCAGGGTCACACTTCTGTCCACGATGTGGTGCCGCCATCACCGATGACGATCGAGGTGACGTCACCGGGACACTGGCGATCGACGCGATCGAGCATCTCGCCGAGGAGGCGCCGTCGGGTCCGACCACGACGACGCCCGTGCTGCTGCTTCGATCGGGCCCGCAGGCCGGTTCGTGGTTCGCACTCGACAGGGACGTCGTGACGGTGGGACGCCATCCCGATTCCGATGTGTTCCTCAACGACGTCACCGTCTCTCGACGCCACGCCGAAATTCGTCGCGAGGGTGACGCCTACGTCCTCTACGACGCCGGATCCCTGAACGGGACCTACGTCAATCACGAACGGCACGAGCGTGCGCCACTGCATCATGGTGCCGAAATTCAGATCGGTCGCTTTCGCTTCACCTTCTTCGTACCGGAGACCGCGTGAACTCCTCTCAACACCTCCGCATCGTTCCCGAACCCGAATACTCGATCAAGGACGTCCTCGCGCTCTTGCAAGAGGAGTTCCCAGAGGTCACGATCTCCAAGATCCGGTTCCTCGAGAGCCAGGGCCTCATCAGTCCGGAACGCACGCCATCGGGCTACCGACGCTTCTACGATCACGACATCGCCCGGCTGCGCCATGTCCTGCGGCTCCAGAAGTCCACCTACATGCCGCTGAAGAAGATCAAGGAGCACCTCGACGCCGGCACCCAACCGTCCGACCTCTTCTCCGAGGACGCCGTCGCCGGCCAAGGCAACGCCGAGACGAGCGCCGTCACGCCGAACGAGTCGGAGCCCGAGGCCGGTTCGAGCGCAGAGGCATCACGATCCGACGCCCCTGGCCTCCTCGACGAGCACGACGCCCTCGCTCGTGCGGGTGCGAACGCCTCGACGCTTCGCGCGGCCCTGGATCATGGGATGATCGTCGGCATCACGAAGGGCCGTGAGCGCTACCTCACGCTCGAAGAGGTCGAGATCCTTGCACTGCTCGCCAGCCTCGAGCGCCATGGGCTCGAACCCCGTCACCTCCGCTTCGTTCGCTCGTTCGCCGAACGCGAAGTCGGCCTCATCGAGCAGGTGCTCGCACCGGTGCTCTCGATGAGCCATCGTCACCCCGAGCGCGCGCGCACCGCGATCGCCGAGCTCGCCGAGCTCCTCGGTGCCCTGACCACCGCGCTCACGACCCGCGACCTCGAGCGGCTCGATCCGCATGCGCGGCGAACACTCTGAGTCCAGCTCGAGACCTTGGCGAGCGTCCGCGCGGCGCTGAGTTCGGCGCTCGGGCCCCCGCCTGAAGCACGCGCTCACTGCTCCCGACGCTCGCCTCCGTCCGCGTTCGGGTCACGCGCCGCGCCGTACTCCTCACCATCGACGACGTCACCGCCTCCCCTCCACGCGCGGAAGGCCAGGGCCAGCGCCGATCCGAAGACGATCTCGCCGATGCCCACGGCGACCCCGAAGGCGACACGGACGAGACCGGCAAGCCCTGCGACCACGACGCCAACCGCGACCATGATGCCGATTCGACGCATCGCACTACTCCTACCGTTACCGTTGCTACTCGCGCCGATCAGGGTCGCGACGTGCGGCCCTTGCCACACGGTGTCCTCTGCCTCCCCGATCGCCTCAGTCCGAAAAGTCCTCCGGCCGTAGGTGTTCGATGAAGTCGCGGAACTCTCCGAGGAGTTCGTCCTCGTCCCCCGAGGACGTAGGCTCGGCATCGTCCAACACTGCACCCTCGGCGTCCATCACCGCCTCATCCACGAAGATCGGGCTCGACGTTCGGAGCGCCAGTGCGACCGCGTCCGACGGACGCGCCGAGATCTCGCGCTCGATCCCGCCTTGGGCGAGCACCACGGAGGCGTAGTAGGTTCCCGCCCGCAGCTCGGTCACCTCGGCCCGGACGACCTCAGCGTCGAGCTCTTCGATGACGAGACGCAGCAGATCGTGCGTGAGCGGCCGCGGCGGGTCCACCTGCGACAGGGCAAGGTGAATCGCGTTCGCCTCGGGAACACCGATGAAGATCGGCACGACCCGATGCGGGTCGCGTCGCTCCTGGAGGAGCAGGACTGGTGCGTTGGACCGAAGGTCGACTCGAACGCCAGCGACTTCGACTTCCACCATTGATTCCATGCTACCAAGCGGCCAGCATGGTCGCCGAGGCGCGGCCAGCGCGAGGCGGCAGGATTACCCGAGACGGTTCAGCGCGGACAGACCGACCGCACTGGCCGCCGACTCGAGGTGCTGCGTGATCCAGGCGAAGTCGTTGGCCACCATCACTACGCCGAACACGGCGAGGACGCCCGCCGCCACCAGCGTCACGGTCCGCAGGTGCTTGCGCAGCGCCCGTGTCGCGGTCACCGCGCGCGAGAACGCGAGTCCGAACAGGAGAAACGGCACGCCCAGCCCGAGCGAGTAGGCCCCGAGCAACAGCGCTCCCTGCAGGAGCTGGCCCTGGGTCGCCGCCACGGCGAACACCGACGCAAGGATGGGGCCGATGCACGGTGTCCAACCGAACGCGAACGCCATCCCGGCGACCGGCGCCGCAAAGCGACCGAATCGCTCGAGCCTCGGATGCCAACGCTTCTCGGCGAACAGGATCGGGAATCGCCCGAGGACCGAGAGCACGAGGAGTACGGCCATGGCGAGGAGCACGACGCCGCTCGCCCGCTCGAGCAACGCATGATGACGGACGAGGGTCTGTCCGAGCGCGGAAGCGGTCAAGCCCATGGCGATGAAGACCACGGCGAACCCGAGGACGAACTGGGCGGTGCGCCCCGCCACCCGCCGGGCGACCGCCACCCCTCCCGCTTCGAGCTCGCGCGTCGGTGCCCCGGAGACGACCGAGAGATAGGCGGGCACCAACGGCAGGACGCACGGTGAGGCGAACGACAGCACGCCACCGCCGAACGCGACCACGTAGCCGACTCCGAGTGCCACGTCATGCAGTCTACCGATCGCCGGCTCGTGGTGGCGGATCGCATATACTTTGCTAAACACAACTATTTTCCGGGAATCACCGATAGCCCGGTGAGGTTGTCAACATGCACCGACAATGTGCTCGTAGCCATCATCTGACCAAGGAGCTTGATCTCAGCATGACGCAAGGTTCGCACCGACACCGCTCAGGACTTGCGATCGCCGTCATCGCCGGCGCACAGCTCATGATCGTGCTCGATCTCACGATCGTCAACGTGGCGTTGCCGACGATCCAACACGCTCTCCACTTCTCGCCGACTGGCCTCTCGTGGATCGTGAACGCCTATACGTTGGTCTTCGGCGGGCTCCTGCTCCTCGGCGGGCGCTCCGGCGACCTCTTCGGCCGACGTCGCATGTTCATGGTGGGGGTTGCCCTCTTCGCGATCGCGAGCGTGTTCTCCGGACTGGCGACCTCGCAGGCCTGGCTGATCACCGGCCGTGCCCTGCAGGGCATCGGCGCCGCGATCGCCTCACCGACCGCCCTCGCCCTGATCTCTGCGACCTTCACCGAGGCACGTGAGCGCGGACGGGCCTTCGCGATCTATTCCGCGGTGTCGGCGGGTGGAGCAGCGATCGGGCTGCTCGCTGGCGGTCTGCTTACCCAATACGCATCATGGCAGTGGGTCTTCTACGTCAACGCTCCGATCGCCGCGCTCTTGCTCGTTGCCGCGCCGCGGGTGCTCGCAGAGACCGAACGTCACCACGGCAGCGTGGACGTGCCTGGAGCCCTGACGGGTACCGGCGGCCTCGCGCTCGTGGTCTACGGCCTCATCCATGCCTCCACCACCTCTTGGTCCAATGTGACGACGATTGCGGTCCTCGCTGGCGGGGTCGTTGCGCTCGGCGCGTTCATCGTCATCGAACGTGTCCGACGTGAGCCACTCATCGACTTCCAGATCCTCGCCAAGCGTGAACGGGGCGGCGCTGTCGCGATGATCCTGTTCGTCGCGGCCTCGATGTTCTCCGTCTTCTTCTTCGTGTCCCAGTTCATGCAAGACGTCGTCGGCTACTCGCCGGTGCGAACCGGTCTCGCGTTCTTGCCGATGACGCTCGGCATCATGATCACGGCCCAGCTCGTGTCCCGCAACCTGCACCGCGTCGGCCCGAAGCCGTTCATGGTCGGTGGGAGCGTGCTCATCGCCGTCGCCATGGGCCTGCTGTCCCAGATGCGAGCCTCGTGGGGCTATCTCGACCTCCTCGGCCCGCTCGTCATCCTCGCCATCGGCGCCGGGAGCTCCTTCGTCTCTCTCTTCCCCACCGCGACCCACGGCGTCGAACCGCGTCGCGTCGGCATGGCCTCGGCCCTCGTGACCGTCGGACAGCAGGTCGGTGGCACGCTCGGCTTGTCCATCCTCGTCACCGTCACCGTGGCCGCGGCCAAGCGGCATGCGGCAGCCCTCGCTCCGCGCCTCGCCAGCGGCCACCTCACACCCCAGGCACTCACGATCCTCGCCGAGGTGCATGGCTGGGCGGCCGGCTTCGCGGTCGCGACAGGATTCGGCGTGATCGGGCTGCTCATCGGTTTGATCGTGGTCCCGCACCTTGGACCAACTGCGACCGAAGGAGCGGCGGAAGGGTCGGCGGTCGCCGCGTAGGCCGGACGCAGGCGAACACGCCAGCGCTCTTGGCACAGTCGCATCGCACCCTCTACGCTGGAGGGTGCGATGCCTACCGTTCCAGCGTTCTCGCCCATCGGGCTGCTGACCGAGTGGTCGCTCGGACCATTCGCGATCGTCGTCGTGATCGCCGCCGGCGCTCTGTTCGCGTGGTACGTCGATGCGGCGATCCGCGTTCGCGCCAAGGGTCGTAGCTGGCCAGGTCACCGCATCGTCACGTTCGGTCTCGGCCTCCTCTCCATCGTCTACGCGCTGGCAGGACCGATCTCCGTGTGGGTCATGCGCTACTTCCCGGCGCACATCGTCCAGCACCTCGTCCTGATGATCGTCGCCCCGTCGCTGCTCGCGATGGCCGCACCGGTCACGCTGGCGCTCCAGACGGCACGTGGCACCGCCCGTCGACTCGTCACCGGCTTCATCCACTCCCGCTTCCTCCACGTCATCACGTTCCCTCTCGTCGTCGTCATCGCGTACTACATCGTCATGTGGTGGTTCTTTACGACGAGCGCGATCGGGTTCGCCATGACGCACATGTGGGTGATGGACCTGCTCAACCTACTGTTCTTCGCCGGAGGCGTGCTCTTTTGGTGGCCGCTCGTCGGCAAGGACCCCATCGTGCACTGGCGAATGGGCTGGGGTGCGAAGCTCGTGTCGCTCGCCTTCGGCATCCCCTTCGAGACGTTCCTCGGCCTCACCATCGCCGGTTCACGGACCTCGCTCGCTCCCATGTACAGCCTGACCGACTGGACGACCGGCGGCGACGTGCTGTGGGGCTTGAGCGAGATGCTCACGACCCTCGCGATCGGCGTCATCATCTGGAACTGGGTCGCCTCCGAGGAGCGCCAGACGCGCCGTATGTCCAGGTCCCGCGAGGCGGTGCCACTCTCGAGCCGCCAAGACGGCCTGCCGAAGGAGTACTACTGGGCGCGCCAGGTCATCGAGCGCATGCCTGCAGGCTCACCCATGTACGAAGAGGCGCGCTCCGTGCTCGAGCGGATCGACCGCGAACGCCCCCCGGAGACGGCTCGCTGACGACTCGCAGCGGTGTGTGCGCTGAGCACGCCCTCGTCGCATCGCCGGGGTCTCGCCAGTCTGAGCCGCAGCGGCCGCGTGATCAGGTCGGTGCGGAAAACGTGAGGAACGCCGAGATCCACCAGTGTTCGAAGGGCGAGAACACGAGCTGCAAGACACTCGGAAACAGGACCGCAACGAGCACCACGACGGCGAGCAGCCCCATTCGGAAGCGGAGAAAGCCATACCAGGCTGATGCCGGCAGCACACGCTCGAGGATGGAGCCACCATCGAGGGGCGGGAGTGGGATGAGATTGAACACGCCGAGCAGCAGATTGACGAGGCCAGCCTCGACGAGGAGCTGGTCGACGAGGCTCGATCCGATCGAGGACGCCTGCGCGGCGGACGCCGTCTGAATGTCGTGGGCGATCACTGCATGCGCCACGATCCCGAGCGCGACCGCCAGCACGAGGTTGGTGGCGGGGCCGACGAGGCCGACGATGAGGGCGCCGTTACGAGGATGGCGCAAGCGGCGAACGTCGATCGGCACAGGCTTCGCCCACCCGATCGGCGGTAAGCCGGCGATGATCAAGATCACGGGCACGAGCACGGAACCGACCGGATCGAGGTGGCGCAGAGGGTTCCAGCTGAGACGACCGCTGCGCTTGGCAGTATCGTCCCCGAGGGCAAGCGCCGCCCAGCCGTGCGAGAGTTCGTGCAGCACGACGGAGGGGATCAGCACCGCGAGATAGAGCAGCGATGTCAGATTGATGACGCCACGCCACAGGGCGAGCCCCACCAAGGCTGCGCCGACCACGGCGAGTAGCCATCGCTCACGAGTCATCAGCGGCTCCCGGCCCGAGCACGCGGATGCGCGCGTTGGTAGACGGCATCCACGTGACCCTCCGACACCTTGGTGTAGAGCTCCGTGGTGGCGAGGGATGCGTGACCAAGGATCTCCTGGACCACGCGCAGGTCGGCCCCGGCCTCGACCATGTGGACCGCGAGCGAATGGCGCAGGACGTGGGGCGAGACCCGATCGCCGAGACCGACCCGCGACGCACGTTGCTTCAGCACCAGCCAGACCCCCTGGCGCGTGATGGGTGCGCCCCGGAGGTTGACGAAGAGCATCCGATGCTTGGGAGCGAGCTGCGGTCGCCATCGAACCACCCACTGCTCGAGCGCATCGCGCGCAGGGGCCGAGATCGGGACGAGGCGTTCGCGTCCTCGCTTGCCCACTACAGGTACCCATCGACCCTGGGCGATGGTGTCGAGCGTGAAGCCACAGAGCTCGCTCACCCGAACGCCCGATCCATAGAGCACCTCGAGGATCGCACGGTCACGAGCGCCGGCGACATCTGCGGTCCCGACGGACTCGATGAGCCGCTCGACCTCGTCGCGAGCGAGCGCACGTGGCAGCGCGACCGCCGTTCCAGGCGCATGGATCCCCTCCATCGGATCGTCCGCTCTCGCACCGACGCGTTGGGCGTAACGGAACAGTCCCCGTAGCGCACTCGCGGCGCGCTGAACGCCGCGCGGGGAGCGCTCCCGGCCGGCGGCGTCCACCCAGGAGCGCAACAGAGCCGGGCTCGCATCGAGGAGGCGCGACCCTCTCGCCTCCAGCCAGGTCGCGACCGCTTCGAGATCGCTGCGATACGCGATGGCGGTCAACTCGGACCGATCGGCCGCAACGACGAGGAGGGTGAGGTACTCGTCGACGACCGCCTCACTCGCCGGGTCCAACGATCTCGAACTCCTCCATGGCCACGGTCGCCTCCCTCGCGACCTGCCGACCGAGTCCATGGGCCCTCGCCATGAGCAGCGCCACGATGCTCTTCGCATCCTCGAGGACGCCTGAGGCCACCAGTGCGTCGAGGTCGTCGAGACGGAGCGCCACCAGCTCCATCGCGCGCTCCTCGACCGATTGAGGAGCCCGCTCGCCCCGAGAGAGGCCCGTCGCTCCGACCACCCAGGTTCGCTCATCGGTGAACCCGGGCGAGTTGTAGAAGCTCCCGAGGGCCTCCACCCTCGCCGCGAGGAGCCCGCACTCCTCCGCGAGCTCGCGCCGAGCGGTGTCGAGCACCGACTCGCCCGCGACGTCGCGCTTGCCTGCGGGGAGCTCGAGCACATCGCGGCCGAGGGCCGCACGGAACTGGCGCTGCGCGACGACACGGCCGTTCCCGCCGAGTGCGACGACGACGACCGCGCCCGGGTGGCGCACGACGGTACGACGCTCGCTGGCGCCGCCGTCCGCCTGGAGCCGGAGCTCGGTGACCTCGAAGAAGCCATAGGTCGCGCGAAGGTCCTCGCCGACGATCTCGATCGTCACGCCCGATCCTTCTGGTGGCGGAGCGCGGCCTCGACGAGACCCGCAAAGAGTGGGTGCGGACGGTTCGGCCGCGAGAGGAACTCCGGGTGCGCCTGCGTCCCGATCCAGAAAGGATGGTCGGGGAACTCGACGAACTCCACCAGCCTCCCGTCGGGGCTCCGCCCGCTCACGACCAGACCGGCCTCTTCGAGCCGATGGACGTAGCGCTGGTTGACCTCGAAGCGATGGCGATGGCGTTCGTAGACCACCTCGGCCCCGTAGAGGTCCGCGACCCGCGTCCCGGGCGTGAGGCGCGCCGCGTAGGTACCGAGTCGCATCGTCCCGCCGAGGTCGATCACCTCCCGCTGGTCGTCCATGAGATCGATCACTGGATAGGGCGTCTCCGGGTCGAACTCGCGCGAGTGCGCCCCGGGCAAGCCCGCGAGGGAGCGGGCCACATCCACCACCATCACCTGCAGACCGAGGCAGATCCCGAGACAGGGCATCCCTCGTTGCCTCGTCCAGGCAGCGGTCGCGATCTTGCCTTCCACACCCCGAGGCCCAAATCCGCCCGGAATCACGACGCCATCGACGTCCTCGAGGAGTTCGTCGGCCATCATCGGCGTGACCTCCTCGGCGGAGACCCACCGCACGATCACGCGTGCGTCCGAGGCAAGACCCCCGTGACGCAGCGCCTCCACCACCGAGAGGTAGGCATCCGGGTGATCGACGTACTTGCCGATCACGGCGATGGCGACGTCGCGCGACGGCGCAGCGGCACGACGCACCAAGGCTCGCCACTCGTCGAGGTCGGGCTCACCGGCCTTGAGGTGCAAGATCTCCGTCAGGTATTGGTCGAGGCCCTCTTCCTGCAAGAGCAGCGGCACCTCATAGAGGTTGTCGGTATCGAGCGCCGCGACCACGCCGCGAGCCGGCACGTCGCAGAACATCGAGATCTTCTGGCGCACGCTCTCGGAGAGCACCCTGTCCGAGCGGGCGACGATCACGTCGGGCTGGATGCCACGCGAGCGCAGCTCGGTGACCGAGTGCTGCGTGGGCTTCGTCTTCTCTTCGCCGTTGGGCCCGAGATGCGGGACCAACGTGACGTGCACGAAGGCGACGTCTTCTCGAGGGACCTCGTTGCGCAGCTGCCGGAGCGCCTCGAGAAAGGGCAGGATCTCGATGTCACCGACCGTGCCACCGATCTCCGTGATCACGACGTCCACGTCGTCGCCCTCGAGCGCGCGAATCCGCGCACGGATCTCGTCCGTGATGTGCGGGATGACCTGGACCGTCTTGCCCAAGTAGTCACCGCGACGTTCGCGGTCGATGACGGTCCGGTAGATCGACCCGGTCGTCACGGACGAGGCCCGTCGCAGCGAGACATCGACGAAGCGCTCGTAGTGACCGAGGTCGAGGTCGGTCTCGGCGCCGTCGGCGGTGACGAACACCTCGCCATGCTCGAACGGGTTCATCGTGCCCGGGTCGACGTTGATGTAGGGATCGAGCTTCTGCAACGTGACGGCGAGCCCCCGCGCCTTGAGTAGACGCCCCAGTGAGGCGGCGGTGATGCCTTTCCCGAGCGAGCTCGCTACGCCACCCGTCACGAACACGTGCTTGGTCACCCTGCCTCCTCGCGCGGCCGCCTGCGGGGATCGCCCTTGAGCAGTCTAGAGCATCACTCCCCCGTCGGCAGGAGCCGACGGTCCCGACTCGCTCGATGCAGATTGGAGCAGTGCCCGTGCGTGCTCGAGGGCGACGTCAGCGTCGGGGTGGCCCGACAGCAGCCGCGCGATCTCGCGCACGCGCGCATCGTCGCGGACCGGTTCGACCCGCGTCCTCGTGCGGTCGTCGACGAGCTCCTTGTGCACCACGAAGTGAGTGGTTGCGGCTGCGGCGATGGAGGCGGTGTGCGTCACCACGATGACTTGACGCCGCGTCGCGAGTCGTTGGAGGCGCGCCGCCACTCCGAGCGCCGCACGGCCGCCGAGTCCGGTGTCGATCTCGTCGAGCACGATCGATTCTCGACCCTCCCCGAGCAGTTCCGCCATCGCCAGCACGATGCGCGAGAGCTCGCCACCCGACGCTCCGCGGCCCAGCGGCGTCGGCTCGAGGTCGGGTGAGGCCGCGAACCAGAAGGCCGGTACCCCTTCTGCCCCTTCGAGGCGGATCTCGAAGCGAGCTCGCTCGAGCCCCAGCGCTCCGAGGGCCTCCGTGACGTGGCGACGCAGGACCTCTGCGGCTGCGTCTCGTTCGGCGCGCAGCGCGCTCGCGGCCTGCTCGAGGTGGCGCTCTGCCTCGAGGCGTTCTGCCTCGAGCTCTTCCATCAGGGCCTCGCTGCCCTCGATCAGCGCGAGCGCTCGGCGTCGCTCCTCACGCGCCTCGATCACGGCCTCGAGGGTGGGTCCATAGCGGCGCTTGAGGTGGGACAGCTGGGCAAGCCGTGCCTGGGCGGCCTCGAGCGCAGCCGGATCGGACTCGAGACGCTCGAACTGATCGCGCACCTCCTCAGCCACGTCGGTCGCCTCGGCGAGGAGGCTCTCCAGGCGCTCCGCCAAGGCCGGGAACGCACGTTGCACCGCGCGTGCCGACTGACCGAGGCGATCGGTGATGCTGTTCGTCCCGACCAGGTCGCGATGGAGGGAGAAGAGCTCTGCCCGCAGCGCATCGGCGTCTCCGAGCCGATCGACGAGCTCGGTGAGCTCGTTGTCCTCTTCGGGGTTGGCGAGCTCGGCGCTCTCGAGTTCGGCCAGCTCGAAGCCGAGGCGCTCGCGCTCACGCTCGGCGTGGTCATGATCGTCACGCGCGCGTCGGAGTGCGGCCGTCGCGTCGGCGAGGCGCTCCCTCGCGCGATGCCACGCGCGGTCGTCGATGCCCCCGATGCGATCGAGGATCGCACGCTGTTGGTCGGGTTGGGTCACGAACACCGCTTGGTGCTGACCGACGACCTGGACGGCTCGCGCGACGAACGAAGCGAGCTCGCCAACGGCGACGAGCTCGCCATCAATGCGCGCACGGGAGCGGCCCTCCCGGGTGACCTCGCGCTCGACGACCGCTTCGTGACCGTCGACGTCGACGATGGCGCGGACGCGCGCCCGCTCGTCGCTCGCACCCACAAGGTCGCTGCGTGCCCGCTCGCCGAGGAGAAGGCCGATCGCACCCACGATGAGGGTCTTGCCCGCCCCTGTCTCTCCCGTGAGGGCGACGAGCCCGCCGGGCAGCTCGAGCGAGGCCGCCTCCACGACCCCCAAGTTGCGCACCTCGAGCAGGCTCAGCATGGCAGGTCGAGCACCTCAAGGCCGAACTTCGCCTTGAGTACCTCGTGGAAGGGCGGGGCCCCGATCTGGGCGAGGCGCACCCGACGCGTCGCCGCGTGGACCTCGACCGCTTCCCCGGGCACGAGGGACGACCACGGAACACCATCGACCATGACCGAAGCCGTCGGGCCATCGAGCAGTCGGATCTCGACGGGTTCGTCGAGTCCGAGGACCAAGGACCGATCGAAGAGCTGATGCGGAGCGATCGGTGTGAGCACGAGCGCGTCGACGCGTGGCGAGAGCACGGGTCCTCGCGCGGAGAACGCATAGGCCGTCGAGCCGGTGGGCGTCGCGACGATGATCCCATCGGCGGCGTAGCGCAGAAAGGGGCGACGATCGATAGCGACGCTCGCGCGGATGAGGTGGCCCGACGCCTGACGCTCGACGACGACTTCGTTGAAGCCGACGGTTCGCTCGCTCCTCGAACCGACGCCCGCCTCGAGCACGACCCGCTCCTCGACGACGATCGACCCATCCACGAGGGCTCGGAGCGCGGGTTCGAGCGCCGACGGTTCGACCTCGGCGAGATAGCCCAGTTGACCGAGGTTCACCCCGAGCACCGGCACGTCCTCTCGCCACGCCGCCGCCATCGCACGCAGCATGGTGCCGTCACCTCCCATGCTGACGACCGCATCGATCGCCCCACACGCGTGCGTCGGGTCCTCGAGTATGCAGGCACTCCCACCGAGCTCGCTGAGCAACGCCCGAGCCTGGCGGAAGAGTTCCTGCGCACGCGGCTCCTGCGGGTGGAGCACGAACCCAACGTTCATCCGGCTCAGCCTAACCACCACCGCTTCGTTCACTCGGGGCACGCAACCACACGAACTCCTCGACGTTGCCCTCGGCTCCGGGAACCGAACTCGGACAACTCCCGAGGACAACGAGCCCCATCGAACCCATCGCGTCGCGGACTCGTCCGAGCGCCTCGTCGCGCTCCGGACCGAGCGGGATCACACCGCGGTATCGACTCGCGATCTGGCGCCCCACCTCGAACTGGGGTTTGACGAGCACCACCGCCTCTCCGCCCGGCGCGAGCAGCGACGCAACCTGGTCGAGGACGCCGAGCACCGAGATGAACGACACGTCCACGACCGCCAGCGTCGGTGCTTCGGGGAGGGGCCACACGAACGCACGGATGTCGGTCCGCTCGTAGACCTCGACGCGCGGGTCATGCCGGAGCGACTCGGCGAGCTGTCCTCGTCCGACGTCGACACACACGACGCACTCGGCACCGCGCTCGAGCAGCACCATCGTGAACCCACCTGTCGAGGCACCCACGTCGAGGCAGATCCGCCCTGACGGGTCGATGTCGAAGGTGTCGAGCGCACCCTCGAGCTTGGCCGCGCCGCGCGGACGCCACCTCGAGGCCACGACCGAGAGCACGTCGCTGGGCGCAACGAGGCGAGCCGCCGACAGAGCCGGGGCCCGATTGACGAGCACACGCCCCTCTGCGATCAGACGCGCCGCGTGCGAACGGGAGCGAGCGAGCCCGCCAGCGACGAGCGCTCGATCCAATCGGACACGCCTCACCGCTCCGAGAGCCTATCGCTGAGGTTCTAGCATCCTCATCGTGGCAGCCATCGATGCGCTCGAGACGCGCCTGCTCGAGTATCTGAGCGCGCCGGCTCGCTCGTCACCCGCCCTCGCACGGGCACTACGGATCTGTGAAGATGGCGCTCCGATCGCCTACGCCGCAACCTTCGCCTGGGTCGCGTGGCGCAGCGCGGATGATCCGCCCGTTCGCAGCGCCCTGGTGCGGACCACGCTTGCGGGCTCGGTCGCGGTGCTCGGCGCAGGGGTCGTCGCACGCGCGCTTCCGCGCTCACGGCCCAGCCTCACCCTCTGGGCATCGCGCAGGTCGGCGAGCGATAGTCACTCGTTCCCATCCGACCATGCCGCGGGGGCGAGCGCGTTCGCCCTTGCCTCCTCTGGGCTCCCTCGGGGTGCGCGACGCGCACTCGTCGCCCTCTCGGCAACGACGATCGTGAGCCGGGTCCTCCTCGCTCGCCATTGGCCGAGCGACGTGCTCGCGGCACTCGCGATCGGCGCCGCCGCGTCCACCGTCGCCGGGGCCCTGCCCTCGCCGATGGTGAATACCCTCGGCGAGATCACCGTCCGGTGGCTCGGCCTGTCCGCTCGAGCACGACGGACGCCCACAGCATCCCGAGGCAGGCGACAAGAGCACCGACCGCGTCGATGACCCACGCGCCGTGGAAGCCGACCGCACCGACGAGCGCCCCGAACCCGAGCGGTCCGACGACGCTGCCGGCAAACGCGCTGGCTTGGACAATGGCCGTCGCCTGTCCGGGATGTTCAGGCCACCGTTCGCTCACCGCGAAGTTCACCAGCCCGTTCCAGCCCCAACCGCCGGCGTAGCCGAGCAGGAGCCCTCCGAGCAACAGCGCACGCACACCGGTCGCGAGCGCGGCATAGCCCACCACGCCGACAGCGAGCAAGACGGCGACCGCCCGGATCGGCCGCTGCAGACGTCGGTCGGCGAGTGCGCCCATGCCCACCCTCGTGGCGAGGCCGGCAGCGCTGCCGGCTGCTGCCGCATACCCCGCGATGGCAGCCTGGACGTGGTCGTGAACGAGCGATGCCACGCCGAACGCACCGAGTGCATTCGCCGTCCCTGCACCGAGCGCCATCGCGGCGGCGACGATCAGTAGCGACCGCGGGGTGACGAAGCGCGTCCGCGCCTCAGCCCCCTGAGATCCGTCGTAGGAGGCAAAACCCTTGGCTCCGAGCGCGATCGCAACAGCCAGGATGCTCGTCGCGGCAAAGGCCGTGCGCCAGCTCGACCGGAGCGCCACCAGCGGCAGTGCCAGTCCAGCGAGCAAGGTTGCGGTAGGAATGGCCGCCTGCTTGATCCCGAATGCCCAGCCACGCCTCCCGGGGCGCACGACGCGCGCGAGTACCTCGTTCACACCGGGTTGCAAGATCCCGTTCGCGGCCCCTGCGACCACGAGTGCGGCTGCGAGCAGGATCGGACCACGCACCGCGAAGGCGATCACGGCACTTGCCACCGCGGATGCGCCAGCGCCTGCTCGCACCAGCCGGAAGGCCGCCGCTCGATGCAAGATCCGCGCCGCCAGGGCCGCCCCCACAATCCCGGCAACGAAGAAGC
Organism: Acidimicrobium ferrooxidans DSM 10331; assembly: GCF_000023265.1. Lineage (GTDB taxonomy): Bacteria > Actinomycetota > Acidimicrobiia > Acidimicrobiales > Acidimicrobiaceae > Acidimicrobium > Acidimicrobium ferrooxidans. Next base: position 1,185,942 of record NC_013124.1, read on the forward strand.
TCGCGACGACGGCTCCTTCAAGGCTCGGGGTGAGGTCGATGGCGTGGCGCAGCACCGGTTCGAGACCACCGATGAGGAACACTGGCAGCGTCGTCGCCGTCGTGGCCGCGATCGAGAACGGCAAGACGAGGCCCGTTCGGGGCACACCAGAACTCATGAGACGTTCAGGATTTCCTGAGTGCCCCGTGAGACTCGAAAGCATACCTATGCACACCGCCACCTTACCCGCAGGCCACCTGCATACCTATACCTCGACTTGCACACGACATCCGACCGTGACGTGCGCGTCACGCAGACGACGATGATTGCGTTCCATACACGAGAGGAATAGCCTACGATACGCAATGGCCAAAGAGCAGATCGCTCCTGGCCTGCCTGGCCGACGCCACCGAGGCTCGCCAGCATGACACGAGTGTGGGAGGAAGTGGGGAACCCATGAAGAAGATCACAGCACGCCACCGCCTCATCGCGGGACTTGGCACCACCGCTGCCGCAGCCATGCTGCTCGCGGCGTGTGGCTCCTCGTCGAGCTCGACCTCGTCCTCAAGCACGACCAAGGTCTCGGGCGGTACGGCCTACTTCGCCGAGGCCGCCGGCGCAAACCCGAACTACATCTTCCCCTTGACCGGGGGCCCGTACTTCAGCGTCGACAACCTCGCCCAGTTCCAGATCCTGATGTACCGACCGCTCTACTTCTTCGGGGTCGGCTCGACGCCAGAGATCAACTACCAGCTCTCCATCGGCAACGCGCCCGTCTACTCCAACAACGACACCACCGTCACGATCACCCTGAAGCACTACATGTGGTCAGACGGCGAGCCGGTGACCTCGCGCGACGTCATCTTCTGGATGAACCTGCTCAAGGCGAACAAGGCCAACTGGGCCGCCTACGTGCCTGGCGCCTTCCCTGACAACGTCGCGTCGTACTCGGCTCCGAATGCATCGACCGTCGTCTTCCACCTCACCGGCAAGGTCAACCCGACGTGGTTCACCTACAACGAACTGAGCCAGATCACGCCGCTCCCCATCGCCTGGGACCGCACCTCGCTCAGCCAGCCGGCACCCAGCCCGTCGGCCGCCAACTTGCCCGATACGACGACCTCGGGGGCCAAGGCGGTCTACACCTTCTTGAACTCTCAGGCCACGAACGCCAACGCCTGGGCCTCGAGCCCGATCTGGTCGGTGGTGGACGGCCCGTGGAAGCTGAAGAGCTCGTCGACGACCGGGCGCATGGTGTTCGTGCCGAACCCGTCCTACACCGGGCCGGTCAAGCCGTCGCTGTCGGAGTTCGTGGAGCTGCCCTTCACCTCAGACACCGCTGAGTTCAACACGCTGCGCGCCGGCAACGGGGCGATCACCTATGGTTACGTGCCGACGGTGGACCTCAGCCAGGTGCCTTACCTGAAGAGCATCGGCTATCGCATCGAGCCCTGGATCGACTTCGGCTTCAACTACTTCGTCGAGAACTTCAACAACCCGACCTACGGACCGCTGTTCAAGCAGACGTACTTCCGTCAGGCCTTCCAGCACCTCGTCGACCAGCCGCAGTGGATCTCGACCTTCCTGAAGGGCTACGGCGTACCGAGCTACTCGCCGGTGCCGCTCGCGCCGGCGAATCCCTTCGCGGACGCCACCTCGAAGACCAACCCGTTCCCCTACTCGATCTCGGCAGCGAAGTCGCTCCTCACCAGCCACGGCTGGAAGATGGTGAACGGCGTCATGACGTGCGAGAGCCCGGGCACGGCCGCCACCGACTGCGGTGCAGGCATCGCGAAGGGCTTCACGCTCACGCTGAACCTGCAGTACGCCTCGGGTACCACGTTCATCACCCAGGAGATGGACGCGCTCCAGTCGGCAGCAGCGAGCGCGGGCATCAAGATCAACCTCTCGCAGGCACCCTTCAACACGGTCATCCACAACGCCACTCAGTGCTCCGGTTCGAGCTGCACCTGGCAGATGGAGAACTGGGGTGGCGGCTGGGAGTACTCCCCGGACAACTACCCGACCGGCGGTGAGATCTTCGGCACCGGTGCTGGGTCGAACTTCGGCAACTGGAACGATCCGACCACCAACTCGCTGATCGCCGAGACCCACACCTCGTCGAATGCGCAGGCGGCGCTCGATGCCTACCAGGACTACATGGCCAAGGTCCTGCCGGTGGTCTATCAGCCCGCCGCCGATTACGCCATCTCCGCGATCTCGAACAAGCTCCAGGGGGTCACTCAAAACCCGTACCTGAACTTGACGCCCGAGACGTGGTACTTCGTCAAGTAGCGATCCTCAGGGCTCCGAGCCCCGCTTAGCGGGGGCTCGGAGCCCATTCGCCTGACGGACCACGCACGATGGGGGCTCCGCAATCGAGGCCGAGCAGGCCCGGCGCCCCCGCGAACGATCCGACATGGCCCGCTCCTACGATCGATCGCCAGTACTAGTTCCACGAGGAGTCCATGACCGGCTACATCATCCGCAGGCTCGTCCAGTCTGTCATCGTCGCCATCGGCGTTTTGCTCATCATGTTCATCCTGCAGAGCCTCCTGCCTGATCCCGCGCGAGCCATCCTCGGGGTCAAGGCGACGCCGGTACAGATCGCGGCCTTCAACAGGGCCAACGACCTCAACAAGCCCTTCTACGTGCAGTTCGCGCACTACCTCGTCGATGTCGTGTGGCATCACAACCTCGGCACCGCCTATCAGCTCAACGAGTCCGTCGGCTCCATCATCGCTCGCGACGCCCCGAAGTCACTCGTGCTCGTCGGCGTTGCCCTCGCCATCGCCGTGATCATCGCGGTACCGATCGGCGTCTACCAGGCGGTCCGTCGCAACACGGTCGGCGACCAGGCGGTCACCGCGGTGTCCTTCCTCCTCTACTCCCTTCCCACCTTCTTCCTCGGCCAGCTGCTCATTCTCTTCCTCGCCGAAGACTTCCACCTCTTCCCTGCCGAGGCGCCCCAAGGGGTCACGCTGGGCCAGATCCTGTCCGACCCGATTGCACTCGTCCTCCCGATCGCCAACCTCGTGCTCGTGAACTACGCCGGCTACTCCCGCTTCATGCGTTCCTCCGCGATCGAAGCCCTCGCCCAGGACTTCATCCGCACAGCGCGAGCCAAGGGTCTTCCCGAGCGGGTCGTCCTCTTCCGCCACATGCTCCGCAACGCCCTCATCCCGGTCGTGACGCTGATCGGCCTTTCGATCCCGGCGATCTTCACGGCCGGCCTCATCACCGAGGCTCTCTTCAACTTCCCAGGGATCGGATCGGACTACGTCCAAGCACTCGTGAGTCAGGACTATCCGCTCGCGCTCGGCATCACGTTGCTCGTCGCGGTGCTCACCGTGCTCGGTAACCTGGTTGCCGACATTCTCTATGCCGTCCTCGATCCACGAGTCCGTTATCGCTGAGCACGGACCTAGGAACGGAGCCCAACTCATGTCCATCACCGACGACCTCAACCCCGATCTCGAGGCTGACCTCCTCGCTCCCCTCCCCACCGGGCTCGCTGGCGCGTCCCCCGAAGGCCCCGAAGGCGGTGACGTCTCGGGTGCAGGTTCCGCGTGGCGCCTCACGCTCCGAGCTTTCTTCGACAACCGCCTTTCCTATGCCGGTCTTGCCATCCTCATCGTGCTGGTACTGTTCTCCTTCGTCGGACCCCTCGTCTATCACTCCGACCTCTACACAGCCACCTACAACATCAACCTTCCGCCCGGTCCCGGTCACCCCCTCGGAACCGATTCGAGCGGACGCGACGTCCTCGGGCGCCTCATGGTCGGTGGCCAAGCCTCGCTCATCATCGGCGTACTCTCGGCCGTCATCTCGACCGTCATCGGGGTGATCTGGGGTGCAGTCTCAGGCTTCTTCGGTGGCCTCATCGACACCTTCTTGATGCGCATTGTCGACGTCCTTCTCGCCGTCCCGACGATCTTCATCCTTCTGTACCTCGCCAGTATCTTCCGGCCCACGGTCCTGCTGCTGTCCATCACCATCGCGATCTTGTCCTGGCTCGGCGCTGCCAGGCTCGTGCGAGGGGAGACCTTGAGCCTGCGCTCGCGCGAGTTCGTGCGCGCGGTCCAGGTCATGGGCGGCTCACGCTGGCGCATCATTCGCCGCCACATCATCCCGAACACCATCAGCGTCGTCGTCGTCCAAGCCACCTTCCAAGTCGCCAACGCCATCCTCCTGATGGCCACCCTCGGCTTCTTGGGTTTCGGGCTCGAGCCTCCGGCAGCCGACTGGGGGTCCATGCTCTCCCAAGGCGTCAACTACATCTACGACGGTTACTGGTGGCTGATCTGGCCGGCCGGCATCCTTATTGTGCTCGCCGTCCTCTCGTTCAACTTCATCGGCGATGCGCTCCGAGACGCCGTCGAGGTCCGCCTCCAGCGCCGCTAGGGCGACCTGGCTACTGCCGAGCACGGGACGATCATTACCGGTGTGTGACGCCATCGCGTCCCAGACGACCATCGCCATTGCGTTGCGATAGCCTCTCCCTGAGTCACGCTTGAAGCGAGTCTTCGTGGGTCGGAGCTCGAGTCCGCGCCCTCGGTGCCCATGAAGTCGCCTTGTCGCGTCACAATCGCAAGGAGGTCCCCGTGCGCCACATCCGGCCGTCGCGACGGCGTCTCCTCCTCCCTCTTCTTGTGGGTGCAACCGGATTCGCCCTCGCTGCGTGTGGAACGTCCGGTGCGGCCGAGCCGTCGAGCGCCTCACCACACGGAGTCGTGACGTTCGCGGAACAGGTCGGGGCTGCTCCCAACTACATCTTCCCGTTCACCGCGAGCCAGTACTTCACGGTCGACAACACGTCCCAGTTCCAGTTCCTCATGTACCGGCCGCTGTACTTCTTCGGCGTCGCCGGTCGACCGGTCATCAACGCTGAGCTCTCCCTCGCGGCTCTTCCGGTCTACTCCAACAACGACACCACCGTCACGATCACCCTGAAGCACTACATGTGGTCAGACGGCGAGCCGGTGACCTCGCGCGACGTCATCTTCTGGATGAACCTGCTCAAGGCGAACAAGGCCAACTGGGCCGCCTACGTGCCTGGCGCCTTCCCTGACAACGTCGCGTCGTACTCGGCTCCGAATGCATCGACCGTCGTCTTCCACCTCACCGGCAAGGTCAACCCGACGTGGTTCACCTACAACGAACTGAGCCAGATCACGCCGCTCCCCATCGCCTGGGACCGCACCTCGCTCAGCCAGCCGGCACCCAGCCCGTCGGCCGCCAACTTGCCCGATACGACGACCTCGGGGGCCAAGGCGGTCTACACCTTCTTGAACTCTCAGGCCACGAACGCCAACGCCTGGGCCTCGAGCCCGATCTGGTCGGTGGTGGACGGCCCGTGGAAGCTGAAGAGCTCGTCGACGACCGGGCGCATGGTGTTCGTGCCGAACCCGTCCTACACCGGGCCGGTCAAGCCGTCGCTGTCGGAGTTCGTGGAGCTGCCCTTCACCTCAGACACCGCTGAGTTCAACACGCTGCGCGCCGGCAACGGGGCGATCACCTACGGTTACGTGCCGAGCACAGCCCTCAGTCAACTGGGCGTGGTGCGCTCGATCGGCTACCGCATCGAGCCTTGGGTGGAGTTCGGCTTCAACTACTTCGTCGAGAACTTCAACAACCCGACCTACGGACCACTGTTCAAGCAGACCTACTTCCGTCAAGCCTTCCAGCATCTCGTCGACCAGCCGCAGTGGATCTCGACCTTCCTGAAGGGCTACGGCGTGCCGAGCTACTCGCCGGTGCCGCTCGCGCCAGCGAATCCGTATGCCGACGCAGCATCGAGACACAACCTCTACCCTTATTCGATCTCGGCAGCGAAGTCGCTCCTCACCAGCCACGGGTGGACGATGGTGAACGGCGTCATGACGTGCGAGCGCCCGGGCACGGCCGCCACCGACTGCGGTGCAGGCATCGCGAAGGGCTTCACGCTCACGCTGAGCCTGCAGTACGCCTCGGGTACCACGTCCATCACCCAGGAGATGGACGCACTCCAGTCGGCAGCAGCCAGCGCGGGTATCAAGATCAACCTCTCCCAGGCGCCGTTCAATACGGTGTTCGCCAACGCCGCCCCGTGCTCAGGTTCGAGCTGTACCTGGCAGATCGAGAACTGGGGCGCGGGCTGGGAGTACTCGCCGGACGACTACCCGACCGGTGGTGAGCTCTACACAACCGGAGCCGGCTCCAACGTCGAGGGCTGGAACGATCCGACGACGAACAGGCTCATCGCCGCAACTCACACCTCGTCGAATCCGCAGGCAGCGCTCGATGCCTACCAGAACTACATGGCGAGGGTCCTCCCCGTCGTCTACCAGCCTCTCGCCGACTACCAGGTATCGGCGATCGCGAACGACCTTCACGGCGTGAGCCAGAATGCCTTCTTGAACCTGACGCCCGAGGCGTGGCGCCTTGGCTGAGCTGGGCGACGCTGCTCGCGGACCCCTCTCGCCAAGGACCCGCTGAGCGCAATCCTCCAGAGCCCCGCGGGTGGCCGGATAGCCTGGAGGCCACTGTGACCCAACCAGACCCTACGCCAGCCATGCCCCGAGCCCAGCGACGTCGAGTATCGAAGCGACTTCGGCGCCGACGCCGCCTCGTCATCTCCCTCGCCACCGTTCTCGCGCTCATCGTGCTGATCGGCGCGGGCAGTTACCTCTACATCCGCTATCGCTTCGGCCAGATCGGACACGTGTCGGTCGGCGGGCTCACGGCGCAGAGCTCCGGTCCCGAGAACATCCTGCTCGTCGGGAACAATTCACGGTGCACGTTGACGAAGTACTCATCGTTCTACTCGAAGGGCTCACAGCACTTCGGCACCTGCAGCGAGGTTGGTGGTGGTCGCAGTGACGTGACGATGGTCCTACACGTCGATCCAGCGACGCACCGCGCCTACCTGCTGTCCATCCCGCGAGATCTCTGGCTGCCCATGCCGAACGGCAACGGACTCGAACTCCGTGTCGACGATGCGCTCAACTCCGCCGAGCGCCCCTATCTCCACCTGCCCTTCGGACCGACCTTGCTCGTCAAGACGATCGAGCAAGACCTCGGCATTCCCATCAACCACTACGTGGAGTTGAACTTCTACACCTTCGAGCAAGTCGTCAACACGCTCGGCGGCGTCACACTCGACTTCCCGACCAAGCTCGTCGACCACTACTCCGGCCTCAACATCACGACGACGGGCTGCCAGCACCTCACCGGCACGCAAGCCCTCGCGCTCGTTCGAGCACGACACCTGTACTACTACAACCCCTCCACCGGGACCTGGGACTACGACGGCACGGGTGACCTCGGACGCATCGTGCGAACCCACATCTTCCTTCGAGCCCTGGCCAGTCAGGTGAAGAGCTCGGCACTCTCGAACCCGATCACGGCCAACGCGCTCCTCGGCTCCCTGCTGCCGGCGCTCAAGGTCGACCCGTCGTTCTCCCTCTCGGACATGGTGAGCCTCGCGCTTGCCTTCCGACACGTCAACCCTGGCTCGATCCCGAGCGCGACGTTGCCCGTGATCATCCCCTCCCAGAGCACGTTCACCGACCCTGCGAACCCGTCCAACTATCAGGCGCCGGGCTCCATCGTCATGCCGTGGGCCCAGAGCGACCTATCGGTCATTCGCCAGTTCCTCGGCTCTGAGGCCCCCAACCTCAACGCCATTCGTCCAGCCTCCGTCACGGTCGCGGTACGCGACGCAAGTGGTGTTGGCAACGGTAGCCAGCTCGTCGCTGGACTCTCCCAGCTTGGGTTTCCAACGACCAACCTCGGTACCGCAACCTACGCCGGCACCGACTCCGAGACCGTCGTCGCCTACAAGCCCGGCATGCTCGCCCAAGGCGAGCGCGTGCTCGCCAGCCTGTCTGGCCAGGCAGTCCTTGCCGAGGGCTCGGCAAATCAGCCCGCCGACGTGGTCATCACCGCTGGATCGACGATCGCCACCACCGCAACCTCGGCCCAGACCGCAGCCCTGACGACAACCTCGGCACCGACCGCCACGCTCACCGCCACCTCGACGACCACACCACCGGTGGGAACGCTCGTGACCTCGACGCAGAGCCTCCAGCAACTCGCCTCGTCGAACCTGTGGCAGGCCAACGCGAGTGGGTCCGAGTTCTGGTGGGATCCACGTCTGTGCCCCGCCCACGCCTAGTCTCGCAGGGGCGCGCCTAGTCTCACAGCGAGATGCCCGAGACCCCCTCACTCCACATCGTCGAAGTCGCTCCCCGCGACGGGCTCCAAAACGAGGCGACCCCGGTCGTCACCCGAGACAAGCTCGAACTCATCGAGGCATGCGTCGCCGCCGGTGTCGACCGTATCGAGGTCGCAAGCTTCGCACATCCCTCCCTCGTACCGCAGATGGCCGACGCCGAAGCGGTGATCGAGCAGCTCTCAGAGGCTGCCCTCGCCCGCGCGATCGCGCTCGTCCTGAACCAACGCGGTCTCGAGCGTGCACTGCGTACCCGCATTCGAGAGATCAACGTGGTCGTCGCTGCCTCCGAAGGCTTCGCCAGGGCCAACCAGCGCGCCACGCGCACCGAGCTCCTTGCGACAGCACGCAACGTCCTCGCCGATGCTCGCGCCGCCGATCTGCGTCGTTCCCTCACCATCTCCGTCGCGTTCGGATGTCCCTTCGATGGGGAGGTCGATCCCCACGAGGTCGTACGCATCGTCGAGACGATTCGAGAGGCCGACCCAGCGTGCGAGATCGCCCTCGGTGACACGATCGGCGCCGCCGCGCCGGGAGACGTTGCTCGAATGCTCGAGCTGCTCGCGGACCTCGTCGCACCGAACGAGCTGCGCCTGCATTTCCACAACACCCGCAACGCTGGGATCGCCAACGCCTGGGAGGCCATGCGCCTCGGAGTCCGGACCTTCGATGCCTCCATGGGAGGCATCGGCGGTTGCCCCTTCGCGCCACGCGCAACCGGGAACATCGCCACCGAGGACCTCGTGTGGATGGCGACGCGCTCTGGCTACCGAACCAACGTCGACCTGGAGCGCGCCATCACCATCGCCCCGCTGACGACGCGCCTGCTCGGCCACGAGGTTGCGTCGATGGTGGCCCGAGCCGGCACATTCCCCGCCGGCACCTCCTCGCAGCCGAACCCGTCCCTCTAGCGCGGCGCTGCTGCCTCGCGAGGTCGCACCGACAGGGGGAAGTGGCACGCCGCGTGGTGGACGCCTCCGAAGTCGCGCATCGGGGGCTCCTCGGTGCGGCAGATGTCCTGCGCATAGGCGCAGCGCGTGTGGAACCGACACCCAGGTGGAGGGGTCATCGCCGACGGGAGTTCCCCACGCACCAGCGAGCGCTCCTTCGTACGCTCGACCTCCGGATCCGGCTCGGGAACGGCCTCGAGCAGCATGTGCGTATAAGGGTGCTTCGCGCTCTCGAAGATGTCGTCGCCCGAGCCAACCTCGACCAGCTTGCCGAGATACATCACGCCGATCCGATCAGCCAGATAGCGCACCACCGACAGGTCGTGCGAGATCACGATGTAGGTCAGGTTGTGCTGAGCCTGCAGATCCTTCATCAGGTTCAGCACCTGCGATCGGATCGACACGTCGAGCGCTGACACCGGCTCGTCCGCGACGATCAGTCGCGGCGACAACGCGAGCGCCCGCGCAAGGCCGATGCGCTGGCGCTGGCCTCCGGAGAACTCATGGGGATAGCGCTCCATGGCCGCAGGGGCCAGACCGACCTCCTGGAGCAGGCTCGCGATCCGCTCAACACGCTCGGCCTTGGTGCCGATCTTGTGGATGTCGAGGGGTTCTTCGAGGATCTCCTTGACGCGCATCCGCGGATCGAGCGATGCGAAGGGATCTTGGAACATGAGCTGCAGCTCGCGCCGCACCTCGCGTACGTAACCACGCTCGTTGACGATGGAGCGGCCTGCGAACCGGATGTCGCCCGCCGCGGGCTGCTCGAGCCCCACGACCATCTGACCGGTCGTGGACTTCCCACACCCGGACTCGCCGACGAGCCCAAAGGTCTCTCCTTCGTAGACGGTGAACGACACGTCGCTCACCGCCTTCACCGTGCCGATCTTGCGCTGCACCACCGCGCCCTTGGTGACGGGGTACTCCTTCGACACGTGGTCGAACTCGAGCAGCACCGGCCGGTCCGTGACGGTGCGCTGTCCGGTGCGACGCTCCAGGCTGATCGGGACACGCTCCGGTGCTCCAACCGGATAGAAGCAGGCAAACGGATGGAGATAGCCCTCCGGGGTCGTGTACGGCGGCTTCTCGACGCGGCAGCGCTCCTGTGCGTAGTGACACCGCGGCGCGAAACGGCATCCCACGAGATCGCCCGTGAGGTCGGGCGGGATTCCCGGGATCGAGTACAGGCGCTCGGGTGCATCGCCCGTCAGCGGTGGAATGGATGCGAGGAGCGCCTCGGTGTAGGGATGGTAGGTGGAGGCGAACAGCTCGGCGGCGTCAGCATGCTCGACGATCTCTCCGGCGTACATGACGATGACGTCGTCGGCGCGACCTGCGATCACGCCCATGTCGTGCGTGATAAGGAGCATCGCCATGCCGAGCTTCGCCTTGAGGTCCTCGAGCAGTTCGAGGATCTGGGCCTGGATGGTGACGTCCAAGGCGGTCGTCGGCTCGTCGAGGATCACGAGCTTCGGATCACAGCTCAGCGCGATGGCGATCATCACCCTCTGGCGCAGTCCGCCCGACAGCTGGTGAGGGTAGGATTCGAGCCGCTCGCGCGGATTGGGCATACCGACGAGCGAGAGGACCTCGAGCGCTCGCTCGATGGCCTTGTCCTTCGAGTAGCCAAGGTGCCGACGAACGACGTCAGTGATCTGGTCACCGATGGTCATGCAGGGGTTCAACGACGTCATCGGGTCCTGGAACACGACCCCGATCTTGCCGCCCCGCACGTCCTGGAGCTCCCTCCGCGACAGCCCGGCGAGGTTGACGCCGTCGAAGAGGATCTCGCCCCCGGCGATGTAGCCTCCCTGGGGCAGCAAGCCGAGGATCGACATCCCCATCATCGTCTTGCCCGACCCGGACTCGCCAACGATGCCGAGCGTCTTGCCCTGCTCGAGCGAGAAGCTCACACCATCGACCGCACGCACCTCGCCCTTGCGGAGCCTGATGCGCGTCCTCAGGTCACGAACCTCGAGGAGTGCCATCGCGTTCCTCCATGCTCCCCACGCCACCTACACGGTGGCTGCATAGAGCGCCATGCTACCCGCGTCGGCGCGGGTCCGGTGGCGCAGCAGCCCGTGAATCGAGGTGCTAGCATTTCAGCTCCGCGGGGTGTCCCCGCAGAGCTTGTCGGAGTGGCGGAATAGGTAGACGCGCTAGGTTGAGGGCCTAGTGACCGCAAGGTCGTGGGGGTTCAAGTCCCCCCTCCGACACCAAGTCCCCCACCGACGCAGCTGAGATCTCGCGCCGGTCGATCGTGCAACGCGTGGCGCCCTCGCACGGACCAAGGTGGGCCTCGATGCCCAGCACCTGACGAGACCCAGCGAAACGCCAGGTCACCACCCCTGAGCGGCTCCAGGACCGCCACGAGTTGCTCGACGCTCGCCTAGCTCGCACGCGGCGAGCCCTTCTCTCGGCGTCGCTCGACTCTTGTCCGCATGGAGGCTCGCCACCGAAGGTGGGCCATCGCTCTCACCCGACGTCGAGCGCGCCTCTCCAGACAATCGCCGAGGTCTCGGCAACCCTGGAGCGCCTGGACATCGAGCCCTCGACCGCTCGCCGCATGCGCTATCTCGACACCTCCGCGCGTCTCCGCCAGCTCGGGGCGCGGGCCGCCCTTCGGATACCCAGCCGCTCGGCGCGAAGTGCCCCCACGGAAGGGGACCTTGGTACCAGACTGAGGCCCGTCTCGCCGAGTACGGTTGGCCACGGAGGTGGAGACATGCTGCTCTCAACCCACGCCGCGCAGGTGGTCGCCGAGACTCGACCCACGCCGAGGCTCGTGCTCTGGGAGACGACTCAGGCGTGTCCGTTGGCCTGCGTGCACTGTCGCGCCAACGCCATCAGCACGCCCGATCCCGACGAGCTCACGACCGCCGAGGGGTTCGCCCTCATCGACGATCTCGCAGCTGTTGCCGGCCCACGTCCGGTCATCGTCTTCACCGGCGGCGATCCCCTGAGCCGACCCGATCTCCTCGACCTGATCGCCCACGCCGCAGCTCGAGGTCTCCACGTCGCCGTCTCGCCCGCCGTGAGCGAGCGCATCACGCCTGCCACGCTGACCGCACTCTACGACGCCGGGGCGCGCGCGATCTCGATCTCCCTCGACGGACTCGGCAGGAACCACGACGCAACTCGCCGCGTTCCCGGTCACGCGCTGCGCACCCTCGAAGCGCTCACCATGGCACGCTCGGTCGGTCTTCGTGTGCAGGTCAATACCACGGTCATGCGCACCACCGTCAATGACCTCCCCGCGGTCGCCGAGGCCATGCTCGCGCGCAACATCACAACCTGGGAGGTCTTCTTCCTCGTGCCGACCGGCCGCGCGAGCACCGAGCTCGCCCTCACCGCCCACGAGCACGAGGACGTCGCGCGCTTCCTCTACGAAACCACCGGCTACGGCTTCATCGTCCGCACGGTCGAAGGACCGTTCTACCGCCGTGTCGCCGACGCCATTGCAACCAGCAACGACGCAGCCCTCGCCCCCATCGGCGAGCTCGGCGAGCGGCTGATCGCCGAGCTCCATCGCCGCCTCGGCGATCCTGGCCCTCGTCGCCGTCCGTCACCGCACCCGGTGCGCGACGGTGATGGCGTCATCTTCGTCTCACGTACCGGCGAGGTCTACGCCTCAGGCTTTCTCCCCGTTCGACTCGGATCCGTCCGCGAGCGCAGCCTCCTCGACATCTACGCCTCGGACCCGTTGCTCGACGCCATCCGCCAGGCCGCACTCCCCGGCCGCTGTGGCCAGTGCGACTGGGCCAAGGCCTGCGGCGGCTCCCGTGCTCGCGCCTGGGCGATCACCGGCGATCCGCTCGCCGACGACCCCGCGTGCGCGCTCGTGAGCGCCTGAGGCCCCGAGGCAGGTCGGTACCAGTCCGGAGCCAGCGGCTCGCGACTGCCCGTGGGCTCGCGCACGCCTCAGTCGACCCGCAGGCCGCCGCTCGGCGCGTCACAAAACCGATCGTGCACCCAGGGCGAGCGCAGCTCTCACCGGCCCCACCACCGAACAGAACTGCAGCTTCCGGCTCGGGCTACGCGGACTGCGTGGATCCCTCAAGTCCGCGCTCTCGCCGCCACGCCGCCGCGACGGCTGCGATGGCCTCGAGCGCGTCGTAGTGCTGGACTGCGTCGGCAGTCGCGACCGCGCCGAGCGGCTCCCCGAGGAACAGACGGCGCACCGGCACCTCCAGCTTCTTGCCGTTCAACGTCTTCGGGATCGCCGGCACAGGGACGATGCGATCGGGCACGTGTCGGGGCGACAGCTCCCGCCGCAGCGTGGCACGCAGCCGATCGTCGAGTCCGTCGACGTCTCCGGCGTGCACGAACACGATCAGTTCCCCGGGTGTGTCGAGCGATGAGGTGTCGACGACGAGCGCCTCGACGACACCGTCGACACCTTCCGCGACGCGATAGAACTCCGCCGTCCCCATGCGGACCCCGCCCCGGTTCAGCGTCGCGTCGGAGCGACCATGGATAATGGCCGACCGATCGTCGAAGAAGGTCACCCAGTCACCGTGGCGCCAGATCCCCGGGTAGCGATCGAAGTAGGCCGCACGCAGCCGCTCGCCGTCGTCGTCGCCCCAGAACGCAACCGGCATCGAGGGCAAGGGCTGGCGAATGACGAGTTCGCCCATGACCCCGATCACCTCACGTCCCTCGTCGTCGAAGGCCGCCGCATCCACCCCGAGCGCGGGTGCGCTGATACGTCCTTCGAGCGTCGGGCTCACCGGCGACGAACCGAGGAACGCGGTGCACACGTCCGTGCCCCCCGATCCCGACACGAGCTGCACGTTCCCCGGCACGTGCTCGTAGACCCAACGAAACCCCGCAGCGGTGAGTGGTGCGCCGGTCGAGGCCACGACCCGCAAGGAGTCGAGCGTGGCTTCGTCGCGAGGTCGAACACCGGCGACCTCGCAAGCACGCAGATAGGGCGCCGACACACCGAAGTACGTGATGCGGACCTCGTCGACGAGCCGCCAGAGACGGCCAGGATCCGGATGCTGCGGAGCCCCGTCGTAAAGGACGATCGTGCTCCCCACGAGCAGACCGCCCATGAGGTAGTTCCACATCATCCACCCGGTCGTCGTGAACCAGAAGAACCGAGAACCCTCGCCGATGCCGGAGTTCAACGCGAGCACCTTCTTGTGCTCGAGGACGATGCCACCGTGGGCCTGCACGATCGCCTTCGGGATACCGGTCGTGCCGGACGAGTAGAGGATCCACAGAGGGTCGTTGAAGCCAACGACGACCGGGGCGACGGGGTCATTGGCTTCGAGCGCATCGAAGGCCACGACCGGCACCTCTGTCGCTGGTGGCTCCCCGTCGCAGAGCACGACGGTGGTCACCGACGGCAGCGACTCGAGCACCTCCTCGACGACGGCCCGTCGATCGAGCTGGCGTCCCTGCCACAGTGACGACGTCACGCAGACGAGGATCGTCGGTTCGACCTGACGGAACCGATCCACGATCGCCCGCGGGCCAAAGTCCGGAGAGCAGCATGTCCAGACCGCACCCACCGTGGCTGTGGCGTGCAGGGCGATCGCCGCCTCCAGTCGGTTCGGCAGGATCGCCGCGACGCGATCGCCCACCCCGACACCGTGAGCGACGAGCCAGCTTGCGACGCGATCGACCTCGGCCCAGAACGAGGAGGCTCGAAGCGTCCGTACCTCGCCGTCATCGCGAACCTCGACGATCTCGGCAGGGTCGACGAAGCGAGCACGCGCCTCCGCGCTGTAGTTGAGCCGTCCCTCCGGAAAGAATCGTGCGCTCGGCATGGCACCAACCAGATCGACCGAGCCAAGATCACCCTCGAGACCGCACACGGCGGCGACGTCGCGCCAGAACGCCCCGAGATCGGCCAGGCTGGCCGTGTGCAGAGCGCCGTAGGTCGCAAGCGGCGATCCGTGGCGAGCCTCCAGGCGTGCCCGCACGGCACCGATCGGACCATCCCATGCGTCGGCCGGCGGCGACCACAGCACTCGTGCCTCATCGGCCATCGCCTACCTCCCCGGCCTCCTCGAGGGCCGCCGCCGCCCGCTCGAGCGCTCGTTGCGCTCTGGCCAGCGCTCGTTGTCGAGCCCGTTCCTCCGCAGGGTCCTCGACGTCGAGCAAGCGCGCGACGACCAGCTCGTCCAAGCGGTCGGCGACGGCGCGCAGCGCCTCGAGCACCTCCCCGACACCCTCGTCCACGTCTCCCTCCCGATCGCTCGCAGACTAGGTGACGACGATGAGCTGCCCCTCGGTGAAACGCTGGCGGAGCACCTTCTTGTCGAACTTGCCGACCGAGGTCTTCGGAATCTCGTCCACGAACGCGAACCGTTCCGGCAGCCACCACTTCGCAACTCGGCTCGCGAGGAACGCTCGCAGCTCGTCGGTCGTCACCGTCGCGCCCTCGCGCAGCACCACGAGCGCGAGCGGGCGCTCCACCCACTTCTCGTCGGGGATGCCGATAACGGCGGCCTCGGCGACGGCAGGATGCGCCATGAGCTGGTTCTCGAGCTCGATGGAGCTGATCCACTCCCCGCCCGACTTGATGACGTCCTTGGTGCGATCGGAGATGCGCAGGTAGCCCTCGGGGTCGATGGTTCCCATGTCCCCCGTGCGCAGCCATCCGTCGTGGAAGCGCTCCGCATCGTCGAGGTGATAGTAACCAGCCGTGATCCACGGGCCACGCACCTCGATCTCGCCGAGCGCGACCCCGTCACGCGGGAGAGCGGTACCGTCCTCGCCGACCACACGAAGTTCCACGCCGGGCACGGGTTTGCCCGCGGTCGCGAAGTAGTCCGCCAAGCGATCGCGGGGCGTCCCCGCGGGCGGCAAGGCGAGCGTGCAGATCGGCGAGGTCTCGGTCATACCCCATCCAGAGATGAGCGCCACGCCGTAACGCTCCAGGTAGGCCTCGATGAGCGCCCGCGGCGTCGCGGATCCTCCAGAGGTGATCGATCGAAAGCTCGACAGATCTGCCGGATGGTCCTCGAGGTAGCGCAACAACTCGTTCCAGATCGTGGGCACGCCGGAGGCCATCGTCGGGCGGAACCGCTCGATCATCTCGACGAGCGGCGCGGGCTGGAGGAAGCGCGTCGGCATGACCATGTCCGCGCCACTGACCCAGCACGTGTAGGGTGCGCCCCACGCCGCCGCGTGGAACATCGGCACGATGATGATCGCGGTGTCCGCGGCCGGGTGGAGGAGGTCCATGGCGCGCCGTCCGTAGAGCGGTCGTGACATCTCCGCATGGAGGTAGATGGACCGGTGCGAGTAGACGACGCCCTTCGGATTGCCGGTGGTGCCCGAGGTGTAGCACATCATCGCGGCGGCGGTCTCGTCGAGCTCCGGCCACGGATAGGGATCGGGCGGCTGGGCCTCGAGCAACGCCTCGTAGTCGTGGACGGCGAGGTCGGGGCGAGCCCGCTTGATGGCCTCGAGCACCCCCGGATCGAGCACAGGTCCGACGATCACGAGATGGCGAACGCTGGTGGCCTCCGGGAGCACCGCCTGGAGCATGCCGAGCACGAGGTTGTCCGCGATGATCACGAGGTCCTCGGCGTCGGCCACCACGAAGCGCAGCTGATCGGGGAAGAGACGCAGGTTGAGCGTGTGGACGACGGCCCCCATGGACGGGACCGCGAAGTAGGCCTCGAGGTGCGGGTGATGGTTGAACGAGAACGTCGCGACACGATCGCCGACACCCACCCCGAGACCGGCGAGGGCGTGCGCGAGACGGTGCGTACGGGCCGCGACCTCGCCGAACGTGAACGATGCCACCCAGCCAGGGCCGAGGTAGGTGTGGACGTGCGCATCAGGGAACTCGGTCGCGCCGTACTCGAACATCTGACGTACGCCGAGCGTCCCATGCTGCATGGTCGAGTTCACCAGCACCTCCTTTGTCACCGACCATGCTGCCACAACCCCTCGACCATCGCCACGCAACGCAGGGACCTTCGTCCCTTGGCGCCGCGAACACGCTCGCTAGACTCCCACGCGATGGATCGAGTGGTGGTGGTCGGCGCCGGGATCGCCGGCATGACGATCGCCGTCGAGCTTGCGCGCCGTGGCGCTCGGGTCCAGGTGATCGCCGATCCCTCGCGATCGCCGACGACGCCCGTCGCAGCGGGCATGCTCGCCCCGGCCGCCGAGACCGACTTCGGCGAGGACCTGCTCGTACGGCTCGAGCAGGACGCGCGCACCGCGTGGGAAGCTCTTGCCGCAACGTTGGAGCGCAACGGCGACACCGACGTGCTCTTCGAGGTCCGTGGGTCCCTGGTCGCGGCCCAGACCCCAGGTGACCTCGATCACCTTCGGCGCATGGTCGATCTCCAGCGTCGCTTCGGCATGACCGCATCCCTCCTCGGCGCGCGTGACTTGGTCGACCTCGAGCCTGCGCTCTCGAGCCACCTCGCTGGGGGCGCGCTGCTCCCCGACGACGCCCAAGTCGACAACCGCCGAGCGCTCGCGGCCTACGACACCTGGGCAGCCAAGCTCGGTATCGAGCGCATCGAAGCCGCGGTTCGTGCGGTGCATCCCGACGCCGTCGAGCTTGCCGACACCTCACGCCTCCAAGCCGACACGGTCGTCGTTGCAGCCGGATCGTGGCTCCGCGACCTCGTCGAGGTCGCACTCCAGCCGGTTCGCGGCGTCACCATTCGGGGCACGCTCCCCGTTGGCCTCGCCCCCCGTCACTGTCTCCGAGGAGAGCTCCGCGGCCGCAGGGTTTACATCGTCCCACGCGCGTCACACGAGATCGTCATCGGGGCCACATCGGACGAAGCGCCCCTCACCGACCGCGACCCCCGAGCTCGCGATCTGCTCGATCTCCTCGACGACGCGCGCACGCTCGCACCGGCCATGGGCGAGCTCGCGGTCACCGACGTGTCGGTCGGCTTTCGCCCCGCGACGCCCGACAACCTCCCGATCGTGGGGCGCGGAGACGACGGCGTCTGGGTCCACGGCGGCCACTACCGTCACGGCATCCTCCTCGCGCCGTTCACGGCGACTCTGCTTGCGGACGCCATCGTCGGCGATGGTGTCGATCCGAGGCTCGCAGCCCTCTCCCCGACTCGGCTCAGGTCGCGCGCATGACCACCCTCGTCATCAACGGTTCCACTCGAACGGTCGAGGCGACCACCCTCGCAGAACTCGCTCGCGAGCTCGAGCTCCCGAGCCGTGGCGTCGCCATCGCACGCAACGAGGAGATCGCGCCGCGCAGCACCTGGGATGCGGTCGCCCTTCGTGACGGCGACCGCATCGAACTCGTCACCGCCGTACAAGGAGGAGCGTCGTGACGGTCACCATCGGACGGCTCACGCTCGCCTCGCCCCTCATCCTCGGCACCGGTGGCGCACGTCGCCTCGACGATATCGAGGCCGCAGTCGTCGCATCAGGCGCCAGCGTGGCCACCGTCGCGATCCGCCGCTACCAGCCGGGGGCGAGCTCGGTCTACGACGTGCTCGCCCGCCATCACGTCACCCCACTCCCCAACACCGCCGGGGCGCACTCGGCGCACGAGGCCATCGTGCTCGCCGAGCTCGCACGCGAAGCCCTGGGTGTCGACTGGGTCAAGCTCGAAGTCGTGATCGACGACCGGACCTTGCTCCCCGACCCGTTGGAGCTGGTACGAGCCACGGAGGCGCTGAGCACGCGGGGCTTCGACGTGCTGGCCTACACGAACGACGACCCGGCCACGGCACGACTCGTCGAACGCGCCGGCGCGGTCGCGGTCATGCCGCTCGCGAGTCCGATCGGATCCGGTCTTGGCATCCAGAACCCTCGCAACCTCGAGGCCATCGTGGCCGACGCTGGTGTCCCCGTCGTCGTCGACGCCGGCATCGGGGCTCCCTCCGACGCCGCGCTCGCGCTCGAGCTGGGCGCCGATGCTGTCCTCGTAGCCTCGGCGATCATGCGCGCCGAGGACCCTGCGGTGATGGCACGAGCCATCGCGCTCGCAGTCGAAGCGGGCGCACTCGCCAGGCGGGCCGGACGCATACCGGCTCAACCCCTCGCGGTCGCGTCCTCGCCCGTCGAGGGCCTGCCCAACGTCTCGCTCTAGAGCGCGTCGGCCACGTTCGCACAAAGGAGACCGTGATGACCCCTACCCCCGCCGTGGCACTCACCATCGCTGGCTCCGACTCTGGCGGCGGAGCCGGGATCCAAGCCGACCTCGTGACCTTTGCCGCGTTCGAGGTCCACGGGACGAGCGCCATTACCGCCGTCACCGCACAGAACACCGTCGGCGTCTCCGCGGTCGTCACCATCGACCCCGACGTCATCGAGGCGCAAGTCCGATCCGTGACCGACGACTTCATGGTGCGTGCAACGAAGACCGGCATGCTCGCCACCGCGCCGATCGTCGAGCGCGTCGCCGCGCTCGCTGCCTCCGGTATCCTCGGTCCTCTCGTCGTCGACCCCGTGATGGTCTCGACGACCGGCGCGACCCTGCTCGATGCTGACGCCGTGCAGGCTGTGCGTGACGCCCTCCTCCCGAGTGCCGCGCTCGTCACACCCAACCGTGCCGAAGCGGAACTGCTCACGGGCATAGCCATCACGAGCATCGAGGCCCAGCGTGCTGCTGCGCAGCGGCTGGTCGAACTCGGCGCTCGCGCCGCGCTCGTCAAGGGCGGCCACCTCGACGGACCCGATGCGATCGACATCTTGTTCGACGGCCGCAACGTCGTGGAACTGCGCGCACCACGAGTATGGACGCGCAACGACCACGGCACCGGCTGCACGCTCTCGGCTGCGATCTGCGCGTGCCTCGCGCGCGGGCTCACGCTCCCCCGCGCCGTCGAGGAGGCGAAGGCCTACGTGACTCGCGGTCTCGCCGACGGCGCCGACTGGGGCCTCGGAACTGGACGCGGGCCTTTCAGCCATTTCGCCAAGGGCCGCCCAGCGGTCGTGGCCTGAGACCACTCACCCGTACCACTCACGCCACGGAGCTCGCAATCGACTACGATAACGGAGCATTGCTGCCGCTCACCGTGAGAGGTCGCGCTCAGTCATCAGGAGCGTCCATGGAACCCAACGTCGCCACCTCTGGGGCACCGCACGAGCGGACCGCAACCGCGGTGGTGCGTCGGAGCATCGCCGGCCCGCCTGATCGCGAACTCGTTGCGGCGCTGGCGGCGCTCGCAGACGCGATCGAGGCCATCGACTCTTCCACCAACCCGGCGCTCGTCGACGCCGCGACCCGCATCGGTGCTCGCCTCGACTACCTCGGTCATCGGCCGAGCACCCTCGTGGCCCTCCTCGCCGCACTGGCGGAGAGCCTTGGTCGTCACACCACGGCCGACACCGCGGTGATGCGAGCCCTCGCGATCGCGACGGATGCCCTCTTCGCACGCCGGGAGCGCGAACTCGTTCGTCTCTCCATGCTCGCAACCCGCGATCCCCTGACGGGGCTCCCGAATCGTCGAGCGTTCGCAGACGCCCTCCAGCGATCGTGGGCACGCGCGAAGCGTACGGGTGAGCGCGTCACCGTCATCGCCCTCGACCTCGACGACTTCAAGCACGTCAACGACACGTACGGACACCGCCGTGGGGATGAGGTCATGGCCGAGTTGGCCCACCGCCTCGCCAAGGCCGTCCGCGCCACCGACGTGGTCGCTCGCACCGGCGGGGACGAGTTCGGCCTCGTCCTCGACCCCACGGGTGAGGAGGCCGCGGTCGAACCGGTGCTGGCACGCCTCGAGCGCGAGCTCCAGCGCCCACTCGCAACCCTCGACGGTGGCCGTCTCCTCGCCTCGGCGGGCATCGCCTCGAGCGATGCTCTCACCATGGAGGCCGATGCGCTCCTCGACGCTGCCGACCAGGCCCTCTACGTCGCCAAGCATGCTCGCCCGGTCGAGAACGAGGTGCTGCGCATCTCCTACTGGCAACGAACGGGCACACCCACGACAGGGCACAGGCTCGCCCCCCCACACCCCTCCGAAGGCATCTCGGTCGTGTATCAACCCATCATCGATCTCGCCACAGGGCGGACCGTTCGCGCCGAAGCGCTCGCCCGGACCGACGCCTCGTCGGCCGTGCACTCCGTGGAGTCGCTGCTCCAGGCCGCGACGCGAGCCGAGCACGCACGCTTGCATCGCCACATCGTGGCACTCGTCCTCGGTGACCTCGCCGCCCTGGGACCCGATGCACGGGTCAGCGTCAACGTGGACGCGGGCGTCCTCGACGATCAGGTGCTCACGACCACGCTGCTCCACGGACTCGACCAGCTCGCACCTGGGCAACTGCGCATCGAGATCACCGAGCGCGACATCTTGCTCACTGCTCATGGAGACGTCGTTCGGCGCCTCCGCGAGCACGGTGCGACCATCTCGCTCGACGACTTCGGGACCGGCTTTGCGAGTCTGTCGCGCCTGCTCACCATCCCCGTGGACGAGATCAAGCTCGACCGCAGCGTCGCCGCTGATCGGCAGATGGGATCGGTGGCGAGCGCCGTGCTCGCGATCGCGGTGGCACTCGGACGCGCTCTCGACATCGACCTCGTCGTCGAGGGTGCCGACAGCATCGAGCGTGCCGCGCAGTTCCGCGCGATCGGCGTGCCGCTCGCGCAGGGATTCGCGATCGGCGAGCCGACCGCGTCGCTCCGCCAGGCACTCGACACCACCATCGATCTCGACACGCTCGATCGATCCCTCGTCTCGCGGGACGTCGCCGATGCGCGGGCGAGCATGTGGGAGCAGGCGATCGCATGCTTGCTCACCGCCGAGCCCGATGGCGACCTCACCACCTGTGTCATCGCCGCCGACCTCGACGAGCCCAGACGGCGAGCACACCTGGAGCACCACCGCATCATCGCAGAGATCCTGGGCCGCGCGGGCGTCATCGACCTGCGCCGCGGTGCCGAACGCGTCCCATCGCCATCGTCAGCGCGGCGAGGACCCTCGTAGCACCCTAGGAGTGTGCGCGAGGACGGCTGACGCTCTCGCCGACCGTCGCCGCCCGGTTCCGCAGCGCCTCAGCTCGTGGTGGGGGTCGCGCGCCGAGCGAGCGCGACGGTCCTCGGAGCCACGAACCCGATCACAGCCTCACCAGCCTCGCTGACCGCAAGCAGCGCCCGTGCAAGATCGGAGCGCACCTCGACCGTCTCGGTTGCGACGACGTCTGCCACCACGCGCGAGGCCCCCACCCACGCTTCGTCAAGGTCGGCGCGAAGCCGCGCCGGCGCCTCGAGGTCGGCGACCAAGCGCTCGAGCTCTGCGCGAAACACCGAGGCGGCCGACGTGAGTGCATCGCGATTGGGCACCACCATCTCTGCGACACGAGCCCCATCGCTCCGCGCTACGCGGGTTGCGTCCCGGAGCGACCCCGAACCGAGCCACCAGGCTGCTGGGTGTCCGCTGTCAGCGACCAGCACGCGACCCATCGCAGCGGCGAGGAGGTGGGGCAGATGAGACACCACGGCCAGCGTCTCGTCGTGCGCCGTGGCATCGAGTGCGACCACCGCACCCGCGCCCGCGTCGCCGAAGACGAACTCGAGCGCGGTCGCGACATCGTCGTCGGACTCGCTCCCATGAAGGACGAAGGCCCACGACGCACCGTCCCAGATCGATGGATCCGCCGATGCGGCGCCATGGCCCTCTCGTCCGGCCATGGGATGGACGCTGAGATGGCGTAGGCCAGCCGGTGCAGCGTCGACGACGGGGCGCTTCACCGAGGCGACGTCGAGCACCAGACCTCGCGCCCCCCGCTCTCCGAGCGCGCAGAGCACATCCCCGACCACCGGTGTCGGCGTCGCGACGACCACGATCTCGGCTGCCGAGACGGCGTCCCAGCCGACCGTCGCCGAGGTGCGTTCGCGAACCCAAGCGACCGCCTCGGGATCCTCGTCGATCACCGCGAGTGGGCCACGGCGACCGAGCCGGAGGGCGAGGGAGGCACCGATGTGGCCGAGCCCCACGATCCCAACGCTCGGACGCCCGAACTCAGCCATCGTGCGCGAGACCATCGGACGGCGGTGTCGGCCTCGGCACGACGACCTCTGGTCCCTGCCAGCGGGGATAGGAACCGAGCAGCCGCACACGATGGCCGAGCCGGGCCAGTTCGCCAAGCGCATGCTCGAGCCCAGGGTCAGCCGCATGACCCCGTGTCCCGATCAGGAAGTAGTGCTCGTCGCCAAGCCCGAGGGGTCGCGAGACGATCGAGGTCAGATTCACGCCCGCTGCGGCGAGCACGCTCGTGATCTCGGCGAGCACACCGACGACATCGGCGCGTGGCACGACGACGAGACGCGAGCGATCGTCGCCAGTGGGCGCCGGGAGTTCGTGGCCGATCAGCACGTAACGGGTGCGAACCTCCGGAATGCTCGTCACGGAGTCCTCGAGCGCGATCAGCTCAGCCTGGTAGCCAACCTCCGGCGGGGCCAGCGCAACAAGCCCAGGACCTGCGAGCGCGACCTCCTGACAGGCGTGACGCGTCGAGAGCGCCTCGCGCACCTCCGCCCCGGTCGCAGCGATCCACCCAGCCGCCAACGCAAGGATGGCAGGATGGGAGATGACGACGTGGGCCGACGCCCCCGCGTCAGCACCGAAGGCCCAGATGGGCTCGGCCAGCACCGCCTCGCCGACCACGAGCACGCGTGCATCGACGAGCCGATCGAGGGTCGCGGCGAGTTCGCCCTCGAGGACGGTCTCGACCGGTACGACGCCAAGCAGTCCCGGGGTCGCCTCGACGGTCGAGACGACCTCGTCGAGCGAGATCATCGGGAGAGGGTCGGCGTCCGCGAGTCCGAAGAGCCCGAGCGAACGATGGCTCGAGCTCCCGAGCGGCTCGGCAAACGCCACCATGCGGCCTGGGCCCATCCAACCTCCTTGGTTGGTTCAGCCTACCTGGCACCACGGCGCCACCTTGGTTAGGCGACCGCTTCGTCCTGGGGGGCACCATGGCGCCGCACGAGCGCGAGCAGTCCTTCGACCAGTTCGGCGACGAGCGCCGACGCGGTCGGATCGACCAAGCGCCCCGACGCATCGAAGCGCCGTTCGGCCTCGTTGATGAAGACCTCCGGGCGCGCGAGCACGACCGAGTTGGTTCCGTGGAGGACCTGACGCAGGTGCGCCTGCGCGCGAACCGTGCCGAAGAGGCCTGGAGCGACACCGAGGACGGCAACCGGCTTTCCGATCAGCGCACCCCGACCGAACGGGCGCGACAACCAGTCGATCGCATTCTTGATCACCGGCGTGTAGGAGTGGTTGTACTCGGGGGTCGCGATGATGACTCCATCAGCCTCTCCGACCGCGGCGCGAAGCCGTGCCGCGCTGGCGGGCAGGTCACGTTCGAGTTCCTCGGCGTAGAACGGCACCTGATCGAGACGATCGAACACCTCGTAGGCCACGCCCTCCGGCAACACGTCACGGATGGATTCGAGGGCCCTGGTGTTCCACGATCCCCGACGAAAGCTTCCCGACAACCCAACGAGCTGCATCACTGCCTCCCCTCATATGGTGGTCGCCGCCGATCGAGCACGCCTGCACCGGCGCTCTCAGCACGAGCTCACCGCGATTGCTTGCACGTGCAATCAGTCTAGCCGCAGATGCTCGCTACGCTCTCCCCATGGCACGCACCGTCCGCCTCGAGGGATCCGTCGCTGAAGTCGTCCGAACCTGCCTGGTCTACTTCGTCGCGACCGCGCCGAGCGACCCTCGCGGCCACGTGAACTGCTCGCCGCGAGCGAACGACGGCACGTTGATCCTCGACGGCCCCGATCGGCTTCGCATCGTCGACCTCGTCGGTTCCGGGGCGGAGACGATCGCACACCTGCGCGACAACGGCCGCATCACGGTGATGATCGCCTCGTTCGACAAGCGACCCCTCGTCGTCCGCATCTACGGGCGGGGGCGGGCCCGCTCACCGCTCGACTTCCCCGAGCTCGCCTCCACGCTGGTCGGCGTGCGTGCTGTGCTCGACATCGCGATCGAGGAGGTGCGGACCTCCTGCGGCTACGGCGTGCCGATCGCCGAGGGGCTGCGGCCCCGCCCGCAACTTGGCACCTGGCTCGAAGCGAAGGGTCCCGAGGGCCTCGCCGACTACGTCGCCCGCCACAATCGCTGGAGCCTCGACGGCCTCGCGAGCATCGACGGCACCTGGCCGAGTGAGGCACCGAGCTCGTAGCCCCCGAGCAAGCCGCTCGCCCGCGCAGCCATCACCGTCGCTCGATCGAGCATCCACCCAGACCCATGACCCGGACCATCGAGCGCGACCAGCCCGTTCAACCAGGCTCCGACCCCAGCTGCCAGTGAAGGCCGGTGCGCGAGCACCCTGGCACCAGCCGCGACCGCCCGATCTGCGAGCCGAGGATTCCAGAGGGCAGCTCGATGGAGGAGTGCTGCGCCAGCGAGGAACGGCGCCATCTGGGCCTCGGCCCAACGACCGTAGGCCGGTCCTCCTCCCAGCGGTCCCCTTGCACCGAGAGCCGCGGCTGCCTGGGCCCCAGAAGCGAGCGCCGCCCAGATCCCTTCGCCTTGGAGTGGGTTCACGAAACCCGCGGCGTCACCCACCAAGAGCACACGACCGCGCCACGGCGCCACCCCGATCCCACCCATCCGCAACCAGCCACCGAGCACAGGAGCGTCGGCCACATCGACGAGTCCGATCCGACCGAGGTAGTCATCGAGCAAGGGGCGCAGCCCTCGCAGGCGTGCTCGCTCTCCCCCAACCGCGATGCCCACGCCTACGTTCGCGATGCCATCGGCACCTCGAAAGGCCCATCCGTAGCTCGCGAACCCACTCGCCTGCGCAAGCAGGTCGACTCGGTCGGCATCGAGCGTCGACGACGCAACGTAGCGACGCAGTGCAAAGCCCCACAGCGCCCGTGTCGGTGACGCCGCCCCCACCGACCGCGCGACTGTCGACAGCGCCCCGTCGGCACCGACGACGGCGTCGGCGTCGAGCACGCCGTCGTCGAGGTGGACCCGCACACCGTCAGCTCCTTGGACGAGACCACGAACCCGGCCGACGATGGCACGGGCCCCTGCCGCGACGGCCGCGTCCCGCAGCCATGCATCGAAGAGCCGCCTCGTCACCATCCGACCCTCGCCGGGGTGCGCGAGACCTGGGGATGCCGGCAAGTGCAGGCGCGCACCCTCGACCCAGACGTCCAGGTCGCCGATCCGGGGCCACTCGGGCTCTGGCGTGAGCCCTACGGCGGCCAAGGTCGCGAGCGCCTGAGGACCGACCACGTCACCACATGCCTTGTCACGAGGGAAGGTGCTGCGATCCACGAGCGTCACACGCCAGCCGGCGAGCGCGAGCTGTCGCGCGGCGATCGACCCCGCAGGACCGGCACCGACGACGACGCACGACGGGAGAGGACTCATGGGTCCAGGCTACGAGGGCCCCCTACGAGAACGACACTTGGAGCAGTCGAACCTGGAGGCGAGCCCCACCGGGACCGGGCGTGGGATCTTTGATCCCGACCTCCCAGTAGGACCCATCGGACCCGGCCTTCGACGCGATGATCGTGGTCGCCGTCGACGACGCGCTCGCCGACTCGACGTGCCATCCCTCGTCGGGCAGTGCCGCGACGAAGAAGTTGCGAATCTCGGATGGCGTCAACGCCGAACGCAACCAGACCCACGCGTCGAACTCGGTCCCGTAGGGATTGGCATTATGACGGCCCGTGATCGTTGCGTCGGCGGGGATCAAGATGGTGCGCTCGATGTTGGCGGGGATCACGTTGCCAGGATCGAGCCCTTGCCACGCCCCGAGTGACGTCGTCGCTGAGTATGGAATCGGCGAGGAGGCCTCCTCTCCGCCACCAGACGGAATCGCCGCGAGCGAGCCGATCGCCGCGACGAGGATCGCAGCGATACCGACGCCCCAGCCGAGAACCTTCTTCGAACGAGGTGCGAGCGCCATGGTGTTACCAGTCTCGCACGAGCGCGCGCCGAAGCGGTAGTTCGAGGGCGCCGACACAGTAACCTGATCTGTCGCGGCGGCGTGGCCGAGAGGTGAGGCAGAGGCCTGCAAAGCCTTGTACAGCGGTTCGAGTCCGCTCGCCGCCTCCACAATCGGGCGTGGGGCAGATCGCGGCACGCATGTCGGATCATACGCGATCGCCATGGTCGCCCCACGCTCCACGAGGCGTCGCAGGTGCGAGAGGACGCATTGGTCACGCTCTCTCCGGTCGGACCTGCGGCCCGCGTCACCGGTCGCCATCGATCCGCGCGAGTCCGACGCACGATGACAACGCCAGCGCCGCAACGTGGCTCACCGACGACCGACCACGACGTGTCAGGGCAAACGCCCCGCCACGCCCACGACCTTCGTCCATCGTTGCGACGCAACCACGCTGTACACTTGAGTGGGTGATCGAGATCGCGTCGACAATGAGCGATCCCGACGCCTCGTGAAGGAGGTCGACGTGCAGGATCGCATCTTCCAGGTTCGGGGCATGACGTGCGACCACTGCGTACGCGCCGTGCGAAGCGAAGTCGCTGGCGTCGCCGGCGTCGTCGACGTCGACGTCGATCTTGCCACCGGCATCCTCCGCGTCCGAAGTGACGCGCCCATCGACCCAGATGCCGTACTCGCGGCGGTCAGGGAGGCTGGCTACGACGGTGTCGCCACAGACTGACGCCCCTTCCGGGCCTCACGAGGAGGTCGCTCTGCGGGTCAGCGGTATGACCTGCACCTCATGCGCGCTGCGCATCGAGCGCTCGCTCGACAAACTGCCCACCGTCGACGCGGACGTGAACTTCGCAACCGGCAAGGCCGAGGTCCGCTTCGATCCCGCCGTCGTCGATCTCGCCGAAATCCTTCGTGCCGTGCGTCGCAGCGGCTACGACGCCACCGTCGCCCTCTCGAGCGACGCCTCGCCTCGCTTCCACTGGTGGGCGATCGCCCTCGCGGCGCTCGTGGCAGCCGGAGCCATGGTCGCGCCGCCGACACAGCTCGCACGCGATGTCGAGTTGGTGGCGACCCTCGTCGTCCTCGCAACGGCAGGTCGCCCGTTCTTCGTCGCGGCCTGGAACGCCGCTCGACACCGCAGCGTCACGATGGACACCCTGGTTGCGCTCGGCGCTGGCGTCGCAATGACGGCGAGCGCCATCGTCACCGTCGCGGGCCTCCAGCACGAGCCGACCTACTTCGACGCTGCAGCCATGATCGTCGCCTTCATCGGGATCGGCAAGCTGCTCGAGGAACGTTGGACGCGTCGCGCGCGAGCAGGTCTCGACGCTCTCGAAGAGCTCAGCCGTCGAACCCTCGCGCGCATCGACGACGACGGGAGCCTGCACGAAGTTCCCCTCGGCGAGCTCGAGGCACACGACCGGGTGCTCGTTCGCCCGGGCGACATCGTCCCGGCAGACGCGCGAGTCCTCGACGGGGATGCGGCCGTCGATGGCGCTCTTCGCACCGGACGTCGCGATCTGCGGCGCGTCGGCCCCGGTGACGAGGTCCTCGGCGGTGACGCGGTCGTCGGCTCGTCACTCACGATCGAACTCGATGCACCTGCCCGACTCGGCCTCGTGGTCGAGCTGGCTCGTCTCGTCGAGGTGGCTCAGCACCGCCGGGCACGTCTCGCGACGCTCGCCGATCGCGTCTCGGCCCGCTTCGTCCCGGCCGTGATTGCGGTCGCCGTGGTCGTCGCGTTCGTTCGTCTCGCCATCGGCGCACCGGTCGCCATCGCACTGAGTAGCGCCATCGCCGTGGTCGTCGTCGCCTGTCCGTGCGCCATGGGTCTCGCGACCCCGATCGCCTTCCTCGTCGCGAGCACGCGCGCGGCCGCGCGAGGAATCGTGCTCGAACACCCCGATGCCCTCGAGCATGCCACCTCCATCGATACGGTCGTGCTGGACCGAACCGGCACGATCACCGAGGCCGATCTCGTTGCCCACTGGCCCGAGCGCGTCGCTCTGTCCGAGCGACGCCTCGTCGCGGCACTCGCTGCGCGCTCACGCCATCCGGTCTCTCGAGCACTCAGTCGAGTCGAGGGCGACCCGGCGAACGCCAGCGGCGACGGCAACGACCCCGAGCCGGTGGTCGAGCACGTTGTGGAGACGCCAGGCGTCGGTGTCACGGGACGGGTCGATGGACACGAGATCGCCATCGGCTCTCCCGCCTCTGTCGGTGCGACCGGCGTGGACCCTGCCGCGAGCGAGCGAGCAGTGTTCGTCCGCATCGACGACCAATCGCCTATCGTCATCGAACTCGCCGAACGCACGCGCGAGGGCACCGCAGCAACGGTGGCGGCACTGCACCGCCTTGGCGCGAGGGTCATCCTCGCCACCGGTGACAGCCGCCCAACCCTCGCGGACGAGGCGCGTGAGTTCGGCATTGACGACGTCGCCATCGGCCTCGATCCCACGGCCAAGGTCGCGCTCGTCACGAAGCTGCGCGCTGACGGTCACCACGTGGCCATGGTCGGCGATGGCACCAACGACGCCGCCGCCCTCGCAACCAGCGATCTCGGCATCGCACTCGGTGGTGGCACGCATCTCGCTCAGGCCAACGCGGACGCCGTCCTCCTCGGCGACGATATCGCCATGGTGCCGACCGTGCTCGATCTCGCGCGGCGCACCGTACGGACGATTCGCCAGAACCTCGGATGGGCACTCGGCTACAACGTCATCGCCATCCCGGCCGCCGCTGCGGGTCTGCTGTCGCCGATGGTCGCCGCCGCGCTGATGGCGATGAGTTCCCTCGTGGTGGTGGGCAATGCCTTGCGTCTCGACGTACGCGAGTCGGCGGGCGCATCGGGAACGACTGAGGTCCGCTAGAGTGGGGCCCCATCGGGCCGTTGGCGCAGCTGGTAGCGCACTTGCATGACGCGCAAGGGGTCAGAGGTTCGAGTCCTCTACGGCCCACCATATCGCCGTTTTCGAACGCATGGTCAAGAGCAGGTCGAAGGCTCCTGTGCAGGTAGCTTCGACGTCGTGTCCATCGTGCACGTGGAGCTCGTCCAAGATGCTCACGTCCCACCGATGGTGTACATTCACTCACTGGCACTCCCTGGCCGCCCTCGGCCTACTACCGCAGGCTCCTCCTCGGCAAGCGGCTCAAGCACGGGAGGAGTGCTCGTGGGCCGAAGCGTCTGCGAGGTCTCCTTCGTGTCGTCGTGGCCCTCCTGTGTGGCACCGAGCTCTGCCATGGACTCCTGCAACAGGTCGTGCCACTCGGCAACGGCCCACCCCTCGTGCTGGCCGAGCACGACAGCGGTGACAGGCGGAGGATGACGGCGTCGTTTCCGAAGACCCCGACGACGTGGTGCGCCGCTTGATCTCGTGGTTCAACCGCTCTGAGCGGGTTCGTCGACCAGATCGTTCGCCAGTGGCGCTCTGGGAAGTGCGTGAAGGTGTGAGACCTCCTCCTTGGCCTCGGCGAGCGTGGTAGCGACCACGGGGAGCGTGGGGGCAAGGGAGTCGATGACCTGGTCGCACTGGGTACGTAGCGCTGCCGGGTACGGCTCGAGCGACGATCGTACGGATCGTGAGGCCAGGACCATCTCCTTGAGCTCCCCTTCTTCGATGCGAGCGAGCACGTCGCGCACGTTGCACGCAGTAGCTGTGCCAGCTCGCCCCGACGACGCACCTCGCGATGGCTTGGTGAACCCCCGCTCTGGCATCGGAGATGACGAGGCGCACACCACTGAGACCTCAAGATCCCTGAGCTCCCTCGAGAACCTCTCGGTCTGCCCATCCCCGACGCACGACCCCAAGGACCTCGTGCGTCTCACGTGGCATGCACGCCCGTCGTGACCACGACGGCACGGGAGATGACCTGGTGGGCAAGGCGGCCGTTCGCGTCGGTGGCATCGGCGACGAGGGAGCAGAAGGCAGAGATGGTCCAGCCTGCGGCTACGAAACCCCGCCAGCTCCTCGTCTGAGGTTGCGATGATGCGAGAGACCTCGCTCTCTGTGACCCCCGTTCCACCGAGGGCCGCGACCAGGTCATCGACTTTGCGGTGCTGACGCCCTGAGACGTAGGCCTCCAGAACCTCGCACGTAGAGAGCACGATCGACGCAGGCGGCGACGCTCGCAGATGCTCGGGACACGCTCCCCTGGCGGAGCTGTGATGGAAGTTCTGACACGACGTCTCCTCCGGTGCCCGGGTTCGCATGCGGGCGCGGAACGAAGACGGTCTGCCATATGGGTTACCACTACCTGTGGGGGTGGACTCGGTCTTTCCCGCGAACCCGGTGGCAACGCCGATGTCGATCCCACGCTCCCTTGGCACCGGGCCGTCGAACCGAGACCTGAGGCAAGGGCGCCGCGACCTTCGGCGCGACTACCGACCGGTAGACGCGGATGGCGGCGTGCTCACCCTCGGAGAAGCCCTG
This sequence comes from Acidimicrobium ferrooxidans DSM 10331, assembly GCF_000023265.1. GTDB lineage: Bacteria > Actinomycetota > Acidimicrobiia > Acidimicrobiales > Acidimicrobiaceae > Acidimicrobium > Acidimicrobium ferrooxidans. Next base: position 1,217,360 of record NC_013124.1, read on the forward strand.
CTCCAGGGTGCGGGCCGGGGTCATGATCCCCGACGCGACGGAGCACGAGTCGGACGTCCGGAACCGTCGATTTCCCCGAGACCCAGCCACGCGACGCGAACCCACACGTCAGTGAGGTTCGAACACGAGTGACTACGGCTCACCAGGAGAAGTGTACCGAATGTGGTACACGTCCCGCATGAGCAAGATCGTCCCCATTCGCGAGCTTCGCAGTGAGCTCAGCCAGGTCATCGACCAGGTTGCCGACCTGCGCGAGCATGTCATCGTCACTCGCCATGGTCGGCCCGCGGCCGTTCTCGTCCCAGTGGATGAGTACGAGGCCCTGGAGGAGACGGCTGAGATCCTCTCGGACACCGAGACGATGGCCGCGATCGACGAGGGGCGACGTGAAGTAGAGCGTGGGGAGACCCTGACGCTCGACGAGCTCCGCCAAGAACTGCAGTCGCGCCGTAGAGGATGAGTCGGGTCGAGCTCGCCCGGCGCGCCCGCAAGGAGATCATCGACCTCGACTGGCCACTGTCCGACGCAGTGGTCGAGGCTCTCGGGCTGCTCAAGCGCGAGCCCGAGGCAGGTCGCCTCCTTCGGGGACGGCTTCGGGGACTGTGGTCACTTCGAGTCGGTACGTATCGGATCATCTACCAGCTCGACAATGATGAGCGCGTCGTGCGCGTGCTCGCTGTCCGCCACCGGTCTATCGCTTCCACGACCGATCCGCGCTGACAGTCAGTTCCTGGGGAGCGACCCGATCCGTTCTCGGAGATCGTCGAAGTTCGAATGCGAGTGCCTACGGCCCACCGCATGTCGACGTCGTCGTCAAACGTCGACACAGACTCGTCATGGAGATCCAAGGACTCTCGGGAGCCCGCGTCTCATCTCGCCGCTTTGCACGTGAACCCGTCGAACGCGACCGCCCCTTGCAGCCTGCTCGAATGATCGCACCCGAGACGAGCCGCGATCGCGCAGCAAGTCGCGGAGCGTTGAGGCCGCAGCTGTCCGCCTTCGCTTCGCCAGACAGTGCTATCGACCCTCGTCGTGGGAAGTACCCCCGCTGCCCGGTTGCGGAGCGATCCTGGCGTAGACGCTCCTGGGCACCTCGGTCATGTCCCGCACCTGTTCGGCGTTCACGCCAGAGGCGATTGGCGCCTCCAGCCCGACCGCGCGACGGCCGATCACAGCAGCACGGCCGGTGAGCCGTGGCACGTGGCGATCTGATCGCCATCAGATGAGACGCGCGCATCGAGCCCGAGCCATGCTCGGCCGGGTTCACGGCCCCACCACTCTCTGCCAGTCCGTCGGCCGGGCCAGGACGCCACCGTCTCCCATCCCGGCATCGAAGCCCTACGTACGAGACACGGCATGCGCTCCAGCTTCTGCGCCACTGCGAGGCCAGCGACTCATCGGATCACACAGCCGCTGGCCCGCCCAAGGTCTCGACGGTAGGCTCGTCCCATGGCCTCGAGTACGTACCTCCATGGCCACCACGAGAGCGTGCTGGCCGCCCATCGACGGCGAACCGCCGAGAACTCGTGCGCGTACCTCCTCGACCATCTCCACCGCGGTGCCACGGTCCTCGACGTGGGATGCGGCCCGGGCACCATCACCGTCGACCTCGCACGGATCGTGGCACCAGGCACGGTCGTCGCGCTCGACGCCGAGATCGGCATGCTCCAAGCAACGGCGGCGCTCGCCGCAGAGCGTCAGCTGGACAACGTGACCGTGGTCCTCGCTGACGCGATGGCCTTGCCCTGGCCCGACGCCACCTTCGACATCGTCCATCTCCACCAAGTGCTCCAGCACGTCCCCGATCCACGCGCGCTCCTGCGAGAGTGTCGACGCGTGTGCCGACCAGGAGGCATCGTCGCGGCCCGAGACGCCGACTACGCGGGCTTCCTCTGGAGTCCGCTCGATCCGGACCTCGACCGGTGGCAGACGCTCTACGAGCAGGTAGCCCGTGCCTTGGGGGGCGAGCCGGACGCCGGGCGTTACCTGCTCGAATGGGCCAGCGACGCGGGCTTTCGCGAGGTCATCGCATCGGCAAGCACATGGGTGTTCGCAACCTCCGCCGAACGGGCCTGGTGGGGAGAGTCCTGGGCGAGACGGGCCCTGCAGTCGGGTTTTGCGACGACGGCTCTCGCCACGCAACTCGCCCATCGCGACGAGCTCGACGCCATCAGCCGGGCCTGGTTGCGCTGGGCACACGCGCCCACTGGGTGGCTCCTCGTGCCTCACGGCGAAATCCTCGCGCGGCGGTGAGCTCGACGATGAGCTCGACGCGGTGTGCGACGAACGCCCTTGGCGGCATCGCGTCGACCGGCCCCCGAGAGGAAGTCCACCCGTACCCTCGGCCTGACGTCCTCGCGTGAGCGCTCGCAAGTCCTGTGGGGAACCACACGAGCGCGTCGAGAGTCCGAGCCCTGGCCGAGGCCGTGCGGCTGCGCTGTTCGCAAGTATGTACGCCGATCAGATCACTGCGGCGTACGTCCCTCCGCGGGCCTGGCTGCGACCACGTCGTAGTCTCCGCGAATGACGAAGAACGAGCCGCGGATGGTGCCTGCCAACCGCGAACGCTGCCTCGCAAACTTGAAGCGCTCCTCGAGCTCGCCCGGAACGGGAACTCCGTCGGCCAGTTTGAAGCCGACCGCGCGCTTGCCACCTGGCGCGAGCGTGTAGAGGACGTTGACGGCCACGCCGTTGTCGTAGAACACGTGCGTCCAGTCGATGCCGTCCACGACGAAGTGAGCGACCTCCAAGGGCGTCGCCTGGATCTCGAGATCGCGCTCGTGCCGCAGGAGGCGTGCCACCCACTCGACGATCTCTGGCGCTTCGTCGGCCGACTCGACCTCGAACGCGTGACCGTAGTGGGTCGAGAAGTAACGCGCCTCGTTCGCCCGCAAGCCAGCAAGCGCCTCCGCATACGGCGACGCCTCGAGTCCGTCCGTACTCACAGCGTGAAAGTCGACGATCCGACCCATTGCGACCTCCGTCCTCATCGAGGCTGTCCGACCGCCGTTCGACCGGGAGCAGCCAGCAAGCGCCATCGACTCCGCGTGCCACTCGAGACGACCATCGACGAGGGAGCTGCATCGGCGCCTCCCGGCGCCGGAGCCTTGCCCCGACTTCGCCTCACCGGCGACGAGCGCTCGCGCGCACCGAGCAGACTACTCCCGAACCGGCACACGGGCCTCGGCGAGGCGCCATCGCCTCGAGAGGCCCGGCGCATGGACGACTCGTGCCCTCCGAGAGTTGCACGGCTACACCCATGCTCCGGCACCTTCGTACCGCTGCGGTTCCACCACCGCTGCCATGGGCCACTCAGGCTGCACCTCACGAGGCGATCGGCGTGCGAGCACCAGCCGGTCCGAGCGCACTCTCGTCTGTGACCGAGCGCGACGCCGCGGGTGCTCGCCAGCACCGCTCGCCCGCGCACCACCGGATCGCACAGCGTCAGATCGCAAGAAGCGCATCACGCGCCAACGATCGTGCCACCGAAGCCGTAGCCAAAGCCGCTGGAGCCGTAGCCGCTGTAGCCGTAGCCAAAGCCGAATCCGCCGAAACCGGGGGCCTGGAACCCGAATCCGTTACCGGCAAACGGGGCTGTCGCGGCACTCCCTGAGCCCAGGCCGCTCGTCGCGTCGTACTGGGTGGTGACCGTGACGGAATCGCTCGAGGGCGACACCGTCGGAGCCGCGATGGTCACTCCCTGTTGGTCGACCATCGAAATGGCCTGGAGCGTCCCGCTCGGCAGCTCAGCCAACGGTGCACCGTTCGCCTCGACGTGGCGCATCACGGTCGTCGAGACGGGGGCAAGGTTCATGATCCCTGCCTGGCTGGTGGGTGCCTCGGTGATCCACTCGGCCGAGGTCTCGACACCTGAGGCCGCCGACGGCGAGAGCGTCACGACGGTATCGACCGCCGGCGACGATGACCCTGCCACGGTGAGTTCGAGTCGCCACCGGTCGGTCCCGACGGGTGTGATCGCCGCCATGACGGTGGCGCCGGTGGGAATCGTGATTGTGTCGACCGCGGCGTTCGGTAGCTGCTCGAAGAACGCCACCGTCTGGGCCTCGCCCTTGGGCCCAGGCTCAGTGAGCGTACCGACCTGGATCAACTGGTGTGACCGCATCCCGCCCAGCCCGACCCACTCTCCGATCGCGCTGTTCGCAGAGACGTCAGCCTGTGTGAACGACGGGGCCGTCCAGCTCGCCCGGACACTTCGCTCCGCGCTTCCGAGCGCGGCGAGCCCCGACCAGTTCTCGGACGCGCTCGTTGCGCTCACGAGCGAGGTCGATGCCGAGCCGGACCCGCTCGATGTCGAACGCGGCGAGTTCGTCGCGACCGACCCTGGGGCCGGGTTCGTGACGACGGTGGAGCTCGGGTGGGTATCGAGCCCACTTGATGCTCCGGCCGCGTGGCCCGCCCACGCGAACACCGCAACCGCCATCGACACACCGAGGGCTCCGGCGGTCATGCTCCTCCGTACGTTTCGAGCAGTTCGCATGGTACGTGATCTATGCACGGTGTCCTACCTGACCAAGAAACCCGCCTGAGAAGCTTCTGGGCTACGCTGGCACCTCACAGAGCGCTCAGCGATCGCACGGGGCGCCCTCAGTGTGGATGTCGCGCGCGCCCCACCCGTCCGGGGTGAGTCTCGGGCAACGTGAGGGCCATCACGACGCCCCAGACGACGAGGAGCGCTGCACCCGCATCCACGGCAGCGCGGAGCCCGAGCGCTTGGGCGACCACACCCAACACGAGCGGACCAACCGCGTAGCCCCCGTCACGCCAGAGCCGATAGACCCCGAGTGCACCGCCCCGCCAGCGCGGGTCCGCGCGATCGCCGACGATGGCGATCAGGTTCGGATAAGCAAGTGCCATCCCGACGCCCGTCACGATCGCCGCGGCTACCGCAGTGAACGGACGATGCGCGAGAGCCTCGAACCCCAGCCCAGCGCCGATGACGATGATCCCACCGACGACCGGCCAGCGCCGACCGATCGTGTCGGCCAGAAGACCGGTGGGGATCTGGAGAAGCCCCCAGACCCACAGATAGACACCCACGATCAGGCCGATCAACGCCACCGAATCCCCCTCGTGTAGGAGCAACAGCGGCACGAAGGCTGCCATGAGCGAATCAGCGAACTTGGTCAGCATGCCTGCAACCGAGACCACCCCGAGCGCCCGATCCCGCCAGCTCACGAGCCATGCAAGATGGAGCAGCGACGGGCCGGGTCGCGCCGACTCACCTACGCTCCCCCCATCTGCCGACGCCTCGACGAGAGCATGCCCTCTCGTCTCGCTCGCAGGCCACACGCTCGCCATGCCTCCTACCACCACGACCACGAGCGCGAGGATCCACGGCGCCACACTGCGGCCGCCTTCACCCAGCAGCAATCCAGCACCAAGGCCGCCAAGCCCGACACCGACGTAGCCAGCAGCCTCGTCAATTCCCACCGCGAGCGCTCGACGAGTCGGTCCGACGAGGTCGATCTTCGCGGTCACCGCCATGGTCCACGTCAGAGCCTGGTTGATACCGAGCACCGCATTCGCCGCGAGCACCTCCCACCACGCGTGCGCCACGAGGATGCCAACGGCATAGGGAACGCCGAAGAGCCAACCGATGCGCAGGATGGTCCGCCGCCCATGGTGATCCGACAGATGACCTGCGACGAGGTTCCCGATCGCCTTCGTGACGCCGAACGGGACGAGGAAGCTCACTGTCAGCAGCACCGACCGCACGCCGAAGACGGCCGACGCAAGAGGAGGCAGCGCCACTCGTTCCACGCCGATGGTCGCGCCAACCATGACGGTGATGAACGTGTACACGCCAAACTGCCGCCAATTGGCCCCGAGCCCGAGTCTCGGAGTAGCAGAACCGCCCATGCGCCTCATTCCTACATTCAAACCAATGTAAGAATGAGACTAGCCCTCGGCCACCTCCGTTGAGCCCGACTCGACCGCTCGACCGTCCACGAGCCACCCGAGGAAGCCGTCCTCGAGCCGTCGCGCCTCGATCCCACGGTCTCGCAGCCACCGCACCGCGATGGATGCGTACGCACACCACGGACCACGGCAGTAGACGATCACCTCGGAACCGGGTGCGAGCCGCGTCGGCACCTCTCGGAGCGCGACGAGTGGGGCCGGCACGGCTCCTGGCAGATGCGCCGCACGCCACTCCTCCTCCGGCCGTACATCCAGCACGACCAACGACCCGTCAGCCATGCGATCGATGACGTCGGCTGCACGCAGACCTGCGAGCTCCTCAGGTCCGAGATACGCAGCCGCGAGCGCCTCGACGTCGCGATCGAGCTGTGCGCTCACACGTGTCAGCTGCAACCACAGCTCGGCGACCTCGCGTGAACGCAGGCGGTAGTACACGCGTGCGCCCTCGCGCCGAGTCGCGACGAGATGAGCGATCGCCAGGCGACGCAGGTGGTGCGAGGCACTCTGCACGCTCTGGTGCGTCTCGCGAGCGACCTCTTCCACACTGCGCTCGCCCTGGGCCAGCAGGTCGATGATCTCAAGGCGCCGCCCGGATCCCAGCGCCGTCGCAACCTCGGCGGCCCGGTCGAAGAGCGCAACCTTGACAGCATGGTCGCTCTCGAGAGGGGCGTCGCTCACGTCGCTCCAGGTCCGCTCGTGGCACTGCGCCACTCGTACCCCACGCCCGGCACCGACCGCAACGCGCCCTGGGCCGGGCCGAGCTTGGCGCGTATGCGCGATACCACCACCCGCAGGTGATGGGGGTCGTCATAGCCGGGACCCCAGATTGTCTCGAGCGCCATGCGATGGGTCACCACACGTCCTTCGTGCTCAACAAGGTAGCGCACGAGATCGAACTCGCGTCTCGACAGCGACACCGGACCACGCTCGTCGTCGACGACGAGACGCCGCGCAGCGTCGAGCGTCAGTCGATCACTGATGCGCTGCCTGGTCGCAACGACGTGACCCGACCCCTCGAGGCGCCGCTCGAGTGCACGCAGACGAGCTTGGAGCTCGAGAATGCCGAAGGGCTTCGTGACGTAGTCATCTGCACCGTTGTCGAGCGCAGCGACCTTGATGCGCTCGTCATGGGCGGCGGAGAGCACGAGAACACCGCCGCGATGGAACTCGCGAAGCCGCGCGACGAGTGCCACCCCATCCATGTCCGGAAGACCGAGGTCGACGAGGATGACCTCCGGCGGATCCGCAACCGCTCGCTGGAGACCTTCGATGCCTCGAAGTGCCGACTGGACCTCGTAGCCGGCTGCGTGCAGCCCAATCGCGAGCACGCGCGCAAGGGCAGGGTCGTCGTCGATGATCAGGATCGAACTCACACCAACCTCGGCAACACGACGCGCACACTGGTAGCGTCCGGTTCGGATTCGAACTCGACGCGTCCACCGTGCGCTTCGACAAAGCTGCGTGCGATGGCGAGCCCGAGGCCCGTGCGACCCGAGACGCCCGAGGCGTGGAACCAGTCGAACAAGCCTCTCGGGTCGACATCGCCACTCATAGGGGCGTGGTCGACGACCTCAATGAGCGCATCGCCACTTTGCTCCAGAACTCGCACCTCCACGACATCGCCGAGGGGTCCGTGCCGAACCGCGTTGTCCACGAGGTTCCAGACGACCTCGCGCAGCAGGGAGGCGTCCCCGAGTACCTTCACCGGCCCGTCGGCGAGCACGCAAACCTCAGACCCGAACCCACGTACCTCGACCGCTCGAACCGCATCGTGGACCACCTCCCCAAGTTCGCACACCACCCGCCGGACCCGCCGCACGCCTGCCTCGAGTCGACTCACGTCCAGCAGATCTTCGACCAGCGTGCTCGCTCGCCGGCACTGTGCGAGCGCCGTCTCGAGGAGCTCGTCGTGGTCGCTCGGCGCGATAGCCGCCCCGAAGGCAGCCACCGTGCTCACGGCCGTTTCGATGCTCGCGAGCGGTGTCAAGAGATCGTGCGACACCGTCCGAAGGAGTGACAGACGCCAGCCGTCGACCTGCTCGAGCGTGGCGAGGCGTACTTCGGCCTGGCGAAGCCGGTCGCGCTCGAGCGCCGCCGAGAGCTGGTGTGCGACGACCTCGAGCGCACCGACGGTCGCCTCGTCGAGGCGTGGACCCCACACAACCAGGGTTCCCTCGGGCCCACCCAACGTGCTCACGATGGAACCGCGGGCCTCGAACCCACGCTCGCGCAGCACGATCGAGCCCCGACCCGTTGCATCCGAGGAGAAGGCTCGTTGCACACGAGCAGCGTGCTCGGCATTCGAACCCGACCAGATCAGCTCCCCTGCGCCATCGGCTCGAACGAGAGCCGCGCCACCTGGACCGTTGACGCGAGCCAGCGCCTCGACGGCCGCACCCACGAGGCCGGCCGCGTTCTGCGCACCGAGGAGACGCTCAGGAAGGTCGGCGAGCGCGCCGAGGATGCGAGCCTGACGGAGCGCCCGATCGCGGCTTCGCCGGAACCGCTCATCCAGCGTGATCGCGATTGCGCCCACCACCACGTAGATACCGAGGGGGATCCAATTGACGCCGCGACCCACCGCGAGGGTTCCATAGGGAGGGATGAAGAACACGTCGTAGGCGATGAACCCGGCGGCGACCGCGGCGACACCCGCGACCGCCCCACCGATCGCGACGCTCGCCACTACCGGGACCACCAGCACCAACGCCACCGTCGCTGGCGGCACGACCGCACGCACCGGAACGAGCGCGACGACACCCAGTGCGACCGTCACGACACCAACGGCCGCGCCCGGATAGCGCAGCATCCGGCGGCTCGTGCTGAGGAGTGACATGCGTCTACGATCCTACCGATGGATGCGATCGACACGGAGGACGCCGACCAGCTTGTCGCCACGCCCGAAGTCGAACCCGTCGGCCGCTTCCGTATCTACCTCGGTGCCATGCCTGGCGTGGGCAAGACGTGCGCCATGCTCGACGAAGGCTTCCGACGGTTCCACCGGGGCGCGGACGTCGTGGTTGGCTTTGTGGAGACCCACGGCCGTGACTACACCGCCTCGCTCGTTCGAGACCTCCCCGTCCTTGCCCGACGACGTGGGACCTACCGCGGGCGCCCGGCAGAGGAGTTCGATCTCGAGGCCGCCCTCGCGCGCAAACCCGAGGTCATCCTCGTCGACGAGCTCGCTCACACCAACGTGCCCGGACTCGGCGCCCACGCCAAACGCTACGAGGATGTCGCGACGCTCCTCGAAGCCGGTATCTCCGTCATCACCACACTGAACGTCCAGCACATCGAGAGCGTCGCCGCCCTCGTCGAGGACCTCCTCGGCGTGCCCGTTCGCGAGCGCGTCCCCGATGCGGTGGTTCGAGCCGCCGATCAGATCGAGCTCATCGATTCCTCGCCACAAGCGCTCAGGCGCCGCCTCCTCCATGGCCACGTCTACCCGCCCGATCGCATCGAGTGGGCACTCGAGCACTACTTCACCACCCGCAACCTCACCGTGCTCCGAGAGCTCGCCCTGCGCTTCGTCGCCGACTCGCAGGTCCCGACCCCAACACTCGCGGTCGCATCCCGGGCTCGTTGGCAGGCGATCCTCGAGACCAAGGAGCGCTACCTCGCCGGCGTCACGCTCTCCGCGGCGTCGCCACGCGTGCTGCGACGCGCAGCCCGCATGGCGCTCCGCAGCCACGCTGACCTCTATGCGCTGTTCGTACACCCCGACGAGTACGATCCCACGCGCGATGCGCCTCGCCTCGACGCGCTCCGCACGCTCGCCGCCGACCTCGGCGCGATCCTCATCGAACGTGACGGCTCCGACATCGCGACGCTCCTCGTCGACGAGGCCCGCGCTCGCCAAGTCACCCAGATCGTGGTCGGCGCCTCGAGGCGCCGGCGCATCGACGAGATCCTCCACGGCTCCGTGCTGAACCGACTGCTGCGACTCGCCGGACCGGTCGGGATCGACGTCCACGTCATCGGCGTTCGCGACTACGACCCGAGTCCGGATGAGTTCAACGGCTGATCGCCGCCTTGCGCTCGAGACGCGCGAGCGCCATGTTGAGCGCAAGGACATCCACCACCCGCTCACCAAGGAACCCGAACTCTGGACCAGTCGCCGTCAGAGCAACCAAGCGGCGCAGCTCGCTGGCCGGAACTCCGGTCGCGCGGTGCACCATGGGCACCTGCGCCAGTGCACTCGCGACCGAGATCTGCGGATCGACCCCGCTGCCCGAGGTGGTGACGAGCTCCTCCGTCGGCACCACCCCTTCTGCCCGCCAGTACGCAACGAGCCGTCGCGTCGCACTGACCAAGGCGGCCGAGCGCGGACCGAGGTTCGTGCCGCCGGTGGCCATGGGATCGTCGCCATCGGGACGCCCATGGAACCAGCGCGCACCCCGCCAGGTCTGGCCGACGAGCGTCGAGCCGTCGGGTGTCAATGACCCCTCGGCCTGGCGAGGAAAGACCGTCTGGGCGATCGCGACCTCGATGAGCGGGTACGCGAGACCACACAGCACGAGGAAGACCACCGCGGCGCGCACCGAGCGCAGGAGCGTCCGGATCATGAGAACGCCCTCGTCGCGGCGAGCACAAGGTCGATCAGCTTGATGCCGATGAAGGGCACGATCACGCCTCCGATCCCATAGATGAACACGTTGCGCCGAATGATCGACCTCGCCGACGACGGTCGAAAGCGCACCCCTCGCAGGGCCAGCGGAATGAGCGCCACGATGACGAGCGCGTTGAAGATCACGGCAGACAGGATCGCACTCTCCGGCGAGTGTAGGTGCATGATGTTGAGGACCGAGAGACCCGGATAGGCCGTGACGAAGAGCGCCGGAATGATCGCGAAGTACTTGGCCAGATCGTTCGCGATCGAGAAGGTCGTCAGCGCACCGCGGGTGATGAGGATCTGCTTGCCCACCTCGACGATGTCGATGAGCTTGGTCGGGCTCGAGTCGAGGTCGATCATGTTGGCGGCCTCCTTCGCAGCCACCGTGCCGGAGTTCATCGCGACGCCCACGTCGGCTTGTGCCAGGGCCGGGGCGTCGTTGGTCCCGTCACCCGTCATGGCGACGAGCTTGCCGTCCGCCTGTTCCTCGCGGATGAGCTCAAGTTTGCGCTCGGGTGTGGCCTCGGCCAAGAAATCATCCACACCCGCCTCGGCCGCGATCGCCGAGGCGGTGAGCGGATTGTCACCCGTGATCATCACCGTACGGATACCCATCGCGCGCAGCTGTTCGAAGCGCTCACGAATCCCGGCCTTGACCACGTCGCGCAACTCGATCAGCCCGAGCACGCGATCGCCAGCTGCGACGGCGAGCGGCGTTGCTCCCTCGCGCGCGATCGACGCCGACAGCTCATCGAGTTCGACTGGGATCACGCCACCCTGTTGACGGACCCATTCCTTGACCGCCTCGGTCGCACCCTTGCGTATCGAGCCCTCGTCGGTGTCGACGCCCGACATGCGCGTGGTCGCCGTGAACGGCACGAACCGCAGCGACGCCGGGTCGACGGGATCACGAAGACCGTAGGCGTCCTTGGCGAGCTTGACGATGGAGCGACCCTCCGGGGTCTCGTCGGCGAGTGACGCCAGGCGCCCTGCGGCAGCGACGTCGCCATCGGCCACACCGCCGATCCCGATGAACCGTGACGCCATGCGATTGCCAAAGGTGATGGTTCCGGTCTTGTCGAGCAGCAGCGTCGAGACATCGCCAGCGGCCTCTACGGCACGACCCGACATCGCGAGCACGTTGCGCTGGACCATCCGGTCCATGCCAGCGATCCCGATCGCCGACAGGAGAGCGCCGATGGTGGTCGGGATCAAGCACACGAGCAGCGCCACGAGATCGACGATCGGGATGCCGACGTGCGCATAGTGGGCATAGGGCTCGAGGACGACCACGACCGGCACGAAGATCACCGTGAGGGCGACGAGCAAGATCGAGAGCGCTACCTCGTTGGGCGTTCGTCGTCGATCGGCACCCTCGACGAGGGCAATCATGCGATCGAGGAAGCTCTCCCCAGCACCCGCGGTGACCCGAACGACGATGCGGTCTGAGAGCACGCGTGTGCCACCGGTGACGGACGATCGGTCACCACCCGCTTCTCGAATGACGGGTGCAGACTCGCCGGTGATGGCCGACTCATCCACCGAGGCGACACCCTCGGTGATCTCGCCATCGGCAGGGATGACGTCACCAGCCTCGCAGACCACGAGTTGGCCCGCGACGAGCTGCGTCGCCGGCACCCGCTCCTCGGTTCCGTCGTCACGCAGACGACGAGCTTCGGTCTGCGTACGGGTGCGGCGCAGGGCGTCTGCTTGCGCCTTGCCCCGCCCCTCCGCCATCGCCTCGGCGAAGTTGGCGAAGAGCACGGTGAAGGCGAGCCACACCGTCACCAGCCACGAGAACAGCGATGGATGCACGATGGAGGCGATCGCCGTCACGATGGTGCCGAGGTAGACGACGAACATGACGGGATTGCGCACTTGCACACGGGGATCGAGCTTCGTCAGCGACCCCCGCAGGGCGACGCGTAGAATCGTGCGGTCGGTCAGCGAGCGCGAACTGGCGACCCCACGTACGGGCGTGGCGGATGGACGAGTGGGTGCGGTCATGCGAAGAACCTCCCATGGGCGACGGCCTCGGCGATCGGACCGAGCGACAGAGCTGGGAAGAAGTTGAGGGCACCGACGAGGATGATGACGCCGATCAACAGCCCCGCGAACATCGGCGTCGCTGTGTCGAACGTGCCGGCGGTGGCAGGCACCGGTTCCTTGGCGGCGAGGCTTCCGGCGAGTGCCAGGACCGGCACCATGACACCGAAGCGACCCAGCAGCATGACGATCCCACCGACGATGTTGTAGAAATCGGTGTTCGACGAGAGCCCGGCGAACGCCGATCCGTTGTTGTTGCCTTGGGACAGCATGGCGTAGAACACCTCCGAGAAGCCGTGCGGCCCCGCGTTCAAGATCGCGGCGCGCGCGCTCGGGAGCGCGATCGCAACCCCGGTAGCAACGAGCACCGTGATCGGCATGACCAACACACCCACCGAGGCCCAGATGATCTCCGTGCGCTGAATCTTCTTCCCCAGATACTCCGGTGTGCGCCCGACCATGAGCCCCGCAATGAACACGGTGACGATCGCGAAGATCAACATGGTGTAGAGACCGCTCCCCACCCCTCCAGGTGTGATGTCCCCGAAAGCCATGCCGGCCATCATGGCGAGGCCGCCGATGGGGGTATAGGAGTCCATCGAGGAGTTGACCGATCCTGTCGACGTCTGCGTCGAGACGATGTTGTAGAGCGTGGAGTTGTCGATGCCAAAGCGCGACTCCTTCCCGACGAGGTTGCCACGGCTGGCCAGCGCCCCGGCAGCATGCTGGATCGCGGGGTTCGGCTGGTGTTCGGCAACGAGCGCGACCGCGAGGGTCACGCCAAAGATGATCCCCATCGCAGCGAGGACCGCAACCCCATCGCGGACGCTCGCCACCATGCGGCCGAAGGTGTAGGTCAGGGCCACCGGGATGGCGAGGATGAGGTAGATCGAGAGGACATTCGTGAGGCCCGTCGGATTCTCGAAGGGGTCAGCACCGTTGGCGTTGAAGTAGCCGCCGCCGTTGGTGCCGAGCTGCTTGATCACCTCCTGAGAGGCAACCGGGCCACGGGGGATGACCTGGTGGACCCCGTTCAGGGCGTCGACGACGTGCACGGGGCCACCCAGCGTCTCGAGAGCACCCTGCCACACGAAGACCACCGCCATCACCAGCGAGATCGGTAGCAAGATCCACAACACGCCGCGGACGGTATCGACCCAGAAGTTGCCGATGGTGGCGCGCCCCCGCCGAGCGATACCGCGCACGAGCGCGATCGCGACGGCGATCCCGACGGCAGCCGAAACGAAGTTCTGCACCGCGAGGGCCGCCATCTGCGAGAAGTACGACATCGTGGTCTCGCCGGCGTAGTTCTGCCAGTTCGTATTGGTCACGAACGAGACCGCAGTGTTGAAGGCGAGAGCAGGCGGCACGCCAACGAGGTGCTGCGGGTCGAGTGGCAAGTGCGCTTGGGAGACGATGATCAGGTAGGTGACGACGATCGAGACACCGGAGAAGACGAGGAGGGAGCGCGCATAGCGTTGCCACGACTGCTCCTCGCTCGCGCTCACGCCGACGAGCGCGAGCACGGGCCGCTCGAGTCGAACCAAGAGGCTGTAGCGGCCCTCGTACACCCCGGCCATGTACGCGCCGAGCACGCGCCAGGTCACCGCCAAGGCCACGGCGAGCACGATGAGCTCGGTCGCGAACGTCATGGACGACACACCACCTGTTGCATGAGTCCAGCCTCGCGCCGCGACACGCGGAGCCGACACACAACCGGCGATCTGTGACGCTCCTGAGACGCGCGACCGCCCCTGCCGTGACACCGCCGTGACGGCGTGATGGTGGCCCCGACCTGTAGCCTTGTCCCCATGGTTGATCGCTCACCGCGAACCCGACTGCGTCGCTTCGGCATCGCTTCGGTCGGCGCACTGATGGTCGAGCTCGCCTTCGGCCTCGCAACCAACGCACTCGTGCACATCCCTGTGCACGACCCCTGGGGCGGAGCGCACCCAGGCTGGGTGCTCTACGTCCACGCCGCGATCGGCTTCGCGCTCCTCGTGAACGGCGCGATGGTCGTCAACACCGCCATCGACTCCGGCGTCCCCCACGCCCTCGGTGCCGCAGTCGTCGGCGTGCTCTCGATCATCGCCGCAATCGGCGCCGGCATCGCCTTCGTCAACACCGGTGCCCAGCACCAGATCCTCTCTGTGGCGATGGCGCTCGCGTTCGTCGTTGCGCTCGCGGCCTACATCGCCCTCTGGCAAGCTGCCCGACGGACCCGCGTCGCCTAGTCGCTGACCTCCGACCCGGGCATCGGGACGTCCAAGGCGCGCGGGAGGATCCTCCCAAGGACCGGCACCTGGACGACGGCGAGCCCGACGGCGAGCCCGAGCACGCCGAGGATCCAGGTGAATAGCGGCGCGAGCGCAATGACGGTTGCAGCGAGTGGCGATGCGAGGACCGCGGTCGTCGACCAGAGCGACCCTGAGAGCGCGTTCGCCCGAGCTCGCTCCTCGTCGCTCGCCAAGGCGTTGACGAGGGCGGGCGCGACCGGCGAGTAGAGCGTCTCGCCGACGGCAAACACACCCATCGCCACGATGAGACAGAGCGCTGCGAAGCCGCGATCGGCGCGACCTGCCAGCGCAACCGCAGCGATCGCCCAGCTCGCTGCCCATGCGATGGTCGCCGCGAGCAGCTGTCGTGAACGGCGCCACCGCCTCGTGGCACGACTGACGGGGACCTGGAGCACCACGATGACGATCGTGTTGACCGTCAGCGCGAATCCGAGAATCGCCGGTCGTGCACCGACTTGCACGACGACGAAGGCCCCCCACCCCCCATCGAGTTCGGCATAGCCCGCAAGGAGGAGCCCGATCTCGATGAGCAGAAACCAACGCAGCGCGACGTTGCTCCGCAACAGGGCAAGGTAGCCCCCTCGCTGACGCGCGTGCCTCGAGCCTGTACGGGGCACCCGCGGCGCAATCCGCACCGCGACGAGCACCGCCGCCACCGCCTCGACACCAGCGGCGATCAACCACAAGACCTGGTAGTGCACGAGCTGGCCTCGCCCGAGATACAGGCCCCCGAGCGCCGACGCAAGGCCGATACCAGCGTTGGTGGCGAGGAAGAGCCGCGCGAAGACGTGGTCGAGCGTACGTCCTGCGACCAGCGAGCCGACGATGGTCTGACCGGCCACCCAGAACACCGCCTGCGAGAGGTACGACACCAACACGGCGACAAAGGCGATCCAGTGACGGTCGGCGACGGCCATCGCACCGTAGCCGAGCGCCCCCGCGCCGATCGCGATCGTGAGGGCCGATCCGAGCCGCAGT